>NZ_JBNNOR010000017.1:0-85406 GCF_050274955.1 Peribacillus sp. NPDC006672
AAAACTCGCCCGTGTCCTAGTAGGGATTGCTCGTAATGGCTCTGCCTATAAACCGGAAATGGTCTTCCCTCTTGAACAACTAGCAGCGTAAATTTCCATTCACATTATTAACGAAAGTTGGCTTATTCGTGAGCATTATCTATTAAACTGAGGGAGTTCTGTAAGCAGTAAACAACTTTATTATTTTTTATATAACTTTATTGTAAATTAAACAACTTTATTATAACTGCACACTAGACACTCAAATTCAGGGACATAGCACTGATATATTTAGGTTACTGAATTTATTGACTCCAGGTACTGTTGTTCAAGCTATTTAGCTTTGTTCACAAGTTCATGTCCACTATCGCTTCTCTTCTAGTTCCTATAAAACCTTATTGCTTGCCATTCTCATAAATTGTTACCAATGATATCCCAACTCCAAAATAAAAGCCACTTTTCCTGAAACTCGTCCAGGAAAAGTGGCTTTACGTTTAAAAAGGAAGATAAACTTAATTATCACTTAAATCAATCGAAGGTTCGATCCTTACGTGGTTTATCGTTATAACTTTACATTTATCCTATCTTTTTATAAAAACAAGGTTATAATAGCGGTCTTTCATGCTTATTATTTTGTTTGTTGTTTATTCATGGCGCTCATCATTTGATTAATTTTCTTTTGGGATGGTTTCATACCCATTTGCATCATCATCATTTTCAGCATCTGTTCGTTAATTGGCGGATTTTTCTTTAAGTAATCCATCATGTATTTACGAGCGATGAAAAATCCCAGCACTACTCCAGCAATCAATGCCAGTACGCCAACTAGAATGTAAACCCACATACTATTTCCTCCTTCGTGTTGTCTAACATCAGTGTACTAGACCAAAGGTTATTATACAATACCCGCTACCGAAAAGTCCCCCATTTAGACAAATTTTCTTTCTTTTATCGGTTTTAACCAACCGTATTTTTCGTGTTCAAAATCAATGGCCAGAAAACTCGCTTCATATTTTCGAATGCATTCAAAAAAAGCTGTCTCCGCTTCATAGTCTCCTTCAGCTTTAAGTGTGATGGACTCATCCTGGATGATTAAAACGGCTTTACTTGATCCGTTTGTTTTTTCTAAATAGTATTTACCATTTTGAGACCAAAAATTCATCTTTTTTTGTAAACGTTGTTCAATAGCTACCTGCAACTGGATAATGGGGACTGTTTTGGTGACAAATTCGATTTGTTTTTGCAAAATACTCTTCAGTCTGCCCCTTGCTTGAATATACTCCAAAAACAAATTGAAAAATAGCTTTTCTCTTCCATAATAATGATGGGCAAATTCATCTTCGATTAAAAAAATTTGATAGGTTCTCATCAGCCAACGCCTCCTAGCATTCCTATTTTGGTCACCAGAACAACTTACCATCAGGATCTTCCATTATTTCCTACCCTTGATGACTTTCCCCTTTAACTGACACATTTAAACGAAAATTATTTATTCTCATTATATATTGACAAACTAAAAAGATATGTTGTTTGCTGGAGAAATTTTTTTCTTTTTTTGTCGAATGGATGACTTCCCAGAGAATAAGAGCACTTTCAACATACAATTAGAAGTTTCGATAAAAAAACTGACACCAAACTAGTTGGTGTCAGTTCCCCATTTCTATTATTTAAGCATTTCTTTAACACGAGCAACTACATTTTCTACAGTGAAACCAAATTCCTCCATGATCTTACCGCCTGGTGCAGAAGCTCCAAAATGATTGATGGCCAATATTTCACCCTCATCACCTGCATAACGATCCCAGCCAAACGGTGAAGCCACTTCGATAGCTAGACGTTTTTTCACGGCTGGATTGATTACACTTTGCTTATATTCTTTAGATTGAGTTTCAAATCGATCCCATGATGGCATGCTGATTACCGAAACATCAATTCCTTCGTTCGCTAAAGCTTTCTGTGCTTCCACAGCCAAGTTCACTTCAGAACCAGTCGCAAGTAGTAATGCATCAGCTTCTTCTTTCTTAGCAGCGGATATGATGTAAGCGCCTTTTGAAACACCTTCATAAGCAGTTTCGGAAGTATGTTTTATTGTTGGCAATCCTTGACGAGTCAGTACAAGGGCTGTTGGTTTATTTGTAGACTCCATAGCCACTTTCCAAGCTGCTGCTGTTTCATTGCCATCAGCCGGACGGATTACCCCTAGGTTAGGCATTGCCCGCAATGATGCTAATTGTTCGATTGGCTCATGTGTCGGTCCGTCTTCCCCTACAGCAATGCTGTCATGTGTGAAGACATACGTTACAGGTAGTCCCATCAGTGCTGCCATTCTTATGGCAGGACGCAAGTAATCAGAAAATACGAAGAATGTACCTCCGTACACTTTTAATCCACCATGAAGGGTCATTCCATTTAAAGCCGCTCCCATAGCGAATTCACGTACACCGAACCATATATTACGGCCACTGTAATTACCAGGTAATAGATCTGTCTCACCTTTGATGGCAGTATTATTAGATCCTGCTAAATCTGCAGAACCACCAATGAAGCTAGGGACCCTTTTGGCAATTGCATTCAATACTTCTCCGCTTGAAGCACGGGAAGCTAATGTTTTTCCTTCTTCATAGACCGGAATTTCCTGATCCCACTCAGCAGGCAGTTCACCTTTGATTGCCTGCTCCAATTGCTGGGCTAACTCAGGGTGTGCTTCTTTGTAATTGTTGAACATTTCATTCCAAGCTTCTTCTTTTTGGGCGCCTGCCTCTACAACAGATTCATTGAAGTGGGAATAAACTTCTTCTGGGACATAGAAATCCTCTTCGAATGTCCATTTATAAGCTTCCTTAGTCAACTTCAGCTCATCTGCACCAAGCGGAGCGCCATGAACAGCAGATTTACCTGAACGGTTTGGTGAACCGTAACCAATAACCGTTTTCACTTCTATTAATGTTGGGCGTGCATCATCGGTTTTCGCTTCTTCAAGCGCTTTGGCAATTTCCTGAAGATCGTTCCCGTCCTCAACGCGAATATATTGCCATCCATATGATTTGAACCGGTTTGCTACGCTTTCACTAAATGATTGACTTAAGTCGCCGTCAAGGGATATATCATTTGAATCATATAAAACGACAAGTCTTCCAAGTTGCAGATGTCCTGCTAATGAAGCTGCTTCTCCAGAAACACCTTCCATTAAATCTCCATCTCCACAAATGCTATATGTATAATGATCGACCACATTATAAGATTCACGGTTATAGCTTTCTGCCAGGTGGCGTTCTGCCATTGCCATTCCGACTGCCATTGCAATACCTTGTCCAAGAGGTCCTGTCGTTGCATCTACCCCAGCGGTATGTCCGAATTCGGGATGTCCGGGAGTTTTACTGCCCCATTGGCGGAAGCTTTTCAAATCATCGATAGTTAAACCATAGCCCGATAAATGAAGAAGGCTGTATAACAGCATAGACCCATGACCAGCTGAAAGAACGAAGCGATCTCTATTAAACCAATCTGGGTTTTTCGGGTTATGATTCATATATTCAGTCCATAATTTGTACGCCATCGGCGCTGCACCCATGGGCATGCCTGGATGGCCGGAATTAGCCTTTTCAATTGCATCAATCGATAATGTACGAATCGTATTGATAGAAAGTGCATCTAATTTATCTAACATATCGTAAAACATCCCTTCTTGTAATGTACCTCTTTATATTATAGTGACCAGCATAATATCACAACTAAAAACACTATTTACGACCCGATATTACAATGTTTTCTGGAAATTAAAGAAGTCCCCTCTTTAGATTAAGCTAAAGAGGAGAATACATACATGAATGCACTCCTTTTTTAATCCTTAAAGCTTAAAATGGAGTGTCATCATAATAGTCCAAGCATTAATGTAAGTTTCTTTTTTCTTTAATATTCTTTATCTTTTGAGGAGTGACGTCATTACCTTCTGGATCAACGACTTTCACGTGCTCCAACGTATCGGACATGGACCGTCTGAATGTTTCCAAATACTCACTTCTTAATTGGGTTTGCTCTTTCGCCTCGACTTCCGTTAAACCTTCAGCCTTTGCCTTTTTAGAAAGTTCATTAATACGGGCTATTTTTTCTTTTGATAGCATAATTTCGCTCCTTCGTAAACTGCGGATATTGTCATGGTATTAAAAAAAAAGCGAAATTACAAGTTCTATGATTGACTTTCCTGTGTATTCAGTTGATGTTCGAGAAAACGCCTGTTCACCGTAGCTTTAGATACATTGTATCCAAAGCCCCTTAAAGTGGCTGCGATTTCTGCAAATGTCAATCCATTGGCCCGGAGTTTAATAATCTCTTCAATGGGAATCTCCATACGTTCCCTTCCAGTAGAATTGCTTTGGTTCTGAAGATTGTTTTGAGGGCGGTAGCCTTTTTCAACGGCTCTTTTCATCCCCCGTTTTATTTTTAGGTTATGTAATTTCCTTTGATATTCTTCTACAATACCGACTATCTGGATGACCATGGCATCCGAATCCGATAACTCTATTTCCCCATCGTGTGAGAGCGTATAAATTTTCACGTCTTCTTTAAGGATGACATGGAAAAGGGCTATTTTGGCATTCCCTCTTCCCAGTCTTGTTTCGTCCTGGATTAATAAAACTTCGGCTTCTTTGGCCTTAAATAGTTCGATCATTTCAAAAATGCCATCCCGGTTTAACTCATAACCGCTTTCCTGCTCTTTTATTATGGAAACAACTTCCATATCCAACTTTTCCGCCAATTTGACTAATTCATCTTCCTGCCTTGCCAATGATGTTTCCTGCGACTCTTTTTCTGTGCTAACCCTACAATAGATTATTGCCTTCATAATACCCTACCTTCACTGCTTACTGCTGACTTGCCAAATTCTGAACAAGTTCTTCCCCTTTAACCGGTATGACAATGACTTGACCAGGTTTAATCGAATCCGCGCTGACCCCATTATGCTCTTCTATCCAACCAATGAATTCTTTTTTTGTCAAATCAGCTTCTTCATATTTTTCGGCAATTCCCCATAGGGTGTCGCCTTTACCTACTTCTATAGAAAGGAAATCTTTTTTTTGATCATTGTCCAATGTACAAGAGAATAAAATTGAAAAGATGAATACTGATCCAGCTAACAGAATAGTATAAACATAATTTTTGTATAATTTTTTCATAAATATCCCTCCAAAGCGAATGTTCGTTCGTATGTTATGTCAAAATTATAATACGAACGTTTGTTTCAGTCAACAACTAAATTCGAACTTATGTTTGTATAGAGTTGGGGGCCATGCTATAATGGAGCAAAGAACATTGGAGAAGAGGTGCACGTATGACTAAACTATCAAAACGGCAGCAAGATATCCTTGATTTCATTAAAGATGAGGTCCGCCAAAAAGGGTATCCACCTTCCGTCCGGGAGATTGGCGAAGCAGTGGGACTTGCATCAAGTTCAACAGTACACGGACATTTATCCCGCCTGGAAAGTAAAGGCCTGATAAGACGTGACCCAACCAAGCCGAGGGCCATTGAAATACTGAACTTGGAGGAAGCGAACAATATCCCCAAAGCTAGTGTCGTGAACGTGCCATTACTTGGAAAAGTAACTGCGGGCATGCCGATAACGGCCATTGAGAACATAGAAGAATACTTTCCGCTTCCCGAAAGCATGGTTCCACATGATGACCATGTATTCATGCTAGAAATCATGGGCGAAAGTATGATTGAAGCAGGAATTCATGATGGAGATTATGTCATTGTGAAACAACAAAGCAGTGCAAATAATGGAGATATCGTCGTGGCCATGACGGAAGATGATGAAGCCACTGTAAAACGATTCTTTAAGGAACCGGATTACATAAGGCTTCAGCCTGAGAACTCAAATATGGAACCAATTATTTTAAGAGATGTTTCGATACTTGGAAAAGTAATAGGCTTATATAGACAAATACATTAAAAGCGCTAACCGCGCTTTTTTTGTTTGTTTAATTTATGTCCGAAATTCTCTCATTATGCATTTGGAAGACTAGGTTTGAAATATTTTTTTAATAGAAGCGTGTTTTCATAGGCGTGTAAACACCTTTTTCATTTATGGCGGTTGATAGGCAAAGTATTGCTTTCTGAATATATGTACTTTAGGAAAAATATGAAACCATAATTCAAATTAATAAAGAGCGAGATAAAATCCCGCTCCCTGTTAATGTTCATTTCACTCTTAATCTTTGGTTCACTTTAATAAGGTTAAGATCGACCAATCCATTCCACTGTTGAATCTGCATTTGCGTAGAACCATATGCTTTTGCAAGCGCAGATACGGAATCCCCTTTTTTGACGATATGATAGACCTCTTCGATGCTTCCATCATATTTAGTTAAATCACTTGTTTCGATTAGGTTCTCCAGTTTTTCTATATATTTCGGATCCGAGGCGTAACCCTCATCGAATATTTCTTTGAGTGCTTTTTTGTAATCTTGTTCTCCAATGATGGCTGTATACAAACTTCTATTCCATTAAGTTCCCTTTACATATAGATTGGCAAGATCTCTTAGACTTTCTTCCCATGTTGGGTATTTTCTGAATTTGTTCCATACTTGAACGGGTGCACCGTTGACATATTCCATTGTTTGTATAATGACTGACTCGCCCTTAAAGTCACCTTTTGTACCGAATATATTCTTTCCTTGATTTGCTAATAAGCTTGTCCCATATCCACTCTCCAAACAAGCCTGTGCAATGACCACAGAAGACAAAATTTTAAATTCCTTTTGAATTTTCTGGGCATATGGAGCAATTTCCTAAATAAACGTTTCCTTGCTCATTAGAACCTCTCCAATATTAGGACTCACTTTCTTAACTGGGTATCTTCCTTCATATCGTATTCTAAACCATGAAAAGGGTGACAGCATGTCCAGCAAAAAAGGTACTGATATTTGGTTAATTGTTTTCACTATGATCAAAAAAAGAAAGCATACATTGAGCGGCTTCACATTGAACTCTGAAAATCTTCGAAACTTGTTGTATCAACTTTCTCTGATCAATCGTTTATATTGCATTAATTAATATGGTATAAATCCTTTGTAAATGGTAAAAATTAATTTTGAAAACTTCTAAGGTGGTGACATTATGGACTTCCCAACCATTCATACAAACTTTTGGGATGCAGTGATAGCCATTCCTACCATCATGACACTTACTCAAATAATTAAGGTCATGTTTCCAATACCTCCAAAATTCATCCCTGCCATCGCTTTGGTTCTAGGCTTATTCATTTCCATTTTCATCAGCCATCGACATCATTTGGTTGCAGGAATTTTCATGGGCTGGTTTTATGGCTATGCAAGCATAGGCAACTATGCTGCTCTCAAAACTAGTATTTTGACTTATAGAGAATCTTATCAAAAGTAGGATTAAACTATGCAGGATAGCACACGCCTGAGGTTCATCAATCTTATTATTGCAGGAGACCAATCTAGCTTATATACCCATCGATCACGCTTTTATATAAATACCTATTTGGCAATTACGGCCCGGCTTTTTCCTTATGAATCAACATAACCCAAGTAAACCAATTCACACCTCCTCACATTTCAACCTAAAAAAACCTCTCAATTAAGAGAGGGATTTTTTGGTGATTTTCACTACTTTTCAATATAGACCGAACGAATCAGCGTACGGGTTCTTTCAGTGCCATTCACGCTTTTTTCCTTGACGTCAATTGTTACATTATAAACACCTGATTTAGGCACTTCTGGAAGGGAACCCGAAAAATTTTCGGTATCCATTTCCTGAATTGTGCTTTTTTCACTAATTTCTTTCCCGCTTTCATCTATTAGATGAACCAGAAATGTTGTGCTGATTGGCCTTTTTTTATCATTCATCGGATTCTTAATTATAAATTTAGCATCTTTTTGCTTAACTTTTCCAGCCATACTTAATGTAATTGGATTCTTTTCGTTAAATTGTGCCGTGAAAAGGAATGCATCTTTTGGTGATTTAGTCTTCATTCGCACTCTCCAGTCACCAATTTCAAGTTTATTCCCATTAAATGTTTGTATGGTTGCACCATTAAAAAAGGAAGTTTGATTTTTTGCAGATTGAACTTTTAAGGAAGGTGTATACTTTTTATTAGATGGAGAAATCAATTCAACCTCGACATCATTTGAGGCAGTGTATATGGTTATATCACTTGGAGCTGCTTCATTTACATGGAAACTTTGTTCGTTCCAGACATTTTGTTGCAGGACATCTCCCAGGACAGTTTGCGAGAGAGCGGTTGTGATGACATCATCTTCAACGTTTTCTTTATTATTGAGATTTAAACCAGGAATCCCAGCAATAGAAGTACTTCTTAAATAGGGTTCAATCCTTGAAAATACGGCTGAGCCTAATCGAATATTGTCGTGATCATAGTTTGGATCCGTAAATAAATGTGACGCGTAGGGTATTTTTGTACTCCATACATTCACTAAACCATCATTATCTCCATATGAAGATAAATATTGTCCACCCATTGATAAAGCGGAAAGAACCGGCCCTCTATTCATACCGGCCACGGTGAAATACATATTTTTCCGGGAGTTAGCATGGTTATCCGTGACAGAACGAAACTCCGCCATTTTACCAACTTGTAAAGAATAAGTTCCTTCATCTTTTTGGCCCAATAAGGAACCAAGCCAGCCCGCATACCAGCTATATGCCAAATCAGCCAGGTTGGAACCGTGATGAGGGGAAGCTAAAGTGATGACCCTTCCAACATATTGGTGTGCTCCAAAGTGTACTAAAGCCGCTTGGGTGTCTGGCCCCCCTTTGCTATGAGCTATAATATTTACTTTTTCGCCCCCGAAATGGTTACTGATTTCTGCAAGCATTTGAGCTAGCAGCCTTCCATTAGCATATTGGCTCACTGATCCATTTCCAGCAGAATCGTAAAGCTGCACAAAAACCGTTTGGTAGCCCGCTTCATATGCCTTGGTATACATATCATTGACACCGTGATATTCCGTTTCACCGTACCAGCTGGCTGAATTGCCATTTTTCCCTTGGACAAATACGATTGGTGGTTTATTTGTGTCAAGATTGGGAGGGGTACTTCCCAGAAACCAATCCCCTGGGTTGAAAGTTTCGGATGGCGGCTTCAATTTTCCCGCTGAGGAAAAGTTCGGCTTTGCTATAATTAATATGGTTAGTATGAGGACAAGAAAAACGACATATTTGATTACATTCCTTTTCATTTGTTATTCTCCTCCTATATCCCAAGGTATTTTTTCGAATTCACCTAATTATCAATGCCCTCCTTTACGGGTCTTCTATATCATTCATTAGTTTATATTTGTACTTTTTCCTGCCATTACCTGCTAACTTCATAAAAGATGGGAGAAAAAAACTAGAAGAAAAATTTATGTATAGAGATAAAGTATGAAGATTTCCTTGAATTCATTTATTAATTCAGGCTTTTTCATTTTTGAAGATGTTCATGAAGATGAAAAGCCGATTTAGTTTGATGCATACATGAGTTTATCTGGCTCACATCACTTCATGAACAATTGGGCTGCAGAAGAAATTATGAAGGATATCCTTATAGCGATTGCTAGTAAACACGAAGAAAAAAAGAAAACAAGCCCTTCTCCTGCAAAGGATAGAGGGCTTGACTTTTTTTGACCGCATTATTAATTTTTCCGTCGAATATTCCACTGTTCAATTGCCCCTAATCATGTTGTTTTGAAATCCGTCCTTTTCAAGAAATAAATCGATTTGAAAAAAGTCTTTCACAGCAATTGGCTGTCATAATAGAATCCCAGTAACAATCGGTTATTTTTTACAAAAAAATCCATATATTCAACTTAGATCGCTGTCATGAACCTCCATCGAAATACATTTCCATAAAAACAACAACAGCATGCCGATTGGGATTTTGGATTATTAACTCCGTTAAGCACTTCCCCCTCCCCCATCATACCTGTATTTCACCCTGAGAACTGGATAATTGATTTCAGTGATAAGTTCGTCCTTTCGATTGTACAGTTTGAATACACCGTCGTGTATGATAATATCCTCAATGAACTCTCCACGAATTTCCTTTCCAATCGCAAAGGTGCTAACGACAACTCCTACTGCAACTTCAATAGACCTAATTTCTCTTTCCACTTTTTTCACCTTCTTTCCATTCTCACATGAATCATCTTAACCATGAACTTGTCCCTTGGCAGGTTAGGATTACTATTGATAAGATTTTTCATTCCAGGAATGGCTTCTCTTGAACCTTCAGCTACATTTGAAGTGTAGATGAGGGTCAAAAAAAATGATATCGTCGATGGAGAATCCTACACATTCAGCGAACATATACGCCTTATCGATTCGCAAAGGAATCTTATATTGCTCATAGTCAATGTAGGTCCTCTTGGCCATTTTTAGCACTTTAGCCATTTCCTCTTGGGTTAACCCTTTATACTTCCTCGCTTGTTTAAGTGTGAACTTAACATTTGTCATACCTTGTCACCACCTATCTAAAAAAATAATATCACACTTGAAGTATAGTTACCAACGATTTTTTGTAAAATTCACGCACTTTAAGTTTACTCACTTTCACTCATAGTGTATATTCAAGTTAGAGGTGAAGAAATATGCACATTGGTGAAAGGATTAAAATGTTAAGAAAAGAAAGAAAAATGACACAAGAAGATTTGGCAAACATATTAAAAGTGGCCCCAACGGCAGTATCAGCATGGGAATCCGGACGGAATAAACCTTTAATGGATAAATTAAGCATGATATCCACATGCTTCGAAATCCCGCTATCCCACCTCATTGAAGGAGCACCTATCATTAGAAATAGTCCTGCAATGGAATTTTTAAACGAAAAGAATGTCAGATTAATTGGTGTCTATGGAAATATACCTGCCGGAGAGCCTGATTTTACCAACGAATATATAGAAGCATATATGCCGACTTTAAATTCCATGCTAAAATCGAATAAGGAATATTTTTTCCTGAGAGTAAAAGGCAACAGCATGAACAAAGAATTCAGTGACGGATCATTGATCCTCGTTGAAAAAACAACTTATGTCGACAGCGGAAAAATTGGTGTGGTCTTAGTAAATGGTCACGATGCTACAGTCAAAAAAGTGAATATAAATGAAGAACTCATCACACTCATTCCCTGCAGTACGGATCCTTTTTATGAAGAAAAAACCTATCATATCAAAAATGATAGAGTCCGAATTTTAGGAAAAGTGGTACAGGCCATTAAAATATACGATTAGTACCAATCTCTAGGGTTTCATTAGCAAATTAGTGAAAAGCTATAATACATAGATTAATTCAATTCGTTCAGTCAAACATTTATCCACTTATACATATTAGGTACAAGCCATTATGGTTTGTGCTTTTTAATATTATTTTTTATTGATTGAATGCATTCGTCAACTAACTTCGCCCAGGACGCTTTTTTCAATCTCCTTGCTTTTTATGCAGACTAAACCATTTCGTCAACCCAAGCCAAGGTGCTCCGTTATTTTTCCCAGTAAATGTTCCACCAAATAAGAAAAAACCTTCTGTATTTGGAAATCTAATTTTCATTTTTCCATTCTCCTTTGCCCTTACTTTTTATTCTTTGGTTCACAACTCCATATAAGAATCGTATAATGGGATGATAAGTATTTGCCTCTGTAGCTCTAGCAGGGAAGAGCGCCGGAAAACATTGTAGCCACCGGGTCGCAAGGTAAGGGTTTCAGAAGCACCGAAAAGCAAATAAGCTGAGGCAGGTGGAATTCCAGCCGGTGAAAATCCGTAGGGAAGCGTGTTCTCCCCTAACCTATGCTTACGAAAGGAGTGCGGGTTCGAATCCCGTCAGAGGCTTGTTTCCATGATGAACTGCGATTTATATATACTGCCAAGCCAGGCTTGATGATTAAGAATGGCTACGCCTATTGATCTCCCCTTGTATCACCGGTTATAAAAGTAAAAATGGCTTGTCCTTCCATAAAAACATTTTCAATATATTCACAAAGGTTTCCGCCAATATTGAAAGAATGGCGGAAATGGGAAAAGTCCCTCTCTTTTTAGAGAAGGACTTTCTGCGTGATGTGCTTTCTGGAAGTTATAAATAATTTAACCAGTCAATTATTAATTATTCATTTCACCCGCAATTTCTGGTCTACGGTAATGGTGAACTGGCTGTCAAGATCGTTCCAATCTTTAATTTGCTGAACTGTACTGCCATAGGCCCGGCTTAAGGAGTATACGGTGTCTCCACTAACGACTGTATGGTATACCGCTGTAATTTTCTTGGTAAGATTGAAGCATTTAACTATACCGTTTACATGTCCGCGAGCCAGTGTTTCGATAAAGGATGCCATTTTTAATTTGGCTGCGTCATTGACATTATCGATAAATCCATTTTCAGTCAGGAGTGCGGGCATGTCCGTTTCACGGAGCACATGTAAATCGCCTGTTTTTTGTCCCCTGTCTTGGAAGTTGATAAGCTTCATGACCTCTGAATGAATATGATCTTGATACGTTTTCGTTACCTGGTTGGTTGACGTATAAACGTAATCCTCATACCCAGTCCCTCCCCCAGCATTAATGTGGATGGAGAGGTAGAAGTCAGCTCCCCAAGAATTCGCTTGATTCGTCCGATCGTCTAAAGAGGGGTACGTATCTTGGGGCCTGCTCATTTTTACAGAAACGTTATTATATTCTATTAATAACATGTCTTTGATTCTAGTTGCAATGGATAAAGTTAAATCCTTTTCTCTCAATCCATTACCCACCGATCCTGAATCCGTACCTCCGTGGCCGGGATCAATAAATATTTTTACCATTTCACTCACCTCTATTAATCTTATGTTGCGCATTAACAAATGCCTGTACACATAACTACCGGATTAAAGAAATTTCATTTTATAATAATATAGAATTCTATATTTCGGATGCCTCGATTAACACGAAATGATGCACTCCTTCTCCCCTTTCGTTCCCAAAAAAATACACCCCTAAAGGTGTTTATGGCATTATATTATGACATTCACCCAATGAACGAGAATTTTTTGACTTCTTGAAAAAGCTTTCTTCTATTATTTTACTTTGGTAAGTCAAACAATAACTTAGATTAAATAAAGGTTCCATAGTACATGGAATTCACTAACCAGGTTTTTAAGGATGCTGATACATGAAAGAAATTAAGGGTTTGGATAATGTTATTTACCGTGACCTAATCCCGTGAAATGGACTTTTATTCAAATTTATAAAAAAAGATATCGACTTCATTCATACTTTCGTTGAAGGGGATTTCATTACAAAATCAATCACGTCAACTTCTATGGTTATTGGAAAAAAATCATCTGACTTTTACCAATAGAACAAACAACACAAAAACAAAGGTTTTATAAAATGGCATGGTGTGGGGAAACGGTGAATTATGAAGGGGAAGTCGATGATATCCATTATCTTGCATCATTGAATCCTTTGATGTCATCGGAACGGCAATCGATATCACCGAAAAAAAAAGAAGTGAAAGCAGAATTCGAGAATTGGAAAAATTAGAGAGAGCAGGTGAATTGGTGCTGGAATATCCCATGAAATCCGAATCCTTTGACTTCTTTAACCAAATCATTAGTGAACGGATACATAATGCAAGCATCCAAGAATATCTTGAGATCATGATGGTGGAACTGGATAGGGATTAATAACAACGGTAATGAATTTATGTTTATAGCAAAACCTGATGAAACCATGAAAATCAGTAGAAACAATATTAACTCCATCATATCGAATATCATTAAATTCATGGAACTACAGTGAAATTTAAGGCACCCGGATTATTTTTGAATCCAAACAACCTCCCTTAAGGCAGTATGTGATCAAAACCTAATGAAACAGGTGTTTATTAACCTTATACAAAACTATATTGAATCAACTGATGAAGAAGTGATGACATAAAATTCTTTTTAAACGTCAATGGAGAAAAATTGATAAATGTTTAAAACGAATGTAAAACTGTCCTTTATTCCCATTTGCTGTCTTTCCACTCATTTAAGCTGCTTAATAATCTATATTAGACTGGTTTTGGGCCAACAGCAGCTGAAAATTCCTTTTCGCAATTGCATCCCGTAAAATATGGATTCTTCTTTCCCTATTGTGCTATTTTTTTCTCTTTTTTTGGTGGGTACTTCTTAAAAGAAGAAAAAAAAGTGTTTGAACGCTAATATTGATATCCCATCTATAATGTGAACTTAAACGCCTGAACATTGTCCGGGATTTTAAAAGGAGAAGACGTATGAAAAATGAATTTGGTAAGTTTGAACAATTGGTTCAAAAGTTGGATCCAGGCATCAAACTCATTCGCGCATGGGAATTAAAAGGCGGAATTTCTGCTCAGGTGACAGGACTTGAAATTTTACAATCTACAGGGAGGATAATAAGGATAATCGCTCGTCAGCATGGTGTTAATGACTTGAAACGGAATCCGAATATTGCGGCAGATGAACACAAGCTCTTAGGGATATTGAAGGCTGCTGGTTTGCCTGTACCGAAGCCTTATTACATCGAGCAATCCTGCGAGGTTTTTTCCAAGCCATGTATACTTATCGAGTTTATTGAGGGCAAGCCAGATTTTACCCCCTCAAATCTTAATGATCATATCTTACAATTGGCAATCAATCTAGCAAAAATCCATCATGTTGATTGTGCAAAGCTACCTTTATCTTTCCTCCCTAAACTAGAAAATTCATATGGGGAAATGTTAGATATTAAAGATGGGGTAATCCTGGACGAAACCTTAAATCTGAGCTTGATTAGAGATTTGTTAAAATCATACATGCCATTACACCCAATGAATAAGGAAGTGATCCTTCACGGTGATTATTGGCCTGGAAATATATTATGGAAAGAAGATAAACTAGTTTCTATAATTGATTGGGAAGACTCAGGCTTAGGGGACCCTTTGGCTGACCTTGCCAATAGTCAACTCGAGATTTTATTTCATTTTGGAATGGACGCAATGAGTGACTTCACCATTCAATATAAAACCATGATGCCGGAGTTGAATTTTACAAACTTACCCTTCTGGCAATTATTTGCCGCATTACGGTTATCTGATTTTCCTGAATGGGGCTTCGAAAAAAGCAAGGAAAATAGCTGGAAGAAAATACACAAGTCATTTGTTCGTCAAGCAATTAACCAAATTCGTTTAAATTAATGTTTATTCAATTTTTTTAAAATGAATGACAGATCTGATATGCCCATGAACTTTTGATAAAGGCATTTATACCAGTCCCTTTATCAACTTTTTTCATAAACTAACAATGACTACCAAAAAAATCCAGGAGGTGTTTAAATGTATAATAAGCCCTGGGGGCATCCGAAAGGCGGTCAATGTCCACCACAATATTGCCCACCTCACAGAATGCCTACTCAGTATAATCCACCTCAAATCTCCCCGCCAAAGCAATATGTTAAAACTAATGTCATTAACACTGTGATTCCGGTTTTTCACCCGACACATACAACTACCGTGAATAAACATTTCACGACATATATACCGCATACCCGAAGTATCGTGAAAGAGTGTTATACCCAAAGCTTTGTTTGCGGAGTTCCTCAATCCCCCAGTTTTTCGAGGAGAATGTTAAGATATTAATTTAAAAAACCCCGAATCGGGGTTTTTTGTTAATTACTTCCATCAATCTTTGGGAATTGACATTCAAAGGATTTACAACTGTCTAAATGCAAACTCCCTATATTTTTTAAAGTGTTGTTTTTTATAAAACTCTTTTGCATCAGTGTTTTCAAACCAATAATCCAGTTCGATTAAATCTATATCATTCTATTTCGCAATTTCATATATCTCATTCATTAGTTTTTTACCGTAACCTTTTTGGGTTTGACTTTCAGCGATACTAAGCTGATGCACATATACTGATTTATATTCATTTTTAAAAGCACTTTCTGGATAATTTTTAATTTCAATCCATGCGTAACCGATCGGTTCTTCATGTTCTTTTAAAAGAAGAAAAACAAAACTTTTGTTTTCAACCAAACTTTTGAAAGTTTCTTTCATTGCACTATAATTATATTCCTTAAAATACTTAGGAATAGTTTCGCATGCAGGCTGTGGACATTTTGATTTAATTTTGCAATTACTTCATGATCCCGGGTTTGACTAACATACATAATAATCCCCCTGTCTATACAATAACATGGTTTATTGAAACTGCATGTCTGACATCTGAAATCGCCTTATTGAAACATTCTTTATTTATTATAAATTCCATGAAAGAAGTTCACCCCATCATAATCATTTAATGAACTTGATTCGGCAAAATTCCTAAAAATTCCTGTTTGACTTTCTTATATTGCGAGCTTTGCAAAAGAAAAGATCAGCCCAATGGCATTCGATATAAAGAAAAGTCACGCAGGCAATGCATATTCACTTAATCTTTCTGATATACGAGATGGCCCATCAAATGTAGAACAACTAGAGTAATGGATGCGCTTGGCAGCAACCCTGGTATTATTCAATATAGGAAATATCTTGACGTTTTTTATGACTCATTCAATGTTGCTAAAGATTCAAAAACATAAAGGAAGTTTGTTCTCATTATTATCCGAACTGCTGTTAAGCAATCTGAAGTGGCTTATAATATGAATTTTAAATAGGATAAGCTTAATAATATTGTGGAACAGAATAAGATATATCCTGAAACGGTAAGAATTATTAGACTGGATATAGGTGGTTTTAGTTTAATATGGGGCCTTTGGATATTAAGATGCTTGGGGAAGAAAAAATGAAAGGATTGGAGGAGTTCATCTTGAATCCATATGCTTATTTGGCAATAGCCATCATAAGTGAAGTATTTGGCAGCTCAATGTTAAAAGTATCAAACGGATTTAAAAAGTTATTCCCTTCAATTGGTGTTGTAATTGGAATGGGTTTGGCTTTTTATTGCCTGTCTTTATCTCTTAAAACAATTCCACTTGGAACGGCTTATGCTATATGGTCAGGAATAGGTACTGCTTTAACTGCTTTAGTGGGAGTTATCGTTTATAAAGAAAACTTTAACCTGAAAAAATTTTTAGGTTTAGCCCTAATCATTGGAGGAGTGGTTGTATTGAAACTCTCCAGTGGAGGCGCTCATTAACATTTTGAAAAACGGAGGTAATAATATGAAAGGATACATAGCTTTAGGAATATCAATCATAAGTGAAGTATTTGGCACGACCATGCTTAAGTTATCTGAAGGATTCACCCATTTATTCGCTTCATTTGGGGTCATTATTGGATTTGGAATAGCATTTTATTGCTTATCCATATGTCTTATAACAATTCCGTTAAGCTTGGCATATGCCATTTGGGCAGGAATTGGCACAGCTTTAACTGCATCAATAGGTGTACTAATATGGAATGAACCATTTAGTATCATTACGATGGGTGGCTTGGTATTAATCATTGGTGGAGTAGTTTTACTAAACGCTTCCCACACTACCAAACCTGCAGAAGAATCGTCAAACTAATGGTTTGACGATCCCCCCTCCCCCGAGCTGCTCCTTAAAATAAATTGAACTCAATGGCTATTAGAATTCCTTGTAGAATTCCCTATTCACCTTGTTCATTTGTAAACGATCTTCTTTTAAATGTTTCAAAAGTGCAACAATCATAAAGCTGACAATAACAAGCAATAACCAGGAGCTGATTTTTCCGATATGAACAATTTCCCATTGCAGCTGTTGGTTTGGGTATTGCCAAGCCCCAAAAAATGTTGCAATATTTTCGGCAATCCAAATGAAAAAGCCGATTAATACAAAAGACAATGCCATGGCATACGTATCCCTGTAATCATCCAACTTACATTTTTTTACAAATTTATCTTAACCTAACTGCATTAGAAAAGGCCGCCTGCGCGACCTTCTCTTTTGAATGGAGCTGAGTTTCATGGATCAGTCCTTCAATTGAATTTAATTTTCCCTGCCTTTTTTTCATGATAATCTATTTGTTTTTTCATTTCTTCCTTTGCCTGCCATCATATAAATCTGAGTTTCACCAAGTCCGTCGAGCAAAGTCCGTGAACTTGAATTTATCGGGTCTATGCCTGGATTCGCTATACTGAAACAAGCTTCCATCGATTAAATGGACCGTACTTTTCACAACTGCCACCATATCGTAGTCTTCTATGTCCAATAATAGTTTATCTTCTTCAGTGCATGGCTCCACGGTAATCTCCTTATTAGAAAAACCGATTTGGAGCCCAAGTTCCTTTTCGATATATCCATAAATCGAATCCTCACAAATTTCCTTTGTCAGGTTAGTTACGAACTCGTTTTTGAAATAGTCTTTGTCCAGTATGATTTTCTTGCCATTGATTTGGCGTACCCGGAACACTTTCCATACTTTACCACCATCCGTTAAGTCCAGAAGCTTGGTCATGTTTGCGTCGGGGGTCTCAAGCTCCAACTTATGGATGCTCGTTTTGGAATGCAAATTCAACTTTTCCACCATTTCTTTATAGGAAATCAACCCTGTTACAGGAAAATTAAATTTGCTGAAATCCAAGACAAATGAACCCTTGCCTTTGATTTTATGGATATATCCATTTTGTTCAAGCAACTGTAATGACTTTCTTACAGTATCCCTGGATATGTCATACTCTTCCATGAAGCTGCTTTCAGAAGGAAGCTTTGAATTTGTCGGAAAGGTTCCTCCTTCAATTTTTGAAACGATATCACCATAAGCGATAGATATTTGCGTGAACAACACTGATTTTGATTAACTACATCAGAAAAAACACCTTGTTCTTATATGATTTATATATAGTAATTAATAATGAATAGATAGCTTAGAACCAGTTGATAGGTTCAGGTTTAAGGTTTTGGAATATATGCTTGGTTTCTGTATATTCCTCTATACCTAGTCTTCCTAGTTCGCGTCCAATACCAGACTGCTTAAATCCACCCCATGGTGCATGTGGGAAGTAAACGTTGAAGTCATTAATCCAAACAGTACCCATGCGCATCTTTGCTACACAACGTTCAGCTTTTACAATATCGTTTGTCCAAACACCACCAGCAAGTCCGTAGATTGAGTCATTAGCAAGCTTTACTGCTTCCTCTTCCGTACGGAATTTCTCAACCGTGATAACAGGCCCAAAAGCTTCATCTTGAACAATGCTCATGTCTGTTGTGCAGTCTGTAAAAATAGTAGGTAGGTAGAAAAAACCATTTTGTAGTTCTGGTTCTTCTGGACGGCTACCACCAACTACTAATGTAGCACCTTCTTTAATACCTGTTTCTACATACCTTTCTACTTTCGCAAGGTGCTCTGATGAAATAAGTGGGCCCATTTGTGTATCTTCGTCAAATCCGCTTCCTAGCTTAAATTTTTCCACTCGCTCAACAAGTGCGTTAACGAACTCATCGTGAATACTTTCTTCTAAAATCAGTCTTGTACCCGCTGAACAAATTTGTCCTGCGTGGAAGAATACCCCGTTTAATGCTTGGTCAACAGCTGTCTCAAAATCAGCATCAGCAAAGATGATGTTAGGGTTTTTCCCACCAAGTTCAAGTGCAAGCTTCTTCACATTAACGCTTGCCGCTTGCATAATTTTCTTCCCTGATGCAATTCCACCTGTAAAGGAAATAAGGTCCACATCAATGTTACTAGATAGCTCTGAGCCAACTGTATTACCAGCACCAAGTACTAGGTTAGCAACACCAGCAGGCACTCCTGCTTCTTCCATTAGTTCGAATACTTTAATCGTAGTAAGTGGTGTAATTTCACTTGGCTTCATAATTAGTGTGTTACCTGTAGCTAATGCTGGAGCCAATTTCCAAGATGCTTGTAGTAATGGGTAATTCCAAGGTGTAATTTGACCGCAAACTCCAACAGGTTCGCGAACTACCTTACTAATAGAGTTTGGTACTGGAGAATCAATCAGTTCCCCGCCATCTTTATCTGCAAGCCCTGCATAATAACGAAATACTCCAGCAATATCATCCATGTCTCCATGGCTTTCCTCTACTGTTTTACCAGTATTTAAAGATTCCAATCTAGCAAGTTCTTCTTTATCTCTTTCTATTAATTCAGCAATCTTCCTTATGATAGTCCCTCGTTCTGTTGCTGGAGTAGAAGACCATTCTCCGTTATCAAATGCTGCTCTTGCTGCAGCGATTGCTGCTTTTGCATCTGATTCATTACCTTCTGGAACAGTAGCAATAACTTCCTGGTTAAATGGATTAATAATATCACGCGTATTACTGGAAATTGCCCCCACCCATTTACCATTAATGTATTGTTGTTGTTTTAGACTCAAATCTATCAACTCCAGTTTTTTGAATAAATTAAGTTTGTTAAAAATATATTTAACTTTTTGAAAATAGTAACATGTCTTTTTAAGGCTGTCAAAGATAATATAAAAACAAACTTTTAGAAAGAATTAAGATTAACTAGAATGGTTGAAATTACTAAGTTTGTAGACATTTGAAATTCGTTAAAATCACGTTTTCCATTTGACATTTAATCTGAACACGTTATCATAAAGTTTGTGAAGAAGATTTAATAAATATTTAACACGCTTTACTTTATATTGAAGGAGCAACTTTATGAGTGAATCTACTGAAAGATCCAGAATTAAAATAGAAGAAGCCAAAGATAAAATCATTGGTGCAATTGCAGAGACAATGGATTTATATGGTGTAACACCAGCTGCTGCAAATTTATATGCGACGATGTACTTTAAAAATCAGATGACTCTTGATGAAATGCGTACGGAGCTCGGAATGAGTAAACCGAGTATGAGTACTAGTGTCCGTAAACTCCAAGAAATAGAAATGGTGAAAAAAACATTTACACGCGGTTCTAGAAAACATACCTATGTAGCTGAGAAAAATTTCTTCCGTTCCTTTATGGTGTTTTATTGTCAGATGTGGGAACGAGAAATAAAAATGAATATGGAAGCAATTGAGGAAGCGCAAGAAGATTTTATAAATGTCATTAAAGATTCCACTAGCACACCAGAAATTGTTGCAGAGGCAAAAAAATTCTATGATCAATTAGAAGAATCAAAAACATACTATCACTGGTTGGAAGACTTAGTTGCTAGTATAAAAAGTGGTAAGATATTTGAGTTTATACCTAAAGATCAGCAAGATTAATTTGAAAAGAAGTTATCAGGTAGTCTTTAGAAAGGTAGCAATTGACTACCCAGTATAGTGTTGTACTTATCTCTTCTAAATAAGAGATAAGTTAGTTTTGTATTATTGTTAAAAATATTCTTAACATATTTAACGTTTGGGATGTTTTACATTAATTACATAAAAAACAAAGGGGGAGTTTTTCTATATGAACAAATGGAAAAAAGAACTTAGTTTTATCTTAGTTCTGCTACTGGTTGTTGTACTGACAGCATGCGGAAGCACTAGTGGGGAAACAAAAAGTGAACAAACAGGGGTAAGTGATGAGGAATTAACGATAGGACAACTTAATTGGGCTGAAAATATTGCAGTTACAAATATGTGGAAAGCAATTTTAGAAGATAAAGGTTATAACGTAAAGTTAAGCGTATTGAACATGGGTCCTATGATGATGGCTTTAAAAGGTGGTTCACTGGATGCTAGTTTAGAAGTATGGGTACCGGTCCAAGATGCTAATTATTTAGAAAAATTTCAAGATACTGTTAATTTCTCAGAATCTACTTGGTTTGATAATGCTAAAGTAGGACTTGTTGTTCCAACCTATTTAGAAGAAGTTAATAGTGTAGAAGATTTAAATAAACATAAAGAACTGTTTAATGGAGATATTATAGGTTTTGATCCTGGCTCAGGTACGATGGAAGTAACGGAAAAATTAATTGAAGATTATAATCTTGAGTTTGAACTAATACCCAGCTCTGAACCTGCGATGTTATCTGAGATTAAAAAAGCAGTCGAAAATGAAAAACCAATCGTGGCAACACTTTGGAGCCCTCACGGGGTATTCTCCAAATATGACTTGAAATTCCTAGAAGATCCACAAAACACATTCGGTAGTGTAGAAAAAATTCACCATGCTACAAGACATGGATTTGAAAAAGATTATCCAGAAGTAAGTGAATGGTTTAAAAATTGGAAGATGGATGAACAACAAATCGGCCAGCTTATCGACTATGTAGAAAGTGCCGAAGACCCTCTTGAGGGGGCTAAGAAATGGGTTGAAGAGAATCAAGAATTGATTGGCGAATGGGTAAAATAGTAGAAATGAAGAAGTTGGTCCCTCATTTTTAGAGAGACTAGCTTCTTTTTTATTTGGCTCTGTTAAACTTGATTGTTGATTCCCGCTACATGATGCTCGCTTTCCGCGGGGCGGTCGAGACTTATTTTTTATAGCCTAATATATCTGTAAAGAAGGCCGTTAGGAAATCTCCCTGTATAAATTCCTCTTTGTTTTTGTCAAAATCGCCATTTTCTAGCCAAAAAAAGAGAAGGAACTCTTTCATAAAATGTATGCTTGCGGGCAAATACATTTTGAAAGAGGCCTTCTCGTGGAAAGCATTATTCAGCTTAAGCTTTTACTGTGCCTGCGTCGGCTGGATGTACTCCGTGACGGTAGAAGTCGGCATGAATAGGCTCCAGCGGTTTACGTCCAAGTATTATGTCCGCTGCCTTTTCCGCCAACATCAGCACCGGTGCATGGATATTTCCGTTAGTTACGTAAGGCATGGCAGATGCGTCGACCACTCGTACATTGTCGAGTCCATGGACCTTCATAGTTAGCGGATCTACGACAGACATAGGATCTGAATCGGGCCCCATCTTTGCCGTGCAACTCGGATGAAGTGCAGTCTCGGCATCTGTCGCCACCCAATCCAAAATCTCCTTGTCTGTACGAACGGAAGGTCCGGGGGAGATTTCTCCCGAATTGTAGGGTGCCATAGCTGGCTGAGATAGGATTTCACGTGAAATTTTTATCGCTTCAACCCACTCTTTTCGGTCCTGTTCGGTCGAAAGATAGTTGTAGACCATACTCGGATGCTCTTTAGGATTTTTCGAACGAATCTTTAATGTCCCTCGAGCATCAGAGTACATAGGTCCGACGTGTACCTGAAATCCGTGATCAGTGTCCGCTTTTTGTCCATCGTACCGTACCGCTACCGGAAGGAAGTGGAACATCAAATTTGGGTAGTCGACGTTCTTGTTCGAACGTACAAAACCTCCACCTTCGAAATGGTTGGTTGCTGCTGGACCTGTGCGTCTGAGCAGCCATTGCAAACCGATCCAAGGCATCCGCGCTTTATTTAAGTTCGGCTGCTCTGAAACCGGTTGCGGACAAGCGTGTTGGATGTAGACTTCGAGATGATCTTGTAGGTTTTCGCCTACACCAGGAAGATCAACTACCGGTTTGATGCCAATCGAGCGCAGGTGATCAGCATCGCCCACGCCTGACAGTTGAAGTAACTGCGGCGTATTGATTGCACCGCCAGAGAGTATGACTTCACCTGCATTGACTTGATGCGTTTTCCCGTTTCGTTGATATGTCACACCTTTGGCTCGGCTTCCATCGAAGTCAATACTTGTAACGAAAGCACGAGTTTTCACGGTGAGGTTCTGACGTTTCATAACCGGATGCAGATATGCACGTGAAGCTGACAAACGTCTGCCTTTGTACACATGCTTATCAAACGGTCCGAATCCCTCTTGGCGAAAACCGTTTACATCAGGTGTTCGTGAGTGGCCAACCTCGACAGCTGCATCAAAGAAGGCTTGGAATAAAGGATTAGTTGCAGGCCCGCGTTCCAATTTGAGAGGTCCATTGTGGCCACGAAGTTCATCCTCTGGATCCGACCCTAAAGCATTTTCCATGCGTTTGAAATACGGGAGACAGTGCGCAAAGCCCCATGTTTCCATACCTGGGTCAGCTCCCCAACGTTCATAGTCCATTGGATTGCCACGTTGGAAAATCATACCGTTGATTGAGCTCGAACCTCCGAGCACCTTTCCCCGGGCATGCTTGATGCGTCGTCCATTCATATAAGGTTCAGGGTCAGATGCGTATCTCCAGTCGTATAAGCGTTTCCCTGCGGGGAACGGCAAAGCTGCTGGCATTTGGATCAATAGGTCCCATGAATAATCACTACGTCCCGCCTCTAAAACAAGAACACTGCGTGTCCCATCTTCACTTAAACGGTTGCCGAGTACAGAACCCGCACTACCTCCACCAATGATAACAATGTCATATGATTCATTCATCTTCTAGACCTCCTTGAATGTTGAAATTGAATGCAGTGATCGAAACAACATTAAAAGCATTCATCAAAACCCTCCCTTAAGTTATTTAAACCAGTTAATAGTTTGGTAGTTTTTTAATAGATTTACTTTAACCCATTCATTGACACAGGCTTTAGATTCCGATAGATATGTTTCGTTTCTATGTACTCTTCCAATCCGGATTCTCCTAACTAACGTTCAATGTCAGACTGTTTATACTACCCCATGGCCTGTGTAAAATATGGGTGATGTCCCTCATTTTTTCCGGAACGAGCCTCAACCCATTACCCGATGATGAACATTTTATCCCTTACGTTAATTTTGTTAAATTTTTATTTAACATATTTAATATTATTAATATACCATAGTGGATTTTTTTTGTAAACCGGGTCTATATTCTTCTTTTATATATTTTTTTACATTCACTCAAGATACGTTTTAGTAATGAATAAATGAGTTATATTTAATCAATTGAATTATAAAATCCCCATAGATAGGAGGGATTTCCTTGGAACAAGAAATGGATGGAAAACAAAATAAAGCAGCAGGCTCGATTGCCAGAAAAGTGGATCTTTATGTTGGCCGAGAAAGTTTTCTTTCATTTTTTTATTTTTTTAATTATTTGATAACTAGTGGAAAAGGGGGGCCAAATTAAATTTTTCCGCCATCCATCACGCTGAAAAGAAGCTGCAACAAGTTATGACGGATGAAGAAACGGGGAACAACTGAAACAACAAGATAACAATATTACCGGCAGTTCGAGGAATACACGAATTTTTAGAGGATATTATGGAACGCCTGGGATACACTGATGACGATACCGCCCCGGATCATCTATCATTTTGTGACAGAAGACATGAAAAAAGAAGCTTCCCAAAAGTTTAGTCAACTAATGAGAAACCTCTTTTAATTTACATTTTGTTATCAATTACTTAAAAATCCTTATATATCAAAGGATTAAGCAGCTATTACATCATGCCGCCCATTCAATTGACAATTTAATAGAAAGTAAAAAGGTAATTTTATCAACGACCTTAAGACCCTCCCACCTAAGTAGTAAATACTATTTCTATATCTGTCTGTAATTTTCCTTCTGGAACTAAACTACCCCGTTAGTTGCATAAGAAATAGGCTGCCTCAGCAACCTCCTTATTGAAGTAAAGCACCCATTAGTTCATGAAGAAAAGCGAACCTTATTAAAAAATCGCGACCGATTGCGAAAATTAGATACATACTTTATTTATCTTCCTGATAGAAGTTTAGGGAAAACTATTTCGTTGAACTGATTTCATAAAGATAGAAAACATAATCAGTGGGTACGCTTGAGTAACCTTGTTGACGTATCATCGCCGTGAGGTTTCCGCGATAATATGTGCCGTGGTTGATAACATGCTGAACCAATTCGGAAAGATGAGTATCTAAAAGTCCAACTTGAGGATGTTGGGAGGGAAATCTCTTTATCCAAATCACTTTCATTGTTAAGAAATTTTTGATACTCTTCTGACAAATCACGAAACAGCTTCTCCATTTCTTCAAGACCCTTATCCTTGGTCTTCTCTTGTGCCTGAGCGATGGAAGCTTAAATATCATCCATACTATTCTCCCGCATTACACCAAGCCATATTGTATCTCCCGTATAAGTATGAACGAGCGTCTCTGCAATCGAGGGAAAAACACTTTGAATTTCCCGATCATAAATGTCCTTCGGCAATTCTTTCAATCTCCCGAAAAACTTGTTGTTCGTCCAAACATGATGATCATACAACTGTAACGCATGATGTTTTTTCATCAAATATTCCTCCTCCATTTTTCTTCGAATTACAGCGATATGGTAAGACAACTCCACCGACAAATGACGTCAGTGAAAACCATCTTTTTTGTAAGTTTGCCGAACCACTCCATTCCAAAGGACGGATGGACATCTTTTACTTTTTCACTGAATTCACGAATGAAAGTTTCACTATATAAATCCTTTAAAAGCTCGGCCATTTATTTCACTTCTTTTCTTCAGGTTATATTTGCTTTTGTAAGCCAAACCAATTTTGTCTATGTACAATAAATGTAAAATAGTAACTCCATTCACAAGGTTTGTTTTAAAATTCACTTGGCTATTTCTTGTATCCTTCAAGTATACCCCTAATAAAGTGATCCCTGCCATCATCCAGCCAAGGCCAATGAACTGTGGCAGTTGCATCTTCTGTTTCATTACCCAAAACCAACCATTGCAATCAATGAAATGCAAAGACTTTGCTGAGCGAACATAAGCCGTGATATTGCTGAAAATGATCACCGCAGCAAAGGTTTCATCTGGTAAATATAATGGGTTTGACCTTTTACATTCAAGCGTATTCACATAGCGAAGGCCACTAATCCTTTAGCGGCCTTCGCTTGTTTTCCATATGAAAAATAAAATATTCTCTCAATGATAGGTCTGATCCAAGTGAATTATTGGTTAAAAATTAAGTGGAACTTTTTTTATATGCAGAAAAAGTTTCAATGACTGCCCTGGTTAATATCTCAATACCCGTGAAAATGGCTTCATGATTAAACACCATGTTGGGATGGTGCAAACCTGGCTCTAAATCGCAGCCAACACCCAACATCGTGGCTTTGATTGCAGGTCTTTCCTTTGTATAAAAATGAAAATCCTCACCTCCGGGGGTGATGATGGGCTTCACTACCCCATTGGCCCCTAAGGTTTTTTCTATTGCCTTCTCCATCAACCGTTCCGCTTCTTGATCAATGGATGCGGCATAAACTCTTTCTTTGTGCTTGAAGGTAATTTGACATTGATGGAAGATGGATATTTTCTTCAAGACATCGTCCACCTTCTCGATCAATTCGTCCATCGCTTCATTCGTTTGGGCGCGTAAGTCCAGACTGAACTTGGAGGACCCAGGTATAATATTCGCATTTTCCCCTCCTGCAGAAACCTGAGTCATTTTAACTGAATAAGATAATTGCGGGTTTAGCCGTATTCCTTTAAGCTGTTCAACGATGCTACTGATCACTTCAATGGCATTTAAAGTCAAATGGGGCCTGGCACCATGTCCGTCAAATCCGTGAATCTCACCAAACACTGTATCGGCTGACCCGTGAATGATGCCTGAAGCAGCTTGTCCATGTTTAATCTCATGAACGGGGCGCAAATGAAGACCATAGAGAAAATTAACATCATCCAATACCCGTTTTTCAATCATCTTTAAAGCACCCTCACCAACTTCCTCGGCAGGCTGAAAAATAAACTTTAACGTACCTGGAAGAATTGCCTTCATTTTTTTTAATAACAGCAAGACACCCAATACAATCGTCATGTGAGCATCATGCCCACATGAGTGGTTGGCACGTATTGTCCCATCCACCTCCTGAAGGAGAGCATCCATATCAGCCCTCAATCCGACCGTTAACTTATTTCGTCCTTCCTCTGGATACCACTTCCCCACAATCCCAGGCATATCCACAAAACTGGTCACTTCAAGGTCGTTTTGTTTGAGGACACTTGAAATATAAGATGTAGTCTCATATTCATTCCAGCTCACTTCAGGATTCTCATGAAGGTGGTGGAAAATCTCTAAAACTTGAGGTTTAATTTCATTCAATAATTCCTTCATCAAACCACTCCTTATTCTCTCAGGAGATACCGAGGGCCACTGCAACCATGAGTGCAATGCAAGCAATCAAAGTCCACCCGAGAACTAATTTCCAAATAAATTTCACCCATCGCTCATAGGGAATCCCAGCGATGGCCAAATATCCCATCAACGCTGATGACGTTGGAATGATAGAGTTCGTAACCGAATCCCCATATTGGAAGGCAAGAACGGCAAGCTGTCTTTCCAAACCCAATATATCCGTTATGGGAACCATGATCGGCATTGTTGCGGCAGCCTGTCCGCTACCCGAAGAAATGAATAAATTCAGGATTGCTTGGGTGAAGAACATGCCTACCACATTCAACGTTTGCGGTAGGTGGCTTATTCCGGACGCCGCCATGAAGATCAATGAATCTATGATTTTCCCTTCTTCCAGTACTACTGTTATAGCCCTTGCAAATCCGACGATCAAAGCCCCAAATGTTACTGCTTTGGCCCCATCGATAAATGAATCGAAAATTTCCCCAAGCTGAAGACCCCCTACAAGCCCGCTAACGATGCCCATAATCAAAAAAGAAGCGGTGAGCTCGGTTAAAAACCAATCCCATTTGAACACACCATAAATGTTAAAAGCCAGCCCAAAGGTCATCGCTATGAAGACCAGCTTGTGTCGGCCCGTCAATTCAGGGAAATCGACCAAACCAGCCGATTGTTTTTCTTTTTGTTCAATATCATAGATTACACTATTTTCAGGATTCCGCTTAACCTTATTCGCATAACGGCTAACATACCAAATGGCAAATGACAGTACAAAAATATAAATAACGAATCGAAAACCGATTCCTGAGAATAAAGGTACTTCAGCCAGTGATTGCGCCACCCCTACCGTAAATGGATTGAGCATGCCCCCGAAAAACCCACTGGCTGCACCAAGTGTAATCATGGCCGTTCCAGTAACTGCATCAAAGCCCATTGCCCTAGCTATAGCGATACCGATCGGTACAAAGATAATGGTCTCTTCTGCCATCCCCATGCTAAAACCGCCAATGGAAAAAAGCAGCATACTCAACGGAATTAAAAGCTTTTCCCTCCCCGCAAGAGATCGGACCCCTTTGTATACCCCTGCTTCAATGGCCCCGGTAGTGCGTATGATTGCGAATACACCACTTACAAGAAAAATATAAAAAATAATTTGGGCTCCCTTTTCCAATCCCAATGGAATGGAGGTGAAAAGGTCAAAAAAGCTAACAGGGTCTTGTTCAATAGCATGATAGCTTCCGTCGACTACAAGCATTCTCCCCGATTCTCCATCTTCAACCCGGTCGAATTCACCGGCCGGAATCACATATGAAGCAAGTCCTGCCAAGATGATTATGATGAAGATAATCGTGTATGTATGCGGTACTTTTAACCAAGCTCTTTTCTTGACCGGCACAATATTTTTTTCGGTTTCCATCCATTCACCCCATCCTGGACATCTTATAATTAAACCAGCTCTTTTTTTATGGTTAATTGCTCAAGAACTTCCTCGTTAATTACGATTCCAAGACCAGGTTCTCTTGTAAGATGGACATACGGTATTTCATAATCAAGATTCCCAATATCGAGACTGAATAGCAGCGGACCAGTCAATTCAGTGCTGGTAATGTTTTTTCGTGAAATGGCTGTATGGTACCCTGCTGCAGACCCGATCGAGGATTCTACCATTGACCCGATTTGGCAGCTGATTCCTGCGACCTCTGCTGTCTTTGCCAATTGGATAGCCTGATAGATCCCGCCGCATTTCATTAGTTTAATATTGATTTTATCTACGGCTTTCTTTTTAATGATTTCCTGCAGATGTGTTCCATTATGGATGCTTTCATCTGCCATTAGTGGTATCGTCGTTTTTTCCTTAAGCTCAGCAAGACCGTCAATATCCCCCATTCTAATCGGCTGTTCCAACCATGAAAGGTTAAATGGTTCCAAAGCCTTCACTGCCTGAAGTGCATTGGCATAAGTGCCCCATCCTTGATTCGCATCAACCCGAATTGGAACCTTCTTCCCGACTTTTTGTCGAACCGCAGCAATCCGATCTACATCTGATTCAATATCCCAGCCAACCTTAAGCTTTAAAGAGCTATAACCTAGGTCGACAGCATCCTGTGCTTTTTTAGCCATCGTGCCCGGTTCGTCTATACTTAAAACCTTAGCGAAGGAGAGGGATTCATGGAACTTCCCACCTAATAAATCGTAAATCGGCAATTTGGTGTATTTCCCCATCAGATCATAGCAAGCTATATCAATGGCCGCTTTTGCCGAGGGATTTCCGCTGATGGCGGAATTCATGATATCGTGAATCTTTTCCATATTAAATGGGTTTTCCTGCTTTACAGCAGGTAACAGGACATGCTTTAGTACTTCGAATGTCGAATAAAACGATTCCCCAGTTACATGTTCATCAGGCACTGCCTCCCCATATCCCACCAGCCCGTTATCGGCTATTAATTTTACGATAACAGAGGGCATATGCTTGTATGTTTCATAGGAAATGACAAATGGCTCTTTTAATGGCAAATGTGTGGCATGAATTTCACAACGCTCAATAAGCAAAATTAACCTCCCCTTCCACTGTCGCTATATGTCGTTAATAAAAACAATATATACCAATCTCCTTTTCCTGTAAAGTCTGAAAATTTAATTTTCGGCAAGTTTCTTGAATTTCTCCGCAGGTACATATAAGTTCCGAGGTCTTCCTTGCCCATATGGATGTTCCTCTCCAATTTTTCTGAGACAGCCGCCTTCAGTAAGTCTTTTAACGAATCTTTCTGCCGATCGTCTAGTACATCTCATATATTCCTCTAGCTCTGCTGCAGAAAAAGCCCGAAAATGATTTATCGAAATAAACCGATGAATCAATTTTATATTTTTCGCACTCATTTTTAGTTCCCTGGCCAGTATTTGAATGGTTTCATCTTCATTTTTCAATTCCACTTGGTGATTCCCTTCAAATAATGGTCCCTGAAGTTTTTGATCTTCATCCACCAAGCATGCTACCGTTTTTCTTTTTAGAAATTTATCGGTAAAAAATAATGCTTGTGCCGAATGTTTTTCCGCCTCTTGAATCGTATATCCATATCCAATGCCAATTTGAAAGAGAGTTTTAAATTCTTGTTCCATTTGTCCGATGATTTCATCATACATATCTGATTCAAACGCCTGCAATGCTCCGCGTGTAGTATAAATCAAATGTGGATTAAAGTATTCAAGAGAAACACGAGCCTGTAATCTCTTACTCAATTTCTGTAAAAAATTTAAAAATAGATCACTTTCCTTAAGCTTTTGTTGATAATCTTGAATGGAAATGACAGCAATCTGTGATTCTTCCGTTTTCTTCAGTTTCAACAAAGATATAGCTCCTGTAAGACTTTCTATTAAGGTGTGTTTGGGCTGAACCATAAATCTGGAAGGAATGGATAGCCTTTGAAGTTCCTGATAAACAGCATGAATGCTCGTTAGTGCGAAATGGGTTTTTCCTTCTTTATGCCTGTTGCTATGGAATTGAACGAATTCGCCTATATTTAGTGTCTGGGTACCTTCTTCCCTATTGTAAATCCAAGGGTAATCCTTCACATAAAGGGACTTTACTACGACTTCCGATTCTTCCAATACCTTCATTAACCGGTTTTTGTCCGGTAAATCAATTGAGATTTCATTTATAGTAACCTTTTCCGTATGAGAAATAGATAACAACGAAAGCGCAACTGTCAATTCATCAAAAGGGACATATATAGCTTCTATTAAATTTCTTTTAACTTGTTCGTATCCATAATATAAAGGGATGGAACCTGAAAACAATACTAGATCGGTTTGTTTACCCGCATCTTCTATTAATAGACTGGTTTCTTCCGGCATATCATATTGAAAGGAAATGAATTGTACCTCAGGAAACAAGGGAAAGTGGACAGATATGGATTCCAAAAAATACTTTGAGCCTATTACACCGATTTTCATGTTGTTTCACCTCGAAAATAAAATTTTATTTTTATTATAACGGTTGAATCGTATTAGTAACTACAAATATTCACCAAAATCCTGCATGTAAGTTTAAGTCAGTATCTTCATCAAATATCGGAAATTTTAACGTATTTCAGAAAAGTAAATGGAGGGCTTTTTCATTGGCATGGCGCTCTCAAATTGCATGTTGTATTACGTGGAATTTATCCGGTTTCAACTTCGAATTACCGGCTTTTTAGTTTCACTTTAAAAGTTTCCAAATCAACGTTTTTTCTGAGAGGAGTTCAAGATGATCAAAGGTCTCTATGAAGCGCATTTACCAGTATCAGATATGCAAAGGTCGATTGATTTTTACCGCGAACTTGATTTAGAGCTTGCCTATCGAAGCGAGAGGGTCGTTTTCTTCTGGCTTGAGAAAGGGAAAAGTTGGCTTGGTCTTTGGGAAACGGACCAAGTGAAAAATTTCCTCTCTAAAATTGATATAGGTGACATGCCATCTGCGAAAGATTGGCTGAAAAATAGAGGAAATGACAATATGCCTTTCTTTAATTTTACTGAAGGGCAGCAGCCTTTGGTTCTCAATAATAACCCGCAAGCTCATGCGGCCATTTATTTTAATGATCCAGACGGAAATGTACTTGAATTGATCGCTCCATTAAGGTTGGACTTTGATGAAAGGTTTGGAGAGATGTCATTAGAAGATTGGTATAAACGATTCCCAATTTAAATGGAGAGATGTTTCCAGTAGTTATTTTTGCAATTTAAGAATGGGACCCCCATTCGGGAGTCCCATCGCTTCAGGGAAATGGTCCTTGTTCAAAGGTACAAATGCATTACGGGATATCATGCCCCATCGAGCTAGTTAAAATGTTAAACCATTGTTCTTTTTTCATGCTTAGATTTAGTGAATCAATGGCACTATCCAGCCGTTCTTTCTTACCGGAACCAACGATTGGAATGATCTTTGCAGGGTGTCTCAACAGCCATGCATACATAACTTCATCTATTCCATTAGCACCGATTTCTTCCCTTACGATTTCTAACGTTTTTCTTAAGCGGACAGCCTTTTCGTTCGATTCCTCAAAGATGCTTCCTCCTGCAAGTGGTGACCATGCCATAGGAGCCACGCCCATTTCCTGACATAAGTTAATGGTTCCGTCTTCGAAGTTTTCAAGATTGTATGCAGAAAGTTCCAGTTGATTCGTAACTAGAGGATATTCAAGGTAAGCTTGAAGCATATCCCATTGCGGTTTTTTGAAGTTCGATACCCCAAAGTTACGGACCTTTCCTGATTCTTTTAATAGATTAAACGCCTCAGCCGTTTCCGACGGGTCCATCAGGGGATCCGGACGATGGATAAGTAATAAATCAATATATTCCGTTTTAAGATTCATAAGGGATTGTTCAACAGACTTTATAATATGAGTTTTATCAGTGTTGTAATGGTGACTTTTATGAGAAGGGCGGTTTTCTGATTGTATGACTATACCACATTTCGTAACGATCTCCATTTTTTCGCGTAACGATGGCTTTAATGAAAGGGCGTTCCCAAAAATCTCTTCACAAGTGTAGTTACCATATATATCAGCGTGATCATATGTAGTGACTCCCCGATCAATTCCATGTTCAATAAGAGATAGGATTTCCTCGGTGGAAAATTTCCAATCTGCCAATCTCCACATACCGTGAACAATACGTGAAAGACTTAGATTTTCAGTTAAATTGACTCTTTGCATGTTGTTTCTCCCCTTTTATATCATGATTGGGCTAGCTAATTAAGTAGACGTCTCTTACCTATACTGCGGTTTCATAACATATTGGTTAATTCTGTGCTAGTATCCTTGGCTACTACAATGAATCTTAGTATAATTTAAAGTTTCGAAGAATCCTAATCTTGAGTGACCCTCTCATGCCACATTTTTAGAAAGTTAGGTTCATGAACCTTAGATAAAGTTATATATCGCCCCCTGGTAAATGCAGAATCCCACGTTAGATCCATAAGAAAAAGGCTGCCGCAGCAACCTCATAATCGAATAATCAACAATTCATTTCCATCTAGCTAGCCTGAAATATCAAAATTCTTAGTTAGTTCCTTGGAGTTTTCTTGTTTAATTCAACGATTTCTATCGCTAAATCTTTTGTTGTCATGGCTGTCATCAAGTGATCTTGAGCATGGATTAAGAGCATTGGAATTTCGAATACCTCACCACTCACTTCTTGTTGAATCAATCCGGTTTGGATATTATGTGCAGCAACAAACTCATCTTACATTCGCTGGGGCTCACTTGTAATCAGCCCTTTAAAAATGATAGCAGTGCTTCATTAAATTCTTTGGCATGTGTTGCATTGAATCCATGTGGGCCACCCTTTATTAAAACTACCTTAGAATTAGGAATAGCTTCATGTGTTAGCTTCCCACTATTTTCAAATGGAACAATTGCATCTGAATCACTATGAATAACTAGAGTAGGTATATTAAACTTGGCTAAATCTCCTCTGAAATCCGTTTTGCTGAAAGCAGCGATACAATCTAGTGTCCCTTTTGGTGATGCACCCGCTGCAATATCCCTATTGTAAAGTCGGAATGGTTCACTGACTAAGTCAGTTCGATCTCCAGCAGCAAAAAATCCTCTCGTAAACTCATCAAGAAATGCTAGGCGATCATTTTTTACTCCATTTTCAAATCCTTGGATTGCTGCATCATCTACTGCTCCCTCAGGATGATCTGCTGACTTGTAAAGAAATGGTGGTACAGCTCCTGCAAATACAGCCCTCTCCACTCTATTTGTTCCGTAGGTTCCGATATAGCGAGCTACTTCTCCACCCCCCATTGAAAATCCGACCAGTGTCACATTTTGGAGATCCAAATGCTCTAGTAACAGATGTAAATCAGTAGCGAATGTATCATAATCGTAACCGTTCCATGGCTGTGAAGAGTTCCCGAACCCTCGACGGTCATAAGTTATGACTCTGTATCCAGCCTCAACGAGAGCAGGAACTTGGTATTCCCAAGATCGACCACTTAATGGCCAACCGTGAATTAATACAACTGGCTTCCCTGTTCCAAGATCCTCATAATATAGTTCAATCGGTGTTTGATTTTCGGTTCCCACAGTAATTTTTGCCATTTTTCTACCTCCAATAGATATTCAGCTATATATCCTTTTCTCCAATAATCTGGATGAATCCCGCAGCCTATTTATTCACGTTTATGTTGAGGACTCCAAGCATGAAATCCTATTGTTCCGATGATTTTTTTGTTTTGTAACATTTTCCCATATAGTCCCTTTTTTATCATGAATATAACTTAAAAGACGAAGCACTCTAATTCACAGAAACCACTGCCAAGATGATGGTGATGATTGCAGTTATGCATATGACTGACTTTTTTGAACCACGTGACTTTAAGTCGTGCTCTACAATATGCTACGAATATCTCCAACAGGGGGCATACCAACACAAGTGAATAGACTGTTAATCAACTGGTTCACTCATTATCCCTTCTGTTTGAAACCCCAGGCCATCCCGATAGAATTCCAGAGATTTTTCCAAATCATTCACACCTAGTGTAATGACAGAAATACGTGATTTCATAATCGGCTTCCTTCACCTTTCTTCCACTCCTGAAACTGATACGGCAATAATAAATCGAGTAACTCTTAAGAAGACAATAGATTACCAACGCTTTTAGTACAAACCAGTCCAAACTGAACACGATTTTTTGTCAATCTGAACTGGCTTCCTGTATAGTAGAATGGTTAACTGATCAAGATCGATTATCAGGGTTTACTACTATACTTAACATGTAATGAAACCGAAAGGAAAAGCGATTAAAAATGATCTCATTTATCCTCACATTGAAGCGTTTCATAAAGGCGCTGTGGTCGGCATTTAAATTGAAGAACTTCCAAGTTCTTTTCGTATTGGTCCTGGTTATGTTATTTTCCGGCACCATCTTCTATGTAAAGCAGGAAGGTCTGACTGTTGTTGAATCGCTTTACTTCTGTGTTGTCACCCTTAGCACGGTTGGACACCCCAGTTTTGAACCGCAGACAAACTTCGGAAAAGTGTTTACAATATTTTATATTGTAGGCGGCACCGGATTATTTATGGGCTTAATAGGATACCTTGCATATGCCATCATAAAGAAACCGGAAAACGAAAACAACAATAGCAAAACCTGAATGCATAGGAATGCTAATCAAAATAGGCATTCCTTTTTATTTGTCGTAAAACAATCACCCTTCACTAATAATACTCTGCATCTTCAGTTCATTAACAAGTGAAGAAATGATAATCATTATTCATGTATAGTAATGTACATTAATATACGTATAAAATTGTAGGAAAAAACCGTTCAGTGTTCTTCCCAAAATAACAGGTGTTTCCGAAAAGGTACCCACCCTTCTAAATATTGGATGTTTTTGTACTATCATTAATATAGGATGTTAATCTCTTCTTAAGTGAAACGGCATTCGAAGTGAACAAGATATATGTTTCTTCAGTTGTTTTGATCAATATCCTGTCCGTGGCAGGATACGGAGAACCGATTCTAATTGCACTTTTCCCTTCTCCTCCATAGGTATCATCGTTAGTTATTGCCATGATGTCCGATATTGGGATTGTCACTTTGGTAAACTGCCATTTAATGATCAAATTTTCATTTATTTTTTCAATTCGAATTCCAATCAAAATAAGTCCCTCCTTAATGTCTCTGGTTAATTTTAACATTACCCATCTATTTTTTCATTAATTACTACTAATTCCTTTTTATAGAATTCTATTTTAAGAATATAAATCAACTTGATAAAAGAGGGAATACCTTCATACGATGTTCTGAGTAACCTAATTCTTCACCTACTATAACCATTTTTTTATCCATTAAAAGGCCCCTCTCGATGAGAAGGGCCTTTTATGATTGCACTTAACCTTCAAGCTGCTTTTTCTTGCTTAAGAGCTGTAGGAATACCTTATCCAATTCCACTTTTTCCTCTTCATTCACAACCCTGGACAATTTCCCAAGTGTCTCGATGATTTGCACTTCAATCATAAAAAGTTCATTCTGTTTATCTTGATGGCCATCCTGACCCATATCCAATTTTGTTGAATACTGATTGACAGCCCTTACTCTCGGAGGTTCATCCTCGAATGAAAGTGCATGTGTTGCGAGTGATTGGATCAATGAACGATCATGAGTCACAAAAACGATGGTTCCTGGATATGCTTTCAACACTTCAGTTAAAGCCTCTTTCGTATTAATATCCAGGTAATTTGTAGGTTCATCCAAAACCAGTACATTATAGTTTCCCAAAAAAACTTTTGCTAGCGAGGCCCTGACTCTTTCCCCACCGCTTAAGAGTGATACTTGTTTGTGAACGTCATTTCCTTTAAAAGCCAATCTAGATAATAGTGTACGAATGAAGGCTTGATTGTAGGGACTATCCTCCAAAATATTTTCAAGTACCGTTTTACTTTCATTCAGGTTTTCTTGTTGTTGTGCAAAAAATCCTATCTTTGCTGGCTTCGCGACATATATATCAGTGTGACGTTCCACTATCTTTTTCATCAATGTGGTTTTTCCTGAACCATTTTGACCATCGATGGCAAGTCTGCATGCTAGGGGAACATCCCCCAAAATATGTTGTTTCAGCATTCTAGAACCGACCTTCAGGGAACAGCCATTAAATCGAATGACCCTTTTGCTGTGCAGTGATGGAAATTCTGAAATATCAAAGATGATAGGGGTATCTTCCTTGGGTTTTTCTTTTTTGGCTAACTTATCGATCCGAGTTTCTATCGCCTCAGCAGAACGGTTCAGTTTCGCTTTTTGTTTCCCAGCGCTGCGTTTATGAAGCCTTGCTTCTGAATTGCCCATTCGTTTAGGGGCTTTTCTAATTGAATCAGATTTGCTTTGCAGGTTTTGTGCAGCCTGTTTCAACCTATTCTTTTCGCGAGTATACTCTTCAAATTCCTTCTTTTCTTTTTCAGTTTTTGCTTGTTTTTGCTTTGTATACGCTTCGTAATTCCCTTCATATACAGTAACCTTGCCTTGCTCAACTTCCCATATTGTTGTACAAAGGTGATTTAAGAATGCCTTATCATGTGAAGTAAGCAGTATAGCACCATTAAAAGACTTTAAATCATTTTCCAATTGTTCAATTCCGAATAAATCTAAATGGCTTGTAGGTTCATCCGCAATCAATACATCCGCATTGGAAGTCAGGGCAGCTGCGATTTTTCTTCGAGTCCGTTCGCCGCCGCTTATCATATCTTGATCCGCATTTGGCAGTTTCCATATACTCGTTAACGCTCCGCTTATTTCTTGTTCATTTTCCTCTATCTGTGGGATATAGCTGACTGTTCCATAGCTTTCTATATGACCGGAATCAGGTTCCTTAACGCCTGCCAATATAGAAAGCAGGGTCGTCTTGCCTTCTCCATTTCTACCAACCAAACCAACACGGTCATGACTGTATAGATGAAGTGAATCGACGGAAATAACTTCACGGTTCCCGTAGCTTTTCTTTAAATCATTCGCCTTTAAAAATAACATGAAAAATCCCCCTCTATTTTATCTAGAGAGAGATCGCCTGTTACTAAATTAATATACATAAACCAAATATACCTCTCCTGATTTCGATAACAGAAAAAGCATTTGTATATAAATTAGTACCTATAAACGAACAGACGAATCCCATCTCTAAACATAATCATTAAAAATCTCACATGGGCATCTAAAAAGATTCTTGATCAAATGATAAAGTGACGCTCACTTAGAACTCACCAATAAAACCGGTAAGCAAACAAAGTAACGTTCACTTGCATTGAACACCGTTTACACCCATTGAAATAGATTTAGATTTACTGTTTATTAGATAAGATTACTGCTTCATTGTATAAGGTACCTTTTCCTTCCATGTAATGAATTAATGATTGCACATTATCATATGTTTTGTAAAGCTGATTTATACCCGTTTTTCTTAATGCTCAAAAAAAATAGTTCATTAATTGGGCTCTACATGGACATGAACATCGTATACTCCATGATTCTTCATCATCACTTTTTCTACATGGGTCGCAATATCATGAGCTTCTTTAATATCCAACGTAGAATTGACAAGGATGACAACATCAATCACTTCATTATTCCCGTAATTTCTCCCTTTAATTTCTTTTATCCCCTTGACTCCATTCAGATTTGTAATTACATCCTTATAAAGTTGAATTTTATTTTCATCAAATCCGTCAGAAAGTTCATGGGAGGCTTGAATGAATATATCCCAGGCTGTTTTGCATATTAATAATCCAACAATGATGGCAGTAAGGGAATCAAGCCAAGGCATATTTAATTGGGAACCGAAAATCCCAATAGCTGTTCCAATACTTACCCAAGCATCGGAAATATTATCTTTTGAAGCTGCCATAACGGCTTTACTGTTAATTTTTATAGCAAGCTTTTTATTATATCGGTATACAAAATACATGGCTATTGCTGATAAAACACCTACATACCCTGCAATAATGTCGGGTGATTCCTTTCCACCTTTAAGCATGGAAGCGACGGCATCTATTAAAACTTGTACACCAACAGCAAACATGATGAATGAAGCTACCATCGAAGCAATCGTTTCACTTTTCCAATGGCCATAACCATGATCTTTATCGGGGGGTCTTTGAGCCAGCCTTAATCCGATCAGTACAGCAATCGAGGCGATAATATCAGTGGTGTTGTTCAAACCATCCGCCTTTAATGCAGCTGAGTCACTTATGTATCCTATAACCAATTTCACGATCGATAGACAAATATAAGCAATTATACTAATGATTGCACCACGTTCGCCTAATTTGAGGTCATTATATTTTTGTTCTTCCATTCGACTTCCCCCCACAATTAAGTACATGAATATAATATCAACTTAAAAATGGGTGGGTCTATAGCAACCTTTTTGTATCGCTTTATATAAGTAAGTGATATATAACTATGTTGCATTCGGCAAACTATCTGAAAAGAATAATATTTACGGAAACTTGACAAAAAGGTATGAAATGATCCTACATCACGCCGCAAATAACGAGCTAAGTGAGATTTAAATCGTTTTTTCGACAGTAAAACAAAATAAAGTTCCTCTTTCATTTGATTGTAAATTATATTTTATATGCAGGATCCTTGCTATGTCCTCAATTATTTTTAAACCAAGCCCCTTACTTTTACTATCGATAACAAAACCAATCCCATTATCCTTGATTATCACCAGATTTTTTTCAATGGTTATCTCAAGTTTGTCAGCCTTCGAGTGCTTTAACGCATTTTGGAAAATGTTATCAAATAACCTCTGGAGCCATAAGTCGTTACTGATCCATTTCAACTCTCTATTTAATGGATGATATATTAATTCAATGCCATGCATGTTATATAAATAGTCCCATTTTTTAACCATTGTTTCTAATAAATCATGCATATTCACTTCATCGTTTAAGATATAAGAATTATCTAACGAATCTGTGGATTGAATATTATATTCATTCGTTAATTCGGAAATATAATCTATTTGTTGATATAGTGACTCGATTAGTGGAGCTTGATCTGTAAATTGACCTTCTAAATAAAATAATTGCAATCTAACAGCCGTTAAAGGTGTATTGATGTCATGCCTTAATTTATTTAAGAGTTCCTTTTTTAATTCCTGTTGTTGTTTTAGTTCTAATTCTCGATAGGTCGTTCTTTCAATTAATAAATTCACCGATTTAATTAATTTACCGATTTCATCATTGCCATTAACCTCTAATTTATTCGGAATCTTTTCATCACTAGCTAAATATCGAATGGTTTTATTCAAGATATTTATTTTATTTAATAGCGAGTTAATAGATTTAGAAAATAAAAAGGCTAAAAATAATAATGATAAAATAAAAACGATTAGCATTGTAGGATATGCATAAGATTCATGAAAAGGAATGTCATTATTTTTCGTTTTAAAGACATTCTCATAAATTACAGACATTAAGATACTAATCAACAATAATAAACATGGTACGCTAATAACTGCAATAAATAACAATAGCCGGTATTTATTCTTTAATTTCATTTCTTTATATAGGTATTCAATCTATACCCTTCTCCATATATATTCTGGATGATCTCACCCGTTTTATCATTGATTTTTGTCCTGACTTTTTTTATATGTACATTAATGATATTTTGATTTCTATCTTCGAGTTGCCATAAATATTCAAAAAAATGTTCTTTCGTTAAAATCCGATCCCTATTTTCATATAAATAGAAAAATATTTTACGCTCTATCGCAGTAAATACCACTTCATTACGCAAGCCATTTTTGAATACTTTTTTATGTTCAGCGTCAATAAATAAATGCTTAATATGCGTGAAAGTACCATATTTATTATCTAGCATTTTCTGCATTCTTAAGCATAGTTCTCTAGGATCAAAAGGCTTAGTCATATAATCCTCACCAATTGTCAATCCTTGGAGTTTGCTATCCATATCATTTCGAGCCGATAGCAAAATAACTGGAATATTCAATCCTAGATTTTTCACTTTCTTTGTAAGTTGATAGCCATCCTCTCCTGGGAGCATAACATCCATAATGACTAAATCCATCTCATGGATAATATCAATAATATCTTTACCTTCTTTCATCCAGAATACATTGTACCCTTCGCGTTGCAATATTTTTTGCAATAAATCACCAATCATCAAATCATCTTCAACAATTAAAATATTATATCCCTTCATCAATTTGGTCCTTCAGTTTTTTTGATAAATTCCATGGTAAGATCATATATCTCATCAGGCGCGTATAAATAAATGCTGTGCGTACCATTCAGTTTTATTACATCCCCTTTTAATAGTTGTTTTGCAAACTCCTCATAATCTTCATTTTTTTGTTTTGTATATTTTGAATTTTTATATTGATCGGCAATCGCATCTATAAATAAAATAGGTGTTTCTTTTGGAATCGGTAAGTTCACTGATTTTTTACCATTATTGTAACTTTGTAAAAGCTCTTGCTCCATATCATCATTAAAAAATTGTTTATATGATAGTGCTTTATACATTTCTTTTTCATGGTCAGTTAAGAAAGATTGCTGAATCACTACAGGATTATAAGCAAACGAAGGAACAAGCCGGTGAATACCGATTTTTGTTAAAATATTCACTCCTCTTACAGTCAATGAATCAACCAGGCCCATTTTATGAGTTACATATTGTTGCGGTAAACCGATATCTAAAGCAATAATTCCCTTTACTTCACTTGGGTATTTTTGTGCCCAGTAAATAGCTTCTATACCTGATAAAGAGTGTGGAACCAATATATAAGGAGGTTTGTTTCCACTTTTAATTAGCGACTTTCTGCTTTGTTCCAAAATTTTATCTATATCCCTATCATCCTGAAAAACATCACTGTATCCATATCCGGCTCTTTCAATGACAGCAACCTTATTTTCTATTGCAAACTTGCTATATAGTCCTTTCATTTCATAAACAGGAGCAGCAATCCCGGAGCCAGACATAAAAACGTACGTATCCTCACCGCTGCCTTCATTATATACATTAATTTCTTTGTTATTAACATTAACTAAATTCCCCTCAACTTTAATTAATGCTGATTCCTTGTGCAATTTATAACTATGGTAAATAAAAACAGATACTGATGCGAGTAAGATCACAGCAATGAATATAAAAAATACTTTCTTTACTACTTTAAATAATCTTTTCATAGTATTCTCCTTTCAAGTTATATTGAAAGGATATGATTTAAAAATAAATTTCTCATTAATTTTCATCGAATATTTTTGCTTTTAAGATAAGCCACAATTTATCTTCAATAACCAGTGAATTAAAAAGTCACTTCACTAGTAAACTTTAACAAAAAGAAAAGGGCTGCTCAACACAACCCCTACCATGAAATAAAGCATCCCTAATTAGGGAATGAAGTTTTTATTTAGCTGCCCGTCCCACATTCCTATGTATAAATAACATTATACGTGGGTTTATTCACTCCATTTGGATATTGTTTCATTTCAACTAAATCTAATTTCAGACATGGCTTAGCGCTGCCGAAAAGAGGTATACCTTCACCGATGATGATTGGATTCACTTTCAGCACTAATTGTTCTATGAGTTTATGTTTCAATAACGTTCCAGCCAGTTCCCAGCCACCACAAAGCCATAGCTTACCGTCACTTTTCTGCTTTAGGTTTTCAATAAAAGCTACGGCGCTTCCTTTTATAAGTTCTACTTCCTCGTTCGATTCAAACTGAAGGGAGTTCGAGAATATATAATGTTTCAACCCTTATAGCCTGGTTCACCCGGTTTAGCCCCAAATTGAAATCCAAATTCATACGTTTTTCTTCCCATCAACACCGCTTCATATTGCTGAATATCGGATAAAAAATCTGGAACATGATCACCTACAAATAAGAAAAGTGTTTGATCGATATTCCCATCCAAAAGAGCTTGGTCGGCAATGAAATTGTCTATCGAAACTGCAACATGATATATCAATTCAGTCACTAAGCATCCCTCCATATGAACGTTCCCTCAAACTTTGGCAAAATGGATCAGATAGCCATATCCATTATTCTTTTGATATGATCTTCATTTGTTTCGACTCCCACTTGGGTACAAAGATATTTATTTAGTCTAAGGAATTCTGGGATCATACCTCTCAACGTTTTAATAATTTCATCTGAATTACGGCCACAACCCCAACTTTCTAAAAGGGATAATTTCTTTTCATCTAATTTACTTCTTTTGCCCTCGATTTTCGACCAAACTCCATAGGGCCCATCTATATGTTCTTCCATTTCCATATACCAACCGGCCACAACCAGCCACCGTACCCCATCAAGATTAGATAGTGCATAAAATATTTCTTCCCTCATAACAGCTCGGTAAATTTCATGGACAAAAGCAAGAAGCTTTCCTCTCCAATGCTCAACTTCATCTGCTGAAGGTTTATAAACTTGCTTTGCTGATTCCTCAACAATATGGCCCATAATATGAAAGGGATCATAAATGACTTCAGCCTCTTTTAACCAGATGGAAGGTACCATTTCCTCAGGTGAGTGATACCAGCTATCCACTTTCACAAAGGTATCATAATGAGTGACGACATACGGTGAAGAAGGATGGTAGTCTTCATGAAATGAAACATTTCCCCAGTTATTGGCTCTACTCCTTTTTCCCTTTAAAAAATCTGCTTTCCGTTCAGAAATAACAATGGTGTGCAAATCTATATCAGAGTAATGATCATAGTTTCCTTTTGCTAATGAACCGGCTAGGTAAATAGCTAAAACATCAGGATCTGCTGATAAATCCTTAAATGCCTTTTTCAAAAGAATATCGCGTTGTTTCGGTAAAAATATATCTCTTTCTTTATGTTTACTGACAAATCCCGCACACAGAAACCATCTCCTTTTTTTGTAAAACCTTTAAAGTAATATATTCGTGCATCAGGAAAAAAAACCTTCCACTTAACAGGCTTATAAATAAACAGCTTCTGAAAACTTTTTTGGTTTTTATTAGTTTCTTGGCCAGAGGTCAAGTCCCCCCTTCACCTTGCATAGGCTGTTTGTAAAAATTTTCTTACCTGGAACAGTTTTCAATTTTACAACCAGCTTTCTTTAGCGTGGAATAGCCCCTATCCACGTTCTTCCCTCTGTGATATTATTTTGAATATTAAGATAGAGGGAGGCGCCATTCCATGTTTCTTGCAAATACACCTGAACCACCCTATTACGCTTGTATTTTCACTTCTCAAAGAAACGATAAAGACGCTACAAGCTATAATTCAACCGCTGATTTCATGGACGAACTTGCCGCCCAACAAGATGGCTATTTAGGAGTCGAAAGCGTAAGAGATCAAAACGGAGTAGGAATTACCGTATCCTATTGGAAATCCCTAGATGCCATTAAGCTTTGGAAAGAAAATGCTGCTCACAAAAAAGCACAAGAAAAAGGTATGAAAGATTGGTACTCGTCATACACAACCCGAATTTGCAAGGTTGAAAGAGACTATACAAGCAAGTAAGCAAACAAAGACATCATGTACATAGATGTTGTGTTTATGAATTTTCAGCTATAGAAAAAGACCGCTTTTTTTCTCATATCGATGAGATTTCCGCCCGTTTTGCTGTAGGAGATTGAACAGGCGAAGTAACACCTTTGATAGCTCTTGGGTGTTTTTTTGTATAGTTTGGAATAGAAGAAGAAAATAGTCTTTAATCATATATATGGCTTTATACTCACTAAGCTCTCGTTTTTTCTTCATGAGGAGCAATTGGCGCATTTGAAACATGATAGAAGAACAGAGTAGAATGGCAATCAATTGTCCATACAAATGGCACTCCCATCTTTCTGGTTTTATCTTTTTACACTGATGAATTTGAAAGAATGATTTCCATGTTTTAAATAAAATTTCGATTTGCCAACGTAAAGAGTACCAATCATGTACTTGTCCCATCGGGACAATATCTGTAGGGGTGTTTGTCATATATACATTGATACCACTGAGTCGTTTACTACGAGGAGAATACTTCATTCCTTTCTTTTTTTCTCTTACAGCTTGATCTTGTAATCGTTTTTGTTGTTGTTCTTTTGTTAGCCGATGAACAATCACACGAGTTGGTACTTTATCAGTCATTCCTACATAAGCGTCGGATATCTCGCATGTTTGTCCTGGTTGAAGTGAGTTCATTAAGACCTCCATATCTATCTGTATATACTCTGTACCTTTCTTGATTCTTCCATCTTGAAAATAATCAGGATTGGGATTTTTTTGATAAATACGAGTATTTGATTTAATACGAGAGATATAGTAAGCCTTTTTATCTTGTATATGTTGAAGATCTTTCAAGTGAAAATAACCTAAATCACGGATACATAAATCATTCGCTGTCACAGTTGGGACACACAGAGAACCATAGGTTCGATCATGTTGTTTACCTGGACCTGTATGAATATGTAGGAACTGTCCGCTTAATAGATCATACTCAAGCTGAATCTTCACCCCGGCTGTATGACTGCATCCTCCTGCACCTGGATAAACAGATGAAAATACATCGGGAAGTTGAAATGCAGTTGAATCTAGGATACGAATGCGCTTAAAAATAGAAGTGTATGGAGAAGAGAGCAGCTTAGTTGAAGATAACTTTTGGTTGAGAAGTTCAGCTAACACCTGTTGTAGAAATTGCACGGCTGTGGCATTAAATCGTTGATTCAGTCCCTCAGGACTGATAAGTACTTCTGTTGATGCTTCTAAACAACTACATAACTGGGTTAAAGAGGTTTTAGCGACATTTTGACTCATCCATACACATAAAGCAACTAAATCTTTTGCTTGGTACTTACTGGTTCGTTGTACAAAACTAACATCTCTAGCAAGATCCCGTAAGGTATTTGGAGATAAAAAACTTTGAATCTCTTGAGCAAATAGTTGTAATTCGTCAGACACAGAAACAGACATAAAAAACGCCATCCTTTCCTATGATTCTACAGAAAGAATAGCGTATTTTTTCATTTTAGGCGGCATTTTTTTTACTAGCTTGATAGCGATGTGGTAGGGCCCTGTATTTGACTCTTTTTCTACACCTAGATATTCTAGTGTTCGTACTAACATAAGTGCAGCCTGTTGACGTGTGAGTGTGCCATACGGGTTAAACTTAGTAGCTGAAACACCTCGGATAATTCCTGCATCGTATAGGGCTTGTACATCATAATACCGGCTGCGAACGTATTTACACCGAGAAAATGAGTGGAGCAAAAGATGATCGCCCAGAACTGGTATGCTAGCTGTTCTTGCAGAGTTTGAGCGTGATATTATTCGTGGAAAGCCTCTTTGTAAAGATAATGCGTAAATACAAACAAAACCAGCAAAACACCTTTTCTGTGTCGTACTGGTTTTGTTGAAGTCCATCTTGAATTGTAGCTAGTTCAACGTGATTGCAAATTCCGAGTTCGGCGCTCCAGCAAATACAACCGTTCCGTTCTTCGGCAGTTTTACTTTGTTATTGCCGCTCACAATGGTAAAATCGACGCATACTCCCTTCTCATCATACACCGCGAACGAACCCTTCGATGGCAACGTCACGGTCATCGTTTTCTCGGCTGCCGATTGCGGGATCGTAAACCATTTCGCATGCCCATTTGCTTGCAGCGTAACTTTAGATGATTGCCCTACATCAAGTGGTTTTACGTTAGTTCCACTTACGTATAACAACCCGGCCATCTCCATAAATTCATTGCCGCCTTCTGTATAGAAATGGGTTTCCGTCGTATCACGACCATTCATCACGGGGATCTGGAGCTGATGCGCCGCGGTGTCCGGACCTGTAATTTTTCTGCCATCCCAATAGCCTTCCAGGCCTTCCTTGCGAGTAATCTGTGTGGTAATAAGTTTCGGTTGTACGAGATATTCAATAGAACTAAATTTCTCGTTCACAAGATAGAACTTGACACCTTCCCGCTTTGCCCATGCAGCAGCGGTTTTCTTCGATAGCACGTTTTCTTCTAGTTTCTCAGCTAAATAGTGAGTCATCACACTTTGCCCTAAGCTTGGCTGCGATTTATATGTGCTCTCCCTCAAATAAGTTCTTCCATTCTTCTCGGTCACGAAGTTGAGCTTGGAAGTACCCTTCTCATTAATAAAGCTTCCATCCGCAGTATATACATATTTTTCTTCTCGATTAGATGGTAAGAACAGTTCTCCATTCTTCGAAATTTCAATTTTGAAATGAGTTTCGCTATTGCCATAAAAGCCCGCTTTCTTTGTCACATCTTGAGGCATCTTGACCTTGACCGGCTTGCCAAAGGATTTGTTCGGCTTGATGTCCTTAATAGTACCGTTCTCTTTAAGCACGGCGAGCAGCAATTCAGTCGCCATCAGTTGATTTGTAGAACTCCGTCCACCGGATGACAACACAACTGCTGCCATTTTCTGTTCCGGAAGCACGACCAGTATAGCATGTTGCAGTGCCGTGTCGCCGCCCTTAGCCAAAGCTTTTATCCCATATTCACTGAATGGGTATAGTTTCACACTATCCCAGCCAAGACCATAGTTAAAAATATTATCTCCATCCCCCGGCCACATCCCTTTTTTATATTCCTCTTGCTCCATTGCCTTGACTACTTTATCAGAGAGGATCCCTTTTCCCTGTCCCATAAATAGTTGTGAGAATCTTACCATATCTTCTGCCGTGGAAGAGATCCCTCCCGTACCAATCACATTCACTGCTTCAATTGGAAGCTGCCCTTGGTACGCCGGAAAATAAAGTCCAGCCCGCTTCTCGTCTCTCCATTTGTCCTGCGGCGTTTTTGTATGATTCATCTTTAAAGGTTCTGTAAGCCGTTGATGTAGAAATTCTGTAAAGCTCATACCGCTGACTCTTTCCACTAAAATTTCGGCCAGTGTAAAGCCATCGTTGCAGTATACCGAGAACGAGCCTGGGTCCGCTTTCAGGCTCTGGTTCGACAATTGCTGCAACAAGGTATCATGGGCATAGGTATCATTATCGTTAAATAAAAATGCATTACTTAACGTGGAACCTTGCAAGCCAGAGGAGTGATTCAACAACATACGCGGCGTAATGCGTTTGTACCGCTCATCTTTCATCTTAAAATCAGGAACATAGTTGACGACAGGAGCATCCAAATCGACTTTTCCTTCGTCGACTAATTTCATTACGGCCGCTGTTGCATACATTTTACTGACTGAACCAATCCCGTATAGAGTATCTTTGGTTAACGGCTGTTCCCCTTCCATATCGTTCTTGCCAGCCTGCCCTGACAAAATAAGTTTGCCATTATCAATTAGCGCATACTGCACGCTAGTCGCCCCATGGGACTTCGTGAGTAGCGCAGCCTTCTCTGCTGCAATCTTCTTCAGTTCTTGGCTAGCTACTTCTTCGATAGTTACAACTCTAGTCTTACTGTCAGAAAATGCTTTCGCCCCTGTTGGTAGGATCATAGTTAGCGCTAATATAGCGGCTAACACACCAGTTAGCTTATTTTTCATGAGGAAATTGCCTCCTTAGATAAGTGATCGATTTCATCATTTATTTGTTTAGCTATGAGAATATGATAAAATTTATCCGTTCTTCCTTTTGACCTACTTGCTAAATTCAGCAAGTAAAATATTTTTAAAAGGATTAGGACTGTCAGCGCTACCCAAACTGTTCCAATTGACAGCCAACGTATGCTTGCCTCCAAGTGTACCCCCAACAAGAGTAGTAAACCCTAGAATGCCACCTGTGTGTCCCCATATCGAGACACCGTTCGGAAGCTTAGTTTCATAGATTCCAAGACCATATCCATCGATTCCTTCTTTTCCTGTAGGGACTGTAGTAAGCATTTGTTTTAGTTGTTGTTCTTTCAGTAATTTGCCACCGAGCAAGTAAGAGAAGAATTTGTTTAAGTCGTCAGCAGTAGAAATCATATCTCCAGCAGAGCTACCTGCACTTGGGTTATAATAAGTAACGTCTTTTAGCTCACTTGTTCCGTCTAGTTGGACATATCCACGGGCATGGTTGGTGCCTGGAATAACGCTTGAATTGCCAGGTAGGAATGTATTCGACAATTCAAGTGGTTCAATAATCCGATTTTCAATCTCTTCCGCATAGCTGTTTCTAGTTACTTTTTCAATAAGAATACCCAGTAATACGTATCCTGTGTTTGAATAAGACCACCCCTCTCCTGGGTCAAAGTCTGGAGGCAGAGAAACCCCCATCTTCACTAACTCTTCAGCCGTATACGATTTTTTTGTATCCGTAAAATCAGCGTCTTTTGACCTTGAGTATTCAGCGATACCACTTGTATGGTTCAATATCTGCCGGATGGTAATCTGGTTACCATCATATCCATTTCCTTGAATGGCACCAGGCAACCATTTTTCAATGGAGTCGTCTAGATTCAGGCGGTTCTCTCCAGCTAATTGAAGTACAACTGTTGCGGTGAACGTCTTCGTCACACTACCAATGCGAAAGCGAAAATCTGTTTTCATTGGTTTTTTGGTTCTCAGATCCGCTATCCCAGCGGCATAACCCCACGTTTTTCCACGCTCAGAAGTTTTAGCAAGTATCCCCGGGTATCCAAATTGCAATGTATCCCGCATTGCTTCCTTGACGGAATTACGATCTCGTTGGTTGCTTGTTTGTAATGAACTAGATACATTTTGAGTGGGCTCTGCTTTTACAATTGAGGTTGGCGTTGTATATAACAGGGAACTTCCAGCTATTAAAAGGGCCAGACTTGCAAATGTAATTTGCCTACGTATTTTCATAAGGCATTCCTCTCCTCTATTAATATTGTATAGGTGGTTGTTTACTGTTCCTTACCTCCTGACAAGGCTTAGGGAAAAGGCCCTCACTCATATAGATTAAAGCCCCAGTACAAAGGTATCTATCAATATCAACAATTTGAGCCATTTAAATCTACACCCCTTCTATAACAAAATTATTTAAAGGTATGAAAGCATATTATGTATCCTTAGTTATTGCTAGATTAACGCAACATGAGACATACCCCCAACCCATATTTTACCTTATTTATCCATAATATGCATTAAGAAAGAATGTAAATTCGAATCATTTCCGTACCCAAACTATTGATCGTCTTTTTCACCAATTATAATTAGATATTTAGAATTTTATTTTAAAAAACTGTAAAAAAAATAACCAATCCCTTAACATATAGGAAGCGGTTGAAAAATGTGTCTAAACGTACAATTTTCTTTTTTTGATATGGTGACCCTATCGCCAGCAAGCTAAGGTTTTGAAGTACCCCCTAAATGAAAATTTTCTTTCTCTACAGTTAGTTATTTTGAGAAGTAAGCTCATTTTTTTGTTTTGGGGGTGTTTACTTTTCTTAAGTTGATGGCAATGGGGTACCACCACATCGCTATCAAGTTTAAATTTTATAATGCCCCCAAAACGAAAAATTTGTGCCATTTATAGAAAGAAGTTCATTTTTATCGTTTTGGGGATACTTCAAAATATTAAGTTGATGGTGGTGCTAGCCCTAAATAAATCTTAGATACTAGTACTAATTAGTCTGTTCATTTTGCTTAACCAATACAGAGAATCATATTAACTCTTCTCGACAAAATATATAATATCCTCCACGAGCCATACGTACATCTGCACTATACAATGTATCTTCTAAATAAAAAGTAATCGGTTTTGTTTTACTTTCAAACCTTAATTTCTCCTTAGACTGTATAGCATAGGTTTCAACAGCTGAACAGATCGTTTTAACAGATGGATAATGAAGAGAATCATCTAGTTCAATATTAAAGCTTTTTCTTAATAGTTTTTTTAAAAATCTTTGCTTTTTCATCCTAATCTACTCCCCCTTCATCCTTAATATAAATCAATATTCTAAATCATCCATATTATACCATGAAGTAACCCCTTGTTTTTGAGTGTAAGTGCTGGCAGGGGATTTGGTTAGCCTCCAGGAACTTAACGTAATTGAATATAGAAAAGTGGATTACTTGGATTGATAGGAATGGGGTCTCACCACATCGCTATAAAGCTAATGTTTTGCACTATCTATAAAGCAAAAAATACGCTATTCTTTCTGTAGAATCATAGGAAAGGATGGCGTTTTTTATGTCTGTTTCTGTGTCTGACGAATTACAACTATTTGCTCAAGAGATTCAAAGTTTTTTATCTCCAAATACCTTACGGGATCTTGCTAGAGATGCTGGTTTTGTACAACGAGCCAGTAAGTACCAAGCAAAAGATTTAGTCGCTTTATGTGTATGGGTGAACCAAAATGTAGCTATGACTTCTTTAACTCAGTTATCTAGCTGTTTAGAAGCATCAACAGAAGTACTCATCAGCCCTGAGGGCTTGAATCAACGATTTAATAAAGCGGCTGTACAATTTTTACAACATCTATTAGCTGAACTACTAAACCAAAAACTGACCTCATCTATGCCGATTTCTTCTTCATATCCTTCTATTTTCAAGCGTATTCGTATTTTAGATTCAACTGTATTTCAACTTCCGGATATATTTTCATCAATTTACCCTGGTGCGGGAGGATGCAGCCATATAGCGGGAGTTAAGATACAGCTTGAGTATGATTTATTAAGTGGACAATTCCTTCATATTCATACAGGTCCAGGTAAACAACATGATCGAACCTACGGTTCCCTGTGTGTCCCAACTGTAACAGCGAATGATTTATGCATCCGAGATTTAGGTTATTTTCATTTGAAAGATCTTCAACATATACAAGATAAAAAGGCTTATTTTATATCACGTATCAAATCGAATACACGTATTTATCAAAAAAATCCAAACCCTGATTATTTTCAAGATGGCAGAATTAAAAAGGGGACAGAGTATATCCAAATAGATATGGAGGTTTTAATGAACTCTCTTCATCCAGGACAATCAGGGGAAATATCCAACGCTTATGTAGGAATGACTGATAAAGTCCCAACTCGTGTGATTGTTCATCGACTAACAAAAGAACAACAACAAAAACGATTACACGATCAAACGGTAAGAGAAAAAAAGAAAGGAATGAAGTATTCTGCTCGTAGTAAACGACTTAGCGGTATCAATGTATATATGACAAATACCCCTATAGATCTTGTCCCGATGGGACAAGTACATGATTGGTATTCTTTACGTTGGCAAATCGAGATTTTATTTAAAACATGGAAATCATTCTTTCATATTCATCATTGTAAAAAGATAAAACGAGAGCGATTGGAATGCCATTTGTATGGGCAACTAATTGCCATTCTACTTTGTTCTTCTACCATGTTTCAAATGCGACAATTACTTCTTATGAAAAAGAAACGAGAACTGAGTGAATATAAGGCCATATATATGATTAAAGATTACTTTTTTCTTCTTTTCCAATCGATACAAAAAGACACCCAAGAGTTATCAAAGGTGTTACTTCGCCTGTTCAATCTTCTACAACAAAACGGGCGAAAATCTCATCGATATGAGAAGAAAACAGTCTTTGATATATTAGGTGTCGTTTACAATTGTACTATGTCTGATAATCAAGCGGCTTAATTCAAAAAAGGAAACCCGTTAGGGTTTATTTCGTATGCAAATCTTTAACTTCTCTACGCATAGACTTTAGAAAAAAGAAACAGCTTCTACTATAATTGATGTTGTATGATCTTAGCTTGATAGCGATGGGGTACCACCAGCAAAACGCGAATTTACAACGCTAAGGAGATTTGTGTAAAAATAACCGGTTTTCACCACGGTAAGGGTGTAACCGGTACTTATTACTATTATTGGTTGATCAACGGACGTAATGATTCTAAGGTAGTAACCCTTTTTTGATCAAATCAATACTCTAAAAGTTATATTTTGTTAACTTTGTTTCGCTATTTTATCTCTAATCTCCGCAATGGATAAGCCAGATTTCTTTAAGCTTTTAATAGTCTCAACTCTTTCCACTGCTGCATCTCGAGGGTAACGACGTGTTAAATTTTCATCTAATTGTTCAAATGGAATTAAATTAGCTTCGGTATAATATTTTAATGTACTGTATCTCAAATCAGTTATTCTAGCCAGTTCACCGATAGATATATACTCAGATTTCAAAATATCTTCTAATGAACGTCTCCTTGACACTTAAATCCCCCCTTATGAACCTGCAGAAGCAGAAGCAATGATTGTAGTAATTGTGTGTGATATAGCATCAATCATTGCAAAAATTTCTTTGTTAGCCGTATCATTGCGAAGCATAGATAATTTATCGTTAAGGTCTTTTTCCTCAAATTTACTGAAATAGTTCTTCAAAATACGACTGCCTATTAACAAACTTGAAAGAACAACTGTATCGGTTGAAACTGGTCCCTCTTCTAATAATTCTGCACGAATTTGCTCTACAATTAGTTTTTTGGCACCTTCACTAGGTATAAAGTGGTTGGAATGTCCTAATAAGCCAGTATTTGTTTTGGAGACCAAATCCAATTCAACTAAAGAATCACCGACTGCGTTGAATAATTCCTTGAATAAATTTCGTTTAGTAACTATTCCCCTTGCTAATTTTTTCAGGGGTATTGAATTATCTTCGGAAATCATATTATAAATTGAACCCAAATACCCTTTATTACTTGGTAAATCTTGTTTTACTGTCACTTGATTCTCCGACAACGAAACAATATCTTCTGCTGCAAGTTCTAAAATGCCACTTGCAACCATAAAAGCACGAATCCTCATACTACCAATAGCAGCAACACTGCCTTTATCATTTAGTGCTAATAATAAATATTTTTGCGAAATTTCCATATCTTTCATAAAAAACACCTCTCAATAGTTTTAGTCCAATTCAATAATGTAACTTACCGTTTACTACACACTACTTACTACTTACTACTTAAGATTTAAATTATGGCATTTTATTTCTTTTAGTGTCAAGTAAATTAATATTTGGGAGCAAATCATTTTTTCACGATTTTTGAGTTAGCCCCTTCTTTCATTAGGCTTAGTGACAGGGTTCTTGCTGTAGACCGCAAAGTAAATTAGGAGAAATAATAAAACACCCCTATTTTTTTATTTCTTTAAGCTTCCTTCTATTGACTGCCCTATATAAGGAGCCTTGAGATATTCCAGTTGCTGAGACTATCTCCTTTATAGAATATTCAACAGTAAGCTTTTCTTTATCCAACTTGGGTCTACCTAATGGTTTTTGGTAATGGTATGAATTAGCATGGTAATAGGTTATTCAGCAATCGAGCCATATTGAGCTTATATGGGCTTACTAAAATTTAATTTCGATAAAATAATAAAAGAAGTGCTAATTTATTAGTCCTTCTTTTATTATTTTTGATTCCAATTATGCTTGACTTTTTGTACGGACGTACTAAAATTAGTACATGCGTACAAATGATAAGATGAATAATCAAGAAAATCGTTCTTTTATTGAAGAAACTAGACGTGCCCAAATTGTTGACTGTGCAATTAAAGTAATTGCTACAAAGGGTTTTGTGAATGCTTCTATATCGGAGATTGCTAAGGAAGCTGGAATTAGTAAAGGGGTGATTTCTTATCATTTTTCCAGCAAAGATGAACTGATACAGCAGGTTGTAATAGAAGTTTATCATGCAGGTGCAATCTTTATGGAATCTCATATGAAAGGAAAAAGCACTGCAAAAGACATTTTAAAAGCTTATATTGAATCGAATTTGAAATTCATGGATGATAACCACCAAAATATTATTGCTGTGACAGAGATTTTGGCCAATGCCCGCACGAAAGAAGGAAAGCGCCTCTTTGATGTGACAGCAAATGAGCAGATATTAGCACCGATTATTCAGCTTTTACATCAAGGGCAACAAGATGGCAGTTTTAGAACTTTAAATGCTTTTTCTGCAAAGGTATTAGCAATCACTATTCGTGATGCTATTGATGGCGTTGGATTACAGTTAGCTCTGGATTCTGATTTGGATCTCGAATCCTACACAAAGGAATTGATAACACTGTTTGATTTAGCAACTCGAAAATAAAATTAATTGTCCTTCAGCGGAATCTAAATTTGAAGAAAGAAGTGTTTTTATGCAAAGTAATAATAAATCAATTGATAATGCTATTGGTCAGGTAATCAAATTACAAATTTTCTTTTTTGCGATGAGTATTCTGCTTTTAGTACTGGATTTTATATTTCGAGACAACATTAATGGATATGTATGGCTGCGTTCGGGGGGACTTGCCATTCTTTCACTGGTTTATATAGGATTTGGTTTTAAGTTAAAGGAAAGAAAACGATCAGCGTATATACGTGTTATGATTATATCTATTGCGGGTGCTTTTGGTATTTATGCATTAGCAATTGGTGGTGGGGATGTATATCCATTATGGATGCGGTTAGAACAAGGGATACAAGGGTTATTGTTAATTATGATAATCATTATTCTTACACGTCCCAAAAATCGAATCTATTTTGCTAAGGAACAGAAATAAGAGATTAAAAGGCAAGCAAATAGTTTTGAAGTATACCGCAATCGGAAGCTTTTCTGAAGGAAGGATCAGGATCTGATACATCGTGACTATATTTCAAAGCTACATTAGATAATGTTTAATAAACATTTGCAACATTGGATTGATTATTGGAGCTCAATGAGCCATAAGTAGTGATGACATTATTTAGTTGTAATTCTTCAAATTTAACTTTTGAATAATACATTAAATTCGTAGTATGATAACGTTAATTCCAATAGATTTTTCTTTTGATTGATTGTTTAAAGTAACTCCATCTGGAGTTCTTTTTTTATTGCACCTCATAATGTATTGATGTTATAGGGAGGATTACACAATATGAATTTTATGTCCATCGAACATTAAATAATCACTACCCATTAGATAGTGGTTATAAAAAAAAGGGATAGTTATTTGTTCGTTTTACTTAACCATTTTTTAACCTCTTTCTGCATTTGTTCATCTAAATCAGCACCATTTCCCTTATCTTTCAATACCTGTTTTGAATATTTACTAGGAAACAAATCTTCAAGTGAGTCTATGAATTCTCCACCTTCTTCTGGTTTTTTATATTCTTTTAATACATATCCATTTTCATCTTTTGCTAACTTAATACGTGCAGGATATGAAATTCCAGCTTGAACTTCTGTCCCAGTTGATTTGTTATACCCTTCATATAAGGTGTATATATAGATGCTAATCACGCCATCCTTTTCATCTGCACCATATATTTTATGTGCTTCAAATTGCTTATCTGTAACGGATAAAGTATCTTTGTTTTGTTCCATTATGGTATCTGAAACGATTTGTTCCATTTCTTTAGTAATCGTTACTTTACTACTGGTGGAATTAGAACATCCTATAAGCAGTATGGAAAAAGTTAAAAAAACGATCATAATCAAACACCGATTAAATAGATATTTCAATTGAAAACCTCCTGATATCTTAATAATAATCTCCGAAAAAATATACAAATTCATCATAATATTTTTTTACACTAATGCTAATAATTTGAAGTATTCATTTTTTATAATAGGTTAGGAGTATATCCAATAAACTATACTAGGGATACGTAAAATGCCTTTTTTGGTGAGATTACGATATTTTACTTGCAGAATTATTTGCTAGTTCAATACGTGTTCGTATAAACGACATGGCAATCAAACAAAAGCCAACTATCGCCCCTTAAACAAGAAAAAATTTATTTTCTTTGAATTTTGGACAGGATGGTTTTTTTCTTTATGGTTAAACCACTAGTGAATTTTAATATTAATATATTCTAACGAGGTGTATATCTAAATATATAATTCTTATAGATTTTTAGAAGTATTAGGGGTACCTCCACATCGCTATCAAGCTAAGATTTTAAAGTACCCCCTAAATGGAAAATTTGTGTTTTTTATTTCACAAACTCAAAGTAAAATAGCCCATATAGCCACATATTCGCTCATATTCTCTATAGAATCTCATCTATTATGAAATAGACAAAGCCTCGCCTATCCTCCCTTCTACACTGATATTTCCAAAACAACTTTTGCACCGCACAGCTTTTCTGAATTACTTAAGTGAATATTTCCACCATGCTGCTTTACAAAGTTTTTCGTAATATATAGTCCGATTCCATGATGATGTTTTGAGTTTCTACTTTTATCGCCTCTAAAAAATTGCTCTGTAGCTGAACTCATTTCTTCCTTTGTAAATCCTCTTCCTGCATCCTCGATAATGAACTGGACCTTACTATTACTAGTTTCAACTGTGAACAGCAAATCACCATTTACAGGGGAATATTCAATGGCATTCATCATCACATTCATAATGGCCCTTTTTAAAGCAACCTCATCAGCATAAATAAAATTCGGTATATCCTTAACCTCTTTCATTACATGTAACTGTTTGTCCAAAGCACAAATTGCACTTTCTTCTATTAGATTATCAATAAATTTTTGAAGCTCTATTTGCTTAAATTGAAGTGGAGTAACTTCCTCACATTTCGTAATGTCGAGCAAAGATTTCATATACATCTCCATTTCAGCAACACTTTTCAAAATATGCTTATTACATTTCCCCTGATCCGAATCCAGCATGAATTCATTTAACAGCTCGGCATTCCCTCTCAATATCGTTAATGGCGTTTTGACATCATGTGCTAAAGCAGCAATCTGTTCTCTTCTATTCGTTTCCATCTCCCACTGTTTACGTAAGGAATCGTTCAGTTCATCTTTCATTTTTACTAAGGAATCTAATATTTCATTCACTTCTATTATTCTAGATTGCTCTACTTGAAAATCTAAATCTTCTTTTTGAATTTTATCCGTTACCTTTTTCAAAATCAGCAGTTCTTTTGACAACGATTTGCCAAAAGAACGAGATAGAAATAACACTTCTGCTACAAATAATAGAATAAAAGAGAAAATCAAAGAAATGTCCGGGATTGGTAAATACTTCTGCAACACAGGATTTTTATAACTCGTATGCAAAGTATATAAAACGACACAAATATCTTTATTTCGTTTTATAACTGCATAGTAGTATCCATCGTCACCTATTTCGTTGTTCTGTACGTTATCCCATATTTTCCTCGCATCATTTTTATGAATATTCCCTTGAATGATGTTTCCTGAAAAGTCATACACAGCATATTTATATTGTTTTAAAATCCGATCATCGCCCTGTTCTGCTTTTACTATGGCGTCTCTTTGCGATTCAATCTGTTTCTCATAATAATTTGCCGGAAGAATCATCCCCGTGTTAACTCCAATACTGAACAAGCTAAGATAAAAAATGACTAAAGCAATTGTCCCTATTGAAAATGCGAAAATATACCGTATAAAAATTTTGCGAAGATTTATTTGTTTTTTTACCTTTTCCATTTATATCCGATTCCCCACACTGTTTCTATTTGATTCATGCCATACTTAGATAATTTATAGCGAATATTTTTAATATGTTCCACAATGACTTGATTGTCACTGTCGCCATCATATCCAAAAACATTTTCATAAATCTTTTCTCTTGAAAATACTTGACCGTGATTCAGAGCTAAATATTCACAAATTCCATACTCGCTTTTCGTAAACGGGATAACTGTATCGTCATACCTTACTTCTTTACATGATAGATTAAATGTAAGACCTGACAGAAAAAAGGCATTTTGCTTTTCCCTATGTTCACGTCTTACATGTGCTGACACTCTTGCACGCAGTTCACCAATTCCAAAAGGTTTTGTAATATAATCATCTCCGCCAAGACTAAGCCCTGTGATCAGATCCTTTTCCATTGTTTTAGCAGTTAGAAAGACAATAGGACTATCTACCAAGTTTCGGATCTCCTGACAGAGTGTAAATCCATCTACTTCCGGCATCATGACATCTAATAGAATTAAATCATAATGACAAAATTTGTTCTTTGAAATTGTAAGAGGATTACTAACGGCAGTTACCTCATGTCCTTCTTTCTCTAAAGCGCTTTTTATAATATAAAGAATGCCTTCTTCATCATCAATTGCTAATATTTTTGCCATACAGGTCCCCTCCTCCACCTTCCATTATAATGATGTTTTTACAAAATGTGTTTATATTTCTTTGCGCCCTTCATAAAAGGAAAACCATATAAGTGACATAACAAACGCAATGATCGTTAAGCAAATACACATAACTACTCCCATTTGAGTATCTACTTGTAAAGCATGAAACGAATCTGGATTCAATCTGTATGCAAAGAAACTACTACTCAATCTCATCCCCCACGCACACGGAATGTATTTCCAAATCACATCCCCCAGTCCGGTAAGCATTAAAGCTGCCAGTAAACTTTCTATAATGCCAATCCCAATGGAAGCACCTTTACTAAAGCGAAAGCTTAGGAACAGATGAAATAGATACATAAAGATTTGACATCCAAAAAGGACGAAAGAAATCTCAGCATAGACAGACAGTGGAAATTCATTCTGCCCTAGCACAAAATGAAAACCTGCTGCAAACCCAAAGACTGCCAATACATTAGAACAAAATCCGCATATTAGCAGTAAACAAAGTTTACTAATAAATGCTTTCCGCCTTCCGTATTCTGTTGATAAAAGTTCTTTAAAATTCCCGGCCAACGCTTCCTGTTCCACAACAAAAGAACATACAACACTAATTAAGAGCGGAAAAGCTATTGATAATACTTGTATATAGCCTGGAACCTTACTCATAGAATCAAGTTTTGAAAAGGAGTAATAACTTAAAAACAGAACAATCCCGATAATTGGCATCGCTATGTGTATCCAGAAAAAAATCGTACTCTTCATCTTGAGAAAATCAGCTCTTAATACCCTTGGTAAAACTCCCATTTTAGTTTGCCTCCTGCTTTTCAAACCATTTTGTTGTCATATAAGTGAACAAAAGGAACAACACTACCGAAATGACCACCCCTGGCAGTATAACAGAATAGGAAAGAAGTTCTGGCGTAAACGTTACACTCTCTGGTTTTGCATACAAACCATTCGGTAGTATTTTTACAATCGGAATCATGAGTCTGCTTGGATATGTGAATGGATTCATCCACCACATACTTTTTGTTGCAAATAGAATTCCTAAAAATACATTTGCTCCCATATTTAATAGAATTGTCGGAAATAGACCTATCTTGTTACCTAAAAACAAACATATAGGAATTTGCCACATAAAAGTAACGATCAAAACAATGCTTCCTAATAACACATTCATCACAGGAATGATTTGGAAATTCTCTTTATTTACTATTAAACTAGATAACTGTATGCCACAGAAAAAAATCATGCAGGAACAGATCAAAATTCCTAAAACCAATAATATTTTAGAAATCCATACTTGTTTTAATGAAATGGGTAAAGATAAAATAGCCCGATTATTCATTTTTTTATCCTTCTCGGCAAGAAGTACACAACTTAAAGAAAGCATTCCAGGAAGAATAGTAGTGTACCACCAGTTGTAACTAGATAGTTGAAAATAATCCCCCGATAATAAAAAAGCAAGCAGCATCGGAGCTAATGGAGCTAGCCAGATAAGTTTATTTAAAAAAGTATGTCTGATTTTGATTTTTTCAGATACAAGATATGGAATCACTTCTTATGCCTCCCTTCTATATTTTCCCGCCACTTGTATAAATAAGCTTTCCAAATCAGTGTTCTTATTCAATTCTCCTTGATACCCCAATATACCGTTCGATATAATCCCAACATGATTTGCAACCTGGCTTACTTCGCTTAAAATATGACTGGATAAAATGACAGTAATTCCTTTTCTAGGGAAAGAAAGAATCAATTCTCTTAATTCCTGTATGCCAAAAGGATCCAGTCCATTCATTGGTTCGTCTAATATTAGAAGGTTCGGATGATTCAGTAATGCAATGGCAATTCCCAATCGCTGCTTCATTCCCATCGAAAATTTCCCTGCCTTTTTCTTACCTGTATTCTCTAGCTCTACAACACGCAATACCTCATCAATTCTTGACTTTGGCAATCCTAAAGCAGTCGTACGAACGAGCAAATTTTCTCTTGCTGTTAAATTTTCATAAAGCGGAGGTGACTCAATTAAAGCACCAATAGAATGTAAATCGTGCCGCGTCCATCTATGACCATCAAAATGAATCTCACCAGAAGTAGGCGTAAGCATGCCCGTTATTATTTTCAAAGTGGTCGATTTCCCTGCTCCATTAGGACCTAACAATCCATAGATTGAATGTTTCGGTACAGAAAGCGAAATATTTTGTATCACACTTTGCTTTTGAAATGTTTTGCAAAGATTTTTTGTTTCTAACATAATCTCATTCATTCTAATCTTCCTCCTCGTATATTATGAGTATAGAATAAACGACAATTATAAGGATTCTATAAGGAAAATGAAAAAACAATAGGACAAAGAAAAAGCGCTTTTTGTATAAAGTTAAAAAAGTTGTTTCTGTAGAATCATAGGAAAGGATGGCGTTTTCGTATGTCTATTTCTATATCTGATGAATTACAATTATTTGCTCAAGAGATTGAAAGGTTTTTATCTCCAAATGCCTTACAGAATCTTGCTAGAGATGTTGGGTTTGTTCAGCGAATGAGTAAGTACCAAGCAAAGGATTTAATCGCTTTATGTGTGTGGATGAGTCAAAAAATTGCTATGACTTCTTTAACTCAGCTATCTAGCTGTTAGAAGCATCAACCGAAGTGCTTATCAGTCCTGAGGGACTGAATCAACGATTTAACCAGGCAGCTGTTCACTTTTTACAACAGATATTAGCCAAACTACTAAACCAAAAATTAGCTTCATCTATATCGTTTTCTTCTCCCTATACTTCTGTTTTTAAACGTATTCGTATTTTAGATTCCACTACATTTCAACTACCTGATTCCTTTTCAAGCGTTTATCCAGGTGCAGGAGGATGCAGCCATACAGCGGGATTAAAAATTCAATTGGAGTATGATCTATTAAGTGGACAGTTTTTACATATTCATACAGGTCCAGGAAAACAACATGATCGAACCTATGGTTCTCTGTGTGTTCCAACCGTGAAAGAAAATGATTTATGTATTCGGGATTTAGGCTATTTTCATCTGAAAGATCTTCAACATATACAAGATAAAAAGGCTTACTATATCTCTCGTATTAAATCAAATACACGTATTTATCAAAAAAATCCTAATCCTGATTATTATAAAAATGGAAAACTAAAGAAGAAAACAGAATATAAACAGATAGATATGGAGGCATTAATGAATTCTCTTCAACCAGGGCAAACATACGAAATATCTAATGCTTATGTAGGAATGATTGATAAAGTGCCAGCTCGTGTAATTGTTCATCGACTTACAGAAGAACAGCAACAAAAACGATTACAAGATCAGACTGTAAGAGAAAAAAAGAAGGGAACAAAGTATTCTGCTCGTAGTAAACGACTTAGCGGTATCAATGTATATATGACAAATACCCCTACAGATATTGTCCCGATGGGACAATATCTGTAGGGGTATTCTTTACGTTGGCAAATCGAGATTTTATTTAAAACATGGAAATCATTTTTTCATATTCATCATTGTAAAAAGATAAAACGAGAACGATTGGAATGCCATTTGTATGGACAACTGATTGCCATTCTACTCTGTTCTTCTATCATGTTTCAAATGCGGCAATTACTTCTTATGAAAAAGAAATGAGTGAATATAAGGCCATATATATGATTAAAGATTATTTTCTTCTTCTTTTCCAAGCTATACAGAAAGACACCCAAGAGCTATCAAAAATTCTAATTCGCATGTTCAACCTACTACAGCAAAACGGGCGGAAATCTCATAGGTACGAGAAGAAAACAGTCTTTGATATATTAGGTGTCGTTTACAATTGTACCATGTCTGATGATCAAGCGGCTTAAATCAAAAAAATGAAACCCATTAGGGTTTATTTCGTATGCAAATCTTTAAATTCTCTACACGTAGCCTTTAGAAAAAAGAAAAAACCTTACTATAATTGACTTTGTATGAGCTTAGCTTGATAGCGATGGGGTACCTCCACATGCCCATCAAGCCGAGGTCCCCCCAAAACCAATAAAACGAGCTATAGGTTACAAGAAAGTCCAAAATTTCGTTCTGGGGGTGCTCCAAAACTTTACCTTGATGGGCATGGGGTTCCCACCAGAAAAACGAACGTTAAGGGAATTCAGGTTTAAAAATTGCCATTTTTCCCAACGATAAGGATGTAATGTCATAAAGCTTACTTTTTGACACATAGAATGATAGCTCTAATCTGCATGTCAGAAGGTGAATGATCTCATTTGATATATGTCATTTCTTTAAAGTACTTTTTGAAATGACTTTTCTATCCTTAACCGGGTACGGTAAGAATTCGTTACTTTTGGAACCACAGAGGTAAAAATGGCATAGAAGATGGCTTATCCGTCATTTTTAAATGGGATTGGCATAAAATATCCTGTAAATCCATCAGTTAACGATAAAGAAAAGTGAAGAGAACTTCATTAATAGCTCAAATCACTATTGTCTGTAGTGAATGGCTTAAAAAAGAAATACTTGCCTCACCCCTTATATACAAGCGTGATGGTTTATATTGGAAAAAGATGAGAATGGTATTGTATCATGAAAAGAGATTGATTGATTTATATATTATTGAAAAGGGGAATGAAAGTTGATGAATGTATTAATGATAAACATTCCAGCTGAGGGGCATGTTAATCCAACTCTTGGTGTAGTAAAAGCTTTAATTGATCGTGGAGATTCTGTTCATTACGTAACCACTGAAGAATTTAGAGAGAGAATTGAAGGTTTGGGTGCGAATGTATATCTTCATCCAAATCATTTAAAGGGATTAACACCTCAAAAAGTCACTAGTATCCATGAATTTATGCAAGTCAAATTAAAACTTTCCTATGATATTTTGGCTGTTGTTCAAGAATTAGCTGATTCCATTCCATTTGATTATGTGTATCATGATACGTTTGGTGCGGGACTGCTTGTCAAAGACTATTTAAACATTCCTTCTATCTCTTCATCATCTTCCTTCGCTATTCCTCAGGAGCAATTCCTGAAAATGCTAGAAAGTAGCAGGGGTCTTCCTCTAAATCCATCGCCGGAAATGGAGAAAGAAAATTCGACTATAACGGAACGGATCCAGGAACGTTTCGGTGTGAAGGTAAAGCACCACTTCCAATTTATGATGAATACTTCCGATTTGAATATTGTCTATACAAGCAGAGAATTTCAACCAGGTGGAGAATATATGGATGATTCATATGTATTTATCGGTCCTTCCATCACGAAACGGGTGCAAACACATGATTTTCCGTTAGAGGAATTGAAAGACCAGAAAGTACTGTATATTTCAATGGGTACCATATTGCAAGGATTTGAATCTTTCTTTCAAACCTGTGTAGAGGCTTTTAGAAACTTTGAGGGGAAAGTCATATTTTCAGTGGGCATGGCTACTGATTTAGCCAAGCTGCAGCATTTGCCGGAAAACTTCATTGTACGTAGATATTTACCGCAACTTGAAGTTTTAAAGCATACGGACGTCTTCATTACTCATGGAGGAATGAATAGTACGAGCGAGGCTCTCTATTATGAAGTGCCCCTTGTCGTCATCCCCCAGACCTCAGATCAGCCTATGATCGCTAATCGATTAGAGGAACTTCAAGCCGGGTTTAGAATTGATCCACATGAAGTAAGCATAGAAAAGCTACAAGAATCCGTTCAACAGGTATTGTCCAATCCTGCTTATCGGGAAAATGCTAAGAAGTTGAGCAATAGCTTTAAAAAAGCAGGTGGAGCAAAAGAAGCTCTAAGATCTATAGATGAGTACTTAAAAAAGGTACGTTCGGGTATCTTCTAAGGCATATAAGGGGTACAGTCACATGCCCATCAACCTAAGTTAAAACAATACCTTTTAAAATAAAAAAAGCGCTATGCTTATCGTAAATAGTTTACGAAAAAGGATAGTGTTTTTTTTATGAATCCTATCAACTTCAGTGAACTGACACTTTTTGCACAAGAATTACAACGTTTTCTATCCCCATTAGCATTCCTGTAGATCGTTAAATATCAGGTTTGAAAAAAATAGAGCCCCTCAGTAAGATATGAGTATAGAGTCCAATCTAACTCAAAATCTTAAGGAGGAAGCACTACTATGAATTTTAAAATGCAAAACAAACAAAATCAACTAATTGAGAGAATTACGGATCAACATCTAGTTGTTGGTGTGGATATTGCCCAACATGTACACGTGGCCCGTGCTGTAAACTATCGAGGCATTGTGGTCGGGAAACCTTTGTCTTTTGAAAATAACGAAGAGGGTTTTACTAGCTTACTAAACTGGATCAAGGAACTAAAACACCTGAAAAACTTAGACACCACGATAGTCGGAATGGAACCTACCGGTCATTATTGGATAAACCTTTCAAAGTGGCTAGTCAAACAAAACATGGATGTCGTCACGGTCAATCCTTACCATGTCAAAAGAAACAAAGAAAATCGTGATAATACGCAATCCAAAAGTGATAAAAAAGATGCCCTTGTCATCGCTGATATGGTGAAGAATGGCTACTATGCCTTCGTTCGTTCCACTTCAGAATCATTTGAAAAACTTCGTGTCCTTATGGCTAACCGAGATGTGATCGTTAAGCGTCTTGTTAGCTCCATCAACCAAATTAATCGCTGGGTGGATGTTGTCTTTCCCGAACTCCGGGAAGTGTTTAAAGACGTATCATGTAAAGGGGCAATCGCAACCCTACGCCTCTTTCCTACCCCAGCTGAATTATGTTCCTTACAGCCTCAAGATATCGTAACCGGGTGGAAATCATGTATGAAGCGACATTCGGGGCATCAAAAAGCCCATTCCCTGCTTGCGTTGGCCAAGCGTTCAATTGGTACGAAACAAGCCCTTGATGCGTATAAACTTCACTTGGAACAAGTTATTAGAGAAATATGATCTCGCTTCATCCCAACTCGAAAGAGTGACGCAAGAAGTCACAAACGTCTTGGAAAAGATCCCATTCGTTAAGCAAATACTTGCCATTAAAGGAATCAGTGAGATTTCACTGGCGGGCATCTTAGGCGAAGCTGGAGATCTGAGTGGGTTCGCTCACGGGAATGCGCTCCTTCGTCATGCAGGATTGCATCTCGCTGAGGCCAGCTCTGGGAAGTGGAAAGGCCAAATTGTTCTTTCCAAACGTGGAAGATCACGTCTACGGCGTTACCTCTTCCTTGCGACCATGAGTCTGGTGATGAATAACCCTGAGTTTAAAGCCCTACACTCAAACAACGTTAAAGTGAAGAAGATGAAGAAAATGAAATCCATCATGAAACTATGTGGAAAACTCGCCCGTGTCCTAGTAGGGATTGCTCGTAATGGCTCTGCCTATAAACCGGAAATGGTCTTCCCTCTTGAACAACTAGCAGCGTAAATTTACATTCACATTGTTTTTACGAAAGTTGGCTTATTCGTAGGATTTCAAAGAAAGCACGAAGTACTGGATATATAGAACAAAAGGGCAATGACCCGTTCCGTTAGCAAAACCGGCCTCCACCCCTTGGATAGGCATGACGAAGGAATGAAAGGGCATAGGATTATGACCCGTTGAGACATGGGAGGGAAAGCCTCCAGGGGCAGCGTGGAGAATGCGTGCAGAATATGTAATAATATGGTATTTTTAACAGAACCCCTATTTCAATCTGCCCTTATCTTATCAAAACGGTCCTATCTCTTTCGTTCATCTAAAGCAACCTATACCATGTGGTTTGAAATCCTGCGAATAAGCGAGTATTCGTGAGCATTATCTATTAAACTGAGGGAGTCCTAATGGAAGGGTGATATTCATTAGTTTATCTTTCTCTATTCATTTGTCTTCTTAAAAATTCTCTTCGTCTTATTTCGTTTCTACCTGTATTTTCTTTATCGTTATCTATATTTTCTTTGCTGGAATCTTCATTTGTTAGCTTTTGTTCGTTTATTTTATCATTATTTAACTTTTCCAAGAGTTGATTTTCTATCTGATTTACATTAGGTAGGGTTGGCATGATCTTTATGCCTCGATCTATTAAACTCTTTATTCTTGAAGCTTTATTTTCGACGATTTGGATATCCTTTTGATTTACTAATCTATAAGGATTTCTGTTAACAGTATATTCTTGCTGAATATAATCTTTAGTTGCCGGGAACATATCTTGTATAACAAAGACTTGTTTTCTATGGCCAACATCACATATATGAGCTATATCACAAGGTCTACCTTGTGTTTCTCTAATTATTCTTAAGACCTTCTCGATCCTGGAGGATAGGGGTATAAACCATAAAATTTCTTTATTATCACCTTCAAATACAAAATAATTCGGCCGAGATTCACCTTTATTTATCTTTCAAATTTGGATCTGGTTAATCTTCAAAATATTTATCTTTAATTGTGTTTATATAATGTTTATTTGGATTCATTGTTTTCACCACATTTTCCAGAGCAAAAAAAAGAAGCTAGAGAATTAAAAATTCTCTAGCAAAATTCTCTAGCTTCTTTTATAACTCAGTATACTTACAGGCCCCGATTTTATTAATCGCAGCCGGGGTTTGCGATCCCTTCTTCTTAGTCGTCATTAGGAAGAACGACTCCTTTTTTATTCGTCGCTTAAGGAATAGCGACAAACCTACCATCTTTAATATACCCAATATTATATAATTTAACTCAAAAAATGTCAAAAAAATTACCGTTCTAATTGCTTTTGTTTATATATTCTCATTTTTGATTCTTCTCGATTTTTAACTGTCAATTTTAATTGTTCGTTCCAATCCTTACCTTTTGTCGGCAATTCTGAAGTACCATCCTTTTTTTAAATTTCTAATAAACTTAATTTTTCACCAAAAGCTTTTCCACCCTTATCATTATCCACACATAGTGAAACACTCTCTGGTGTATCCTTTAATTGCTCTTTTGCTTTTAATACATAATTATAAACAGTATTATGCTTCAAACCCTCCATGCTGATTAACCAGGTTTCTTTTAGTTCTTTTTTATTTAAGGTTGCATGACTAAGTAAATCTATAGAAGATTCAAAAAAATTCCAAGTGTTTTGGGTCTCCATTTTTTACATTAAATCCATAATTAGCAGTGGAATTTTTTTGAACGCTTCCAGGTTCCTCTTTTGAATTTTTCGGATTGAATGGTACCTTGTTCGCTGCAACCCATTATATTTTCGTAATCTTTCCAAAGAAAAAGTATGTTATTATATTTGTCTTGTTTTATTGCTCCTTTTTCATGTAGGTCATCTACTAGTTCAGCATCAATTTTCCTTTCATTTATTAAGTAATCTCTCGCTTTATCGAATTCATCAACATCTTTTTCAGGAGAATATTCATAAGGAACACTTATAAACTCTACAGTTTTATTGTTTTGATAATCGTGATTTTCATCAAGCAGCTTATTCATAGCTCCCATAAAATTTGTATCATCAACTTCTTGAACAAAATTGATGACATTTCCACCTTTCCCCTTACAATTCCAATAAAAAACATTCTTTCTTCTGTCTATAACACAACTATCATGCTCTACTAATCGGTAATATCTTTCATTATCACTTTGTACATCAATGTTATTTTGATCACAATATTCAACAATATCTATTGCTTCAGCTTTTTTTATATCTTCTTTGTATACATAAAATCCCCTCCTATTTATTACAGACCTATAAGCGATTTAGCTTGATTTATTAAATTTTCTAAATCTACGGTTAGATTAAAACCTGTAAAAGAAGCGAAACTAAAATCTAATGTTTTTATTTGTAGTATCAAAATTAATACGCTCTATTCAGCGAGATCAACTGGTACCAGCGAACCTTTTGGTTCGAAAAATGGATGCCGCCATTGACTTCTCATTTATATATGACTCGGTGAAAGATATGTATTCAAAGGGAATTTCAAAAGGGGTTCGGAATGTTTTAATTCCGAACCCCTTTTGTCTACAAACTGAAGACCGCTTTTTAGCGATCTTCAGTTTGTTATAAGGAAATGTCATTAAGTTCTTCTTTTATGAGTGAGTACATATATAAATCATCGAATTTGCCACAAGTATATTCATAATGCCTCAGCAATCCTTCTCTTCTGAATCCTTGTTTTTCCACTAGTTTATAGGATGCGCGATTAGCAGGTTCAATTAAAGCTTCTATCCTTTCCAGTTGAAAGTGGCGATAACCATACTTTACAACGGCCTCCAATGCTTCACTTGCAATGCCTTTTCCCCAATGATCTTTATTTAATTCATATCCAATTTCAGCTCGATGATGTTTGGTGACCATATTCAGAAAACCGCAACTGCCTATTACCTTACCGGATTCTTTTAATGTAATTCCCCATCTAATACCTGTACCTTCTTTGAATATAGATTCATACCACTTAATTTCATCCCATACTTCATCTTCTGATTGGCATGGATATAACCCCATTGGCTTCACGACATCTGTATCAGATAGGTATGTAAACATATCTCCAGTATCCTCTATTGTAACTTTCCTTAAAATCAATCGGCGTGTTTCAATAAGCGGAAATACTTTTTCCATCCAAATCCCCTCCCCCCAAAGTCCCTTTTTCCATTCTTTACTATTTCAATCATTACTTAATTAAGGCCGATAATCAACTCTTTATTGGTAAGAATTATTGAATCCTCGTTAATGTTAATAGTAAAAAGGCGTTCTACTTTTGTAGAAACGCCTTAATATACCATTTACTTGATTCAATTATTTATAAATCAATTTCTGTTACTGCTGAAATCATTAAGAACATTGGCCTTCGATTTTTATCTTTCATTTCAAGAACACTTCTTAACATTTCATCAAGGCATCGGTTCCTTTATTGCTCTTATGCTTAAACCTGCACCAATCAATTCATTTATGTATGTCGAAATTTTACGATGTTACTTACAACGTTCTCTGTTAAGAAGGTCTTTTCACGTACACCTTCAGATTGATAGTTCCCAACTGGGGATAACAGATGATTGCCTTGTTCCTATCTACATGCCAAGTTTGCTCTTTGCGAGAAGCGAAAATTGGATGTCAGCTTCAAGTCCTTCTCGTGTGCAAAAAAATTTGCATCATCATTTTTGTTTTGTTTCACTATTCATACATCTCCTATAAATCAAGATAGCCTCCTAAGATGAATACTACGTCAATTTCAGTAAGCTATCTATCTCCTTCTTACTATTTCTTTCACCTCATTTTCTTGATGAATCATTGTCCTTATACTGACAAATGCTTGCTTATCTATCTGCCCCATCAGAGGTTCAGATTCATTCAAACAATAACACTTCCTTTTTGACAATTAATTGTAATTTAATGATTAAAGCGTTCTTTCAACAAGGTAAATCAAACGCATTAGGTCTTATCTCCTAATGTATTTTACAGAAATAAGTCTTTTTTACTCATCCTTAATAAGTTATCAAGAAGATAAGCAAACTATATCCATATTGCAGCTTATAAGAATCTCCCTGCCTAGGCTTAGTTTTCGACAATTTATCCAGGCAGTAAAAAAAGAATAAATGTATAACGGTTATTCTTAAAATCGCTTAATCAAAATTTAATGGGGTGAATGTTTTATGAGAATGAAAAAAGCTTTTATAGGTCTCTCACTCTTATTTATAATTGTTCCTGGTATCGCTAAGTCGGCCGATTCTTTTAATCCCGCTTCTAAAAATGATCGTGGCGGTATCGTGGCAAATTGGAAATTCACAAAACAGCATGTTAAAAGCGGTTCAATCGATAAAGGTAATTTAGTTTTAGAAGATACAAGCAAACAAGGAAATGATTTGGAGTTAGTGACAATAGGAGATCCTGCCTCGCCTGAATTGAAAAATATGATTCAATGGTCTGAAGAAGATTATTATGATCAACAAGAAGGAGGAAGCATGGAATTCGCAAATTATGAGAACGCACCTTCAGGAAGATACTTCAAAACCAAAAAGGATGCACCAATAAATTCTGAGAAATTCGATAAGGGTTTTACCATTGAAGCGGTTTTTAAGTTGCCAAGGGAATCAAAGAGCGGCATGGGTCTTTTTTCCAGACAAGGACAGGCTGCCGATCTTAATAAATTGAAAGGCGAGAAGAAGATACTTTCGGCTTTATCTATATCCAGTGATCAAAAAATTCACTGGACAAGCCATCCATCTAATTTAAATTATAATGTTAGCAATTGGTCCCGAGCTTTAAATCCTGATGAGTGGTACCATTTGGCGGTCGTTAATGATAGTTACACGACGACTTTAACTTTGAATGGCGTAAGTGATTACGGAAAATCAGAAAAGGTCATCGGAATTGCAGCATTAAAAGGTAAAGGCTGGAACATCGGAGCCTCTGAATGGGGAAATAAGCTGGGTGGACTATTCGGGGGGAATATCCAAGAAATACGAATTGCTAATAAGGCTTTGACTGAAAAAGAATGGATTGTGCAGGATGCTCGCGACGATAAACCATTTGAAGGATCAAATAAAGCTTTACCCTTTTTAACGGATAAAAATAACTATAATTTTCTTTTTGTTCCAGATACCCAGAAATATTCAAGCCAAAATCCCGAGATTTTCAATAGCCAAATGAACTGGATATCCAATAACACTAAGAAGAACAATATCATTATGAATACATTTGTTGGGGACATAGTCGATAATGATTCAGAAGAACAATGGCAGAATTCCCTCGGAGCCATTTTCCATTTGGATAAAAATGAAGTTCCATATATGATAGCGGCCGGAAATCATGACTATGCGAAAGGAGATCCTTTCTTAACACATTATGGGCCGAAGCGTTTTGTTAATAAAAAATACTATAAGGAGTCTTCGCCCTCTGGATATAGCTCTTATGCAATGGCAAAATCAGGAAGTTATGAATACTTAATCTTAATAGTGGATATGAAAAGTTTGCATAAGGACTTGGAATGGTCAAAACAGGTTCTAGATCAACATAAAGATAAACCGACGATCCTCGTCTCACATGATATTATTTACCCTAAAGTTAAAGATGATAAAACCATTGCCGTCGAGTCTTCTAATGGCCGACTGATTTGGAGGGAACTTGTTAAGGACCACAATCAAGTGTTCATGACGGTAAATGGACATTATTTTGGAATAGCACATCAGGTAAAACAAAACTCAGCAGGAAACGATGTCATTCAGATGCTAGTCAATTACCAAACGAATTATCGAGGGGGGAATGGCTGGCTACGACTTGTAGAATTTGATGAAAAGAAAAAAGAACTGATATTCCGTACCTATTCCCCATTTGTCGATGAAATGTCTACAAAAGAAAAATCTTATATCGATTATAAATTTTTAACTGGTGAAAATAATTCATTTACATTGAATTGGGACTTTAAAAATAGATTTAACTTTAATTAATTTACTAAGATGAAGAAAAAACCCACCACCCTAGGTGTAACCAAGCTATATTATCAACCTAGGGGGATTCCTTTATTTGGAGCCTATTTTTCTACTAATTTTAATCGTCATGCTTCATTCATCATTTTTTTTCCAAAACCAGATAGTATTTTGATTTAGTAATTGATATATTCTTTTCTTTACCGTAATTCAGTATATTCTTTAAGACCTCATCTGGATTAAAACCAAAAATCCGAATATTTAGCCCTTTTTTCAAACGGATAATAAACCCATCCGCACAGTTGTGAATTTCAACTGGATGATTTGTTCAGGGTAGATTACTTTTTTATAGATTGGCATTTTCCAAAATTTTATTTGGTAGGATAAACAATCATTCTCCATAATAAATTCATAATGAATGAAGAATGCTGCGAGAAGAAAAACCAATGTTGCAAATTGAATGTAACTTATGAATCCCATGGAGAAATCTTTTATAATGATGTGAGGAAGGATTATACTTGACATTAAAAATCCTAATAGCACTCTTTGAGTTCTTGCAATATAGATCATTCCTATCCCCTTTTAGTCTTATTGATGAAATATCTTTTTCTTTTCTCTTCTTTTAGTCCGCACCTTATCAGGGACTCGAGCGACATTGTTCTTTGTTTTAGTTTATTTAAATGATTGTAAAAGAAAGTTATGATTCGCTACATGGTTACGCGAACTTAATCAAAGTTGCCCTATAAATGTAAAAGGTAGTCAGTAGATAACCTAGTTTCCCAGATACAATAAATCCCAATATAATAACGGACTTGCCTCAGGATGTCATAATAAAACCTAAATAAGGGTTGGTGTATTCCTGAGTTAGGATAAACCGTGAATCTTCATGCAGCTTTTTTCATTATTGATTGATACTTTCCGAACCAATTGACAACAAGGACTCCGAAAATAGCAATCACGCCGCCAATGACTGAAAGAGTACTCGGCACCTCTTGCAGCCAAACCCAGGCGACGAAAATGGCAATAACAGGTTCAATGTATAACAGACTAGAAACGGAACTTGCTTTTCCTAGCGAGAGTGCAATTGCCCATGTAACATAACCGATGGCCGCAGGGAAAACACCAACAAAAATCGCTGATATATGACCTTCCATTGTAGCTTGTTGAATATCTTGAAAGAGCCCAGGAAGGAATATGAAAAAGGGTATTGTACCGATCCATGTGAAATAAGCTGTCAATTCAATCGGATTATAGCGGCTAAACAGCGGCTTTTGGAAAACAAAAAACACCGCAGAAGCAACAGCAGACATCAGCACTAAAAAGGCTCCTTCAGAAATATTTAGTGAAGGGCCTGCAGTACCTAATGTTATTAAGGTGATCCCTATGAATCCTATACCTAAACCAATCCATCCCAATAAACCGAGGCGTTCTTTTAAAACGATTGCAGCGATGATCGCGATGAAAACAGGTGCTGAACCAATCAGCATTCCAGCGGTTCCCGCCGAAACGGTTAGTTCCCCGAATGTTACCCCGATATGGTAAATACTAATACCAATAAATGCGAGGATCGATATCCTCAACATATCCCCTTTTTTCGGGAGTCGAAATTTCACCCCAGGCCATAGAGCATAAAGGACAAAAACCCCTGATGCTATTAAATAACGAACAAGCACCAAATGGCCAGCTGAATACCCGCCATGCAAGCCTGCACGAATAGCAGCGAATGTAGATCCCCAAATAATAACTGTAATAGATCCCAATAAAAATGCCTTAGTGTTCAAAAGCTATTCCTCCCTAACCATTCACTATAAATTGAAGGTATCATGGATACGGAAGAACTTCAATAAAATTCCTAACCTGCTGTAAAGTGGCATAGTAAGTTAAAGGATTTTCATTTGCTGTAATTCTCTCCTGCTTTCTATAAATTTATAGACTAAACCCACATCCATTCCTTCACGCTGACATTTTTGACTTCTATCCCGTCTTCTTCCGTCATCCGTTTATGACTCTGGCAAAACCCAAACAGTAATGAATGTATCAAAATTGAGTCGTGTCCAACAAAGGCATATCCATCACAACGATGTCTGCTTGAATGTTTTTCGTGATGACATTCCCTTTATTTCGTCCACAACGTTTCAGTAATGAAGGTAGATCTAAACAATAAATCCTGCTAATTACGAAATAGTAAGTATATAGCTATTTGGGGATGACCAATACAATTCATATTCTAACGAGGTTTATTTTAAAATAAACAAAATCTTTATAGGGTTCATCCGGCAATGATACCTACAACATCTTGAACTAGTAAACGATAAAAAACGGGACTGATACTACGGACTTCTTGGCTTTAAAAGTCTGTATTGCTGGAACACAAGTAATTTTGATTTAAAGAAATCTGCTATTTGTTTTCCTTTAGCTCCATTCCATTTCAATTCGGACTGTAAAAATCCGAGTGTGTCGGCATTGTACAGACCGGCAACCCTCTGCTTCTAGCTCATATATGCCGTCCCTATTAAAATCAACCGGATATAAACCATATAAAGGATTTACCCATCCTTCTATCGGTGCCTTCAAAACACTATTCTTGTTTATAAAATTATATGAAGGAATTTGGGGTATAGCCTTGGATTTTTAGTGACTAAGGGTACTGGTAGGACCTTAAACGATAAGCTAAGCAACTCAAAAGAGGTTTTTGGTGGATCAAACATCAGGTTTCTCGATTTATTACTTTCTTCTCATTGATAAATATTTCAATTTATGTCAATTGAAACCGAATTACGAGTTTGTTATCTTAGAAGAATGAACCGGTTCATGACTATTTTCTGTATATAAATGTTAGACAATATAAGGAGAGATGAAACCATGACACAAGAACAGAAATCAACGAGTGCAGTGGAACAGTATGCTAATCTCATTCCCATGAGAGAAATTGATTCGAACGCAGATCAATTATTTCCTTTTCCAATCTTTAATGATTTACTGCAAAAAAATCCTGTAAGGTACGACGAGTCTCGAAGCTGCTGGGATGTGTTTCGATATGAAGACGTTCATTATATTCTAAAAAATCCAAAACTGTTTTCATCGGAACGAGGTTCTGGAACTTTGCAAGGAAGCATTTTGACAATGGATCCTCCTAGACATACGAAAATGAGAAACTTAGTGAACAAGGCCTTCACTCCTAAAGCAGTGAAGGATTTAAGAAATAAAATCGAAGAAGTGACACATTATCTTCTCGATCAAGTTAATGAGAAGGAAACCATGGATCTCGTTCATGATCTTGCTGGCCCGTTGCCTGTCATTATAATTGCCGAATTATTGGGGGTCCCTACTAAGGATCGCGATCTTTTTAAAACCTATTCCGATGTTCTCGTGGAAGGTGCCAAAGACAATTCAAGTGAAGCCTTCCAAATCATGACCCAAAAACGCACGGAAGGAAGCGAATTTCTTAAAGAATATTTCAAAAAAATAATTAAAGAGCGAAAAAATAATCCTGAAGAAGATTTAATTTCGCTATTAATAGCGGCTAAAATTGATGGGGAGGAATTAACAGAAGAAGAGTTACTATCTTTCTGTATTTTATTATTAGTTGCGGGGAATGAAACAACAACTAATTTAATTACAAATGCCGTGCGCTATTTGACAGAAGACGATAAAATACAAGAACAAGCTAGAACAAATCTGCCTTTAATACCAAAATTGGTAGAAGAAACATTACGCTTTTATCCTCCAATACAAGCAATTGGCCGTATTGCAAAAGAACATGTCACAGTTGGAGGCAAAACAATCCAAAAAGGGGAACAAGTGATTTGCTGGGTAGCTTCGGCAAACCGGGATGAACAAAAATTTTCAGAGCCTAATCGGTTTACGTTAGAAAGAAAGTTAAATCCTCATTTGAGTTTCGGGTTTGGTATTCATTTTTGTTTAGGTGCCCCACTTGCACGTCTGGAAGCTGAAGTAGCTCTAGGAACACTATTAAGCACATTTTCAAAATTGGAAGGTGTAAAAGGGGCTAAGCTCGAGGCGATTCCAAGTCCGTTTGTTTTTGGTGTGAAAAGCCTTCCTATAAAATTCACCAGATAATGAGCCTTGCTGCCTGAACATAAAAACAGTGAGTAGATACTATAAGCCTATCCATAACTAAAAATGAAGTTTTTTCATATAATCCCAATGAAAGAGAGTGTATTAGTTACGACCTTTTTCATTGGGGCATTCGGATTTCATTAACTGAAAATACAAAAAACGAAAATGAAAATCACAAAATGGTTTTCATTTTCGTTTAAAGACTATTTTAGGGCACATAACTTGATTTCTTATATCAAAATATTAGCTTTTTGGTTCGTTTAAAAGCAACCCTTTTTAACAAGCGATAGTTAATGGATTTCATCAATTAGTTTTTGCCGAGTTAGCAGCCAGCCTTGTCCAGCAAATAGGAGGACGGACAGAACAATGAAGCCAACACTTACCATTGTAATGGTTTGAACGTCAAAATATAATGCTCCCGTAGAATCAATCATCGCTAAGGTATACGTTAATGTGCAACCAACAATACTTCCTGCTACGATGCTATATGTTATAAATAGAAGAATTTGTGCAACGATAAGCTTGACTAACTGATTCGGTTTAAACCCAATTAGGCGTTGAATTGCGTAGTCTTGTCGTTTTGAATAAATGTAATGCATTAATGATTGGAATACCCCAACACAAGTTGCAGCTATTAAAATGAGAAGCACCCCAGCAAACAGTCCCCAACGCTGATGAAACATCCTCTCGGTCTGTTCAATGAGAACGGTTTTATTACGTTTATAAAGCAATCGCCACAATGAACAATACAGCATAAATTAGATAATGGTTAATAAACAAAATAGACAAATCAATACAAAATATTTGATAGGGAATTTGTTTTTTTCCTTCTTAAAGGCACCTTTTTTTATATCAATATTAAAAACAAAAAGTAAAGACATTATGAGAAAAAAAGAAACTATTTCTTTCATAGAAAACAGTCTACTTGTTATTCCTATGAGAAGCACTATCCCTACTAAACACCCCAAAGACATTGTAATATATTCTGGTTTAAACATTATTTTCTTCATATGTAATCCCTCTCTGAGTAACGATACCTAACTTAGCTTTAAAATTCATAAATAATTCTTGACCTATCGCTTTATGTTACCATAAAAACCCAACTATTTTTCGACTAAACTGCTCCTTTAATTCCCAAAAAAAAGGCTGTTTTCGCATACTTTGTTGCTATTTTACCAAGTAGTGCCGTGTGGTTGATTTCCCCTCCAGATGCTCGCTTTCCGCGGGGCGGGCGGTGAGCCTCCTCGGCGTAAACGCCTGTGGGGTCTCACCTGTCCCGCTGCTCCCGCAGGAGTCTCGCACTTCCGCTCCAATCAACCTTAAATAGTTTCGTTTTAAAAACAACAATCTTTACGAAAAGAGCCAAAAAAAAAACTGCCTTAAAGACAGTTTTGATCTTCAGCTAACACACCGTTAGCTCAACAATATTTTTTAGCTCTCCCGTCTACATTGTCCGGTCTCTTGCGACCAATACGAAGACTTGATCGTTGGAAATTCCTCTTTTTGAAGCTGAACCACCACGTTTTCTTGATTTACGAGTTGAGATAACCTTTCGACCTTTATGCCTTTCATCTACTTCTACTATTCCTTAAATGTACCTACGCTTTCTTTTGCAAGAGCAGCGTGAGTGATACCAACTATTTCGTTGACGACCACTCCGCTTACCATAACGAACAACTGACATACTTCCACAATGACGACAATGAAAAGCCGTGGGAAAACTTCCGCTCCCTAAGTTGACTAATTAAAGCTCCTTGTTGAGAAGAAGAAGGAGTGAAATGGCGGGTTAAAACCCTAGAATATATTCTTTGTCCTTATCGCTTAAAGAAGAATAGCACCCAATATGTTCGCACAGTCATTTGAATAACCCCTTTTGTCATTAATTACAATCAGGATATTACAAATGATTACGGTTTATTCAAAATCAACCATGAACTTTAACATAACCTTTATTATCTTCAATTAATTTTTTTCTTTTTGTTTTTCTACTAATTGAGATAAACGATTTACTTCATACGTTTAAATTCATTACTTATTTGCATAAACATTTCATTAGCGCCACTTTGTTCAAAGGCTTGTCCGAGCAACAAATCCATTTATTTCGATTTTTCCTCTTTTTCCTTATCTCTTTGCAACTGATAATATAAGCTCTCCTTTTTTGGTAATGTTTATATCCACTTAAAATGACGCATGAATCATAAATAAAATAAGGAACCCAATAGCCAGTTTAAAGTGCCATTTTTTATCTTTTCTTTTGAATCGTTTAAGCCCCATAAATAGGAGGAAAACCAAGAGAACAATAGCAAGAATTCCCGTGGTATGCGTAAAATCCCATTTAAATCCTCTTATGATCGCCAAATATCCATGAAGAAAAACGACTCCAGTAGATACTAACGCAAGGGGAACATGCCATTTTCTTACTAACTTTCCGATAAACTGCAAGAAATTTTTCATTTGAAAATTCCTCCACATTATCGTTTTCAAGCATTTCCACTTTAATAAAAGAAAAACAGGATAGATTGCCAAAACGGCAAAATACAAAATTCTTGAAATCGACCCAAATTGTTTTACGATTATCTTATAATGTTTGTAATCTTGCATCATTAGCTGCTGATGATTAAGAGAAATAAGTAAAAGTCCTATGAAAAATAAACAAATAGTTATAATTAAACAGATAATGATGATTCTTAGTTCTTTTGGATTTGGAATATAGCTGGATAAAAAGTGATTGTTTTTTCTTGTACTCCGTTTTGAACTCATCGTATAGTACCCCTAGTCTTTTGAATGGAAAATATATTGTCAGTATAGTCTGTATAAATGAAAATTCCATGAAAAATGAATGAAAATTGGATTATTTTTATAGAATGCACGAAAATATCTAAAACCATACTTTAGGAAAACTAAAGACGAATTTGGAGACTATGTGAACTGGTTTAATAAGCTAAGAATTCATGGAACTCTTGGCTACTTAAGTCCTCTAGAATAAAAAAATTATCCCTTAAAAAAGTTGTTTGATTAATGTTGACAATCCAAATGAATTACTTATTTGCATAAACATTTCATTAGCGCCACTTTGTTCAAAGGCCTTTTGATTTTCCCTCTTTTTCCTTATCTGTTTGCAACTGATGATATAAGTTCTCCTTAACTCTTCTTTCACATCATCTTTCATCTGTCATTTGTGTACCAATTGTTCAAGACCAGCAAGTGTTCGGTTGGCTGACCTTTGATTAATTAGGAGAGGAATTTGATCATTCAAAAAAAGAACTGACTCTACTTGAACAGGTCGGAAAACGGCAAGGTTTATATTTATCAAGAAAGGATGGTGAGGTAAATTGATACTGACCTACAATTGACGGAGCGTGAATCCATTTGCTGGCGGAGGGAAATAACAATAAAAAATTAAGCGACCATACTATTAGGGAATATGTAACCAGTTTATTGACAAAATTCAAGGCTAAAAACCGTACACAAGTAGTCGTCTACGGATTTCGCTTAAGTCTATTAAAGTAATATCAAGATTCCTTTATTGGTTAATTGGGCAAAGCAGAATAAGTTCTTCCATAGTTATTCTTTTTACAGTATCTGCCATATCGTAATCATATTAAGCGGCTTTGAAGAAAGGTTCTGTCATTCAACATACGATTCCGTTCCGCTTTTTGCCATATAAAATATGATTGAAGGAAAATCAATTCATGTACTCATATTTATAATCGCCTGTTTTTTGAATAGTAACTTCCACCTGAATATTACGAATGGAGTCCTCATTAAGGTTGAAATCTTTTTTATGAATTTCTTTCCATTTTTTTAAATCCTTTCTGTAGATAACTCCTTCTAAATTATAGATGTCTAAATTTTTTTCAAGGGCGTATTTGTAAGTATCCCTAATTTCTTTCTCTAATGCCCTCTCTGTTTTTTCTCTAAGTTGGGTAAAGGGGATGTTTCCTTCCATATCCATCACGGCACCATCTACTTCAATTGAAATATCGAATTCCACTTTATCATTTACATAAATTGGTTTTATTTTGAATTTAGGCCTGTATAGAGATAATTCAACATCGATGTTTTTATTGATTTTTATTGCAACCGGGGACCTTACCGTGGATTTTGTTAACCATCTCAATCCCCCAAGATGCTTATTTCCAATCTCCCCCTTTAGTTGATTATTTTTAATAAAATAGGCCCCTGATAGTTTTACGGTGTCCTGTGATTTTTCTTTGAATTTCCACACCTCAGTTTTTAGCGAAATCTTCGGTAGTTTTATTGTCATTCCTGTTTCATAATTTTGCGTATAGAATCTATGGATCCTGATGGGTTCGACATAGGATCTCAATTTATAAATATCATTTGGATTGAAAATGCTTGTTTGCACAGAAGAGCCGAATAAACTATTGACAAAGAGGATTTTTTCTAAGGAATCATCGGTTCCATATAACCAAGTGGTTTCCCTAATTTGCTGAAATCTTAAAATGGGATCATTTATGTTGTCCAATCCATGTTTTAGTATGCTTTCAGAGAAAATGATCAATTTAACATGAGCCCAATAAATATACTGATTTGCCCTTTTATAAATGTCATTCATGGCCACTTGCAGGGTTTCCCCTTGCCCTTTCGCGACCCAAACAGGAGTCGGTTTGGGTTCCAGGCCTTCTTGTTTAGCCACACCGGCAAAAGACGTCACCTGCACATAAACGACATACTGACCATTTTGATAATCTATCCCCATTGCACTTATATATTGAATATCTTGAATATCTTTAGAATCCCAGCACCCACTTAAAAGAACAAGGCTCATAACCATTAGTATAAATCTTAATATCATTTTCATTAGCCATTTCCTTTTGTTTTGTCCTTAGTTTTCAACATTTCAGGTCGTTTCTTTTTAAAGAGATATGGCTTGTCAAAGACACCGCCGCCTAGTAAATCTTTAAAAGATATCGGTGAGATGGGCGCTAAATAGGGTAAACCATAAACCTGCAGCCTTGATAGATAGAGGACAATCGAGAAAACGCCCAGAAAAAATCCGAATAATCCCAAAAAGGACGAGAGGAATAATATAAAAAATCTTGCTATGCTTACAATCCCACCTAGGGACTGATTAATTAATGTATAGGTGGCTACCGCAGTAGTACCTGCCACCACCAACATCGTCGGGGATGCAATCCCTCCTCTAATTGCCGCATCCCCTATGATCAAGCCACCCACAACAGCCAGTGATTGGCCAATTGCTCTGGGTAGTGTGATTCCTGCCTCCCGAAACAACTCAAATAAACCCAAAATCAAGAAAGCTTCTAGTTGCGTTGATAAAGGCAACCCAAATCTAGATACGGTTATTGTCGCTAAAAATGAGAAGGGGAGCTGGTCTAATTGAAATGATATTAATGCTATATAAAAACCTGGAAGAAATATTGATATCATTAGTCCGATAATGCGAAAGAAATATTCGAAATTTGTGTAGTAAGATGGAGTATGACGATCTTCCGCTGATTTTAACAAGAATGTAATATTACCTGGACCAATTAAGGCAGTTGGTGACCCATCCACTAAAATGGCAAAGCGCCCATTATTTAAACTGGCTACAGTAAAATCCGGCCTCCCAGAATAATCAAACAATGGGACCAGGTTGAACTTACTGCCTGATAAAAATTCTTCAAGTTCAGTAGTTCCCAACAAGACATCTGTGTTTATTGAAGAGATTTCCCTCGTTACTTTTTCAATGATTTCTGGATTTACAACATCCTTCACATATAATAAATTGATTTTTGTCTTGCTTCTTTTCCCAATGGTAAATGATTGATTTTCGAGTGATGCGGTTTTATATCTTTTTCTGATCAACCCTAAATTAACAGAGATATCTTCAATAAATCCATCACGCGGACCTCGAATGGAAGTTTCATTACTTGTTTCTTCGGGACTTCGATTCGGGATGCTTGGTAAGGAAAACATATATAATAATTCCAATTCTTCGAATAGCATCAGGACCATCCCTGAAAATACGTTTTCCTCCACCTCTTCTTTTGCAGTGGTCAAAGGGAAAATCCTACTGACTTGAAATTCGTCTTGTGGATCTTCAATAACCTCCTCTTCCCTCAGCTTAGAATTTATCAATACATTACCTTCAAGGCGTGCTACTGATTCCCACATTTTTTTGACATCGACCAACACTTCTGAAAAAATCAAAATACACGGATTTATTTTCCCATCAAATGTAATGGTATGCTTTTTAAATTTTACATCCGAGCTCATTCCGAATAGTTCATTGAAATACTCTGTTTTTAGTTGGATCTCCTTAGAACTCCCCTTATTTACCTTGTTCAATAGAGGCTCCATTCTTTTTCACCCTTTCTTTCAAAAAAATGACTAAGTTAATGAATAAGGTTATAACCAAAATGCAAATCACACTCAATTTAAAATAATATCGGTCCGTAAAATTCCTGAATGCTGTAATCTCGATCGGTATCCAAAGCGCAATGATTAAGGTGACTGATATAACAAGCAATAAAACATTTTTTATTTTTTTTGATTTAATCTGAAACAGTTCCCCCATTAGGAAAATCGATAACGATACACGGATAAATGCACCTGAAAGCCATTGGTATATTGAAAAAAAATCCAGCCGGTTCAAATACTTACCCATGGTCAGTAACCTCCATTGAGCATATGCAGGATTGTTGATTTTAGCTGCCTGTACCGGACCAAACTCCGTAATGGAGCCTATTATTGGTCCCATAGTAATAAACAAAATAAATAACCCCAAAAAAAGTAAACTCCTGAACTTTATTTTTGTGTTTACAAACTGTTGAATCAAAACGAGAAGAAATATCTCTGAAAAACCTCCACCAAGTATTACGACCCCATTCCATGCAGGTGTAACCCCATTTTCAAAAATAGGGAAAAGCAAGGAGTAATCCTTAAACTGTATATTTGCAGTCATTATCATAAATCCAAGTGCCACAACAAGGGGCAAAACCAGTCCCCCGGCAATTGCTATTGTTTTGATTCCAGCTTCGGCAGCAAAAAAGCATAGGATGATGAAAGGTATAAATAATATATAATCTGGCGTTTGAATCATATAAGTACTGTTTACCCAGGAAAATGTGCTATATAAAGTAACAAACACGTTTAACATAATATATAAGAAGAGAAGGATTTTTATGGACCAGGCGGCGAGCGGATGACTGTGAGTATGAAGCCATTCAATGATATGCTGTTGCTTTGTTTTGCTTATTATCCAATAAACCATGGGAAGCCATAATAGAAAAAGCACCCCGGTACCTAAAGCACTAATCCATGAATCTCTTCCAGCCGCACCAAGCAGTGAAGGCAAAACTATAACATGGTTCATCAACCCAGTAGATAGAATCAGCACCAGTGTTGCTTGAAAAGTAGATATACTCTTTATCATATGACACATCCCCTCTCTTTTAATATGAGGAGGCATTTTTGTTTTTATTCACACTGTGTATCATTTCTTTAAGAACTGATAGATAATTGAAAGTCTCCACCCGTTAATAAGCTCAGCTGAATGCACTGCCATTTATCATTGGCTATGCGATATCAAGTAGTTTAGAGGCATTTTTTGTTACAAGTCATTTAGGCTAACAAAGAAAAAACAGACCGAAATTTTGAATTCGGTCTGTTTTTTCTTTGTTAAGCTAAGGAACTCCTTATATTGAAAATAAGGGAGCAAAATGAACAATTATTCAGACAATGTTACTCATTTTGCTTCATCGTTTTTTTGTCTTTCCAGATAAAAACCATCCACCCAAAGCAATAAGAAGCATGACTGTCCAAAAGGTTATATTCCAAATGGGTCCTTCAACAAAATCATGAGGAATAATGTGCACGGAAGGATGGGCAAGAGTATGCATTAATAACTTAATCCCTACCCAACCTACGATTAACATTGCTGCTGTTTCGAGGCTAGGTCGTTCTGTCAATATCTTAACGAAGTAACCTGCCGCAAACCGAATGACAATTAAGCCTGCAATTGCTCCTATTAATATAACAATGAATTTAGCCCCATCCATACCTCCAATATCGCCCATGGGTGTATCTGGCAAGGCAATGACTAGAGCGACTGCAGCTAAAATGGAATCAATAGCAAAGGCAATATCAGCTAATGCAATTTGTGCAACAGTCATACGGTAGCTTTTCACTTTTTTTTCTTTTTCCCCGTGGTCCTTTTTTAGTAAATGTTTTAAAGAGATGAAAATCAAATACGCAGCACCAATTGCCTGTACTTGCCAAACATGGAAAAGGTAAGAAATGATAAAGATTGCACCAATCCTGAATATAAAAGCTAAAAGCAATCCAATATTGATTGCTTTTTTTTGCTGTTCTTTTGGTAAATGCTTCGACATAATGGCTAAAACCAATGCATTGTCAGCAGATAATAAACCTTCTAAAAAAATTAAAATAATTAAAACCCAGCCATACTCCAATAATAAAGATAGTTCCATAATACCCCCCTATAAGCATGTATAAGTATATGTAAATGACTTCAATATCGTCTGTATACATTACCTGAATAATAATCCCCCAACACTTTCTCCTCCATTATTATCCCATTGTAGCCACTTCCTTATTCAACCCTTCCGTCCCATATGCTCCAATCGAGTAGAGGGAAAATAAATGTATTATTTTCGCCCCTCTCACAACACCGTACGTACGGTTCGCGTATACGGCGTTTCAATTTATATCACA
>NZ_JBNNOR010000018.1:0-71203 GCF_050274955.1 Peribacillus sp. NPDC006672
GTTTGACTTGCTCATTTTGCTTTTTTAATAGTGTGTGCTCACTTAAAATTTAACGTTGGCGCTTTGTTTTGTTCAGTTTTCAAAGAGCAATTTTCAACAATCATTCTTTCGAACGGCTTGTTTATTCATCATAACATCTTATTGATTAGTTGTCAACTTCTGCGAAGTTTTTAACTTATTTTAAATCGCCGTGTTTTTCAGCGACCATTTCATCTTATCATCTTCATAATAAGAAGTCAATAGTTATTATTTTCTTCTAGCAATCTGCCAAAAGCGGATGAAGTTTTTCGTTTGTCTTAGTTGGTGCTTATTTATATTAATCCTATTTCACCTTAAAGTCAACGCTTTTTCTCTATTTATTATATTTATTTGAGTGCACAGTTTATTAGCTTCTTCAGTTCATAAACAATTCCATGACAGTACTTATATAATAGAAAGAGATGTAACTATACATGATTACTTTTGTGGATTATGTATTATCATTCTGCAGGGATGTTAAAGTATGAAACAGAGCTCCTTCACTTGTTTAATTAAATTGACTACTCCCTCTCCCCTCGAATATTCATTGGTTTTTCCTTATTCTTGAATGACTTGCTAGTATACCTATCGGTTCTTTCTCCCTCGGAGGTAAAAATTTGCGAAGAACAGATAGAGTTATCAACAAGAAAACTCAGAATTCCTCTGTAAACATCCATAAACATATAATAGGCCTAATAAGTATCTGTATATCTTTTTTATGAATGACATCTAAATCTAATGGGAGCATGGAATATAACCAAGTTGACTTCAAAATTTCCATTATGTTAATATATAACCAAGTAATATAATCGGAATAGTTAATATTTATACTTTTTACAAGCTAACTTTTAATTAAACTTAACTATATAGCTAAAAGGAGATGGGGAATATGAAAGCAGCAATGGTAATACCAGGTGCGGAATCTTTTTTCTTACCCGGCAATTCTATCGGTATCCTTATTTGCCATGGTTTTAATGGAACACCACAAAGCGTAAGGTATTTAGGTGAAAAATTCGCTGCCAAAGGATTTACTGTCTTCGCCCCCAGATTGGCGGGCCACGGAACGAATGAAGGTGAAATGGAAACGAGTCATTATCAAGAATGGATACAAGATGTTGAAATGGCCTACGCAAAGTTAAAGCGAACCTGCACCAAAGTATTCGCTATCGGCCAATCAATGGGAGGAGCTCTTGTCCTGGATTTAGCGACAAAAGTGGCTTGTGACGGGATTCTAACCATCAATGCCGCTCTTCAAGTTCCTGAATATGAAATATACCGTAACCAATTGCTTCCACGCTTCATTCCTGAAGGCAAACCAGACATAAAAGATGATACAACCAAAGAAGTCACATATGACCAAGTTCCGTCAAAAGCGATTAATCAATTGCTCGATATAATGGAACATAGCAGTCAACTACTTAAAAACATTACGTGCCCAATACTCCTCTTCCATTCTCCAGAAGATCATGTTGTACCAGACCTATGTTCCTATCAGATTTACGAAACTGTCATGTCCAGTGATAAGGAAATGGTGCCCCTTGAAAATTCATATCATGTGGCCTCGTTGGATCATGATAAAGATCATATCATTGAACGGTCATGTCAATTCATTCAAAAGCAAAGTAAAAGGGCAACAATCGCTTCTTAACCTCCTTTCACTATAAATTGGGTTTACCCATAAACTTCAGGGGTATATAAAGTATATAAAGAAAAAGGAGGTAACATAATGAGCGGTTTATCAGACAAAGTAAAAAGTACTGTAAATAAGGTTAAAGGCGAAACAAAAGACCAAGTCGGTAACGCGAAAAATGATCCTCACTTACAAGCAGAAGGTAAAGTCGATAAATTAAAAGGCAATTTACAGGATAACATTAGTAAATTGAAAAATAACCGTTGAAGCAATAGCTGGATACATTATTCACTCAATACTCTAAACGGACATTCTCAAGTGACCCCCCTTATATAGAGAAGAGGCGGCAGATAATCTGCCGCCTCTTCCTTCTTCAATTTGCTTGAATAACAACAACACACATATCATCAGGTTGATCTTGCTGCATTTCCGGGGACATCAAAAAATCGATAGGGGGAGATTCTTTACAATCAAACCATCTCGTCGAGACCGCTTGTTTTATTTGGTCGAGTCCTTCTGTCCCTTCCCGGTCTATAGCTTCCATGACTCCATCCGTAAATAGCATAAGCTGAATCTTCTCTTCATAATGAATGATGGACTTTTCAATTTTCATCTCGGTAAAGAAACCAACTGGACATGTCCCTTTTGAAAGTAATGCCACTTTTCCATCATCTATTAAAGCAAAGCCTGGAGGATGTCCAGCATTCACATATTCCACTGTCTTTTGCTCTGTATCAATGATCAAATAAATCGCGGTAAAATAATAATGCACAAGGTTGTCTTTTTTATTAAGGGTACTCATCCAGCGATTCATTTCGTTTATGACTGCCACTGGATCAGTATGTGTCCTGATGGCATCTCTCAAAACTGAAGAAATGAACATACACACAAGTGAGGCAGATATGCCATGCCCCATCATATCCAACAGGATGATCCCATACCGATTTTCATCGATACGGTGCCAATAGTACATATCCCCTGCCAATTTATTCGCAGGTAAGTATGATGCTCTTATAGTTAAGTGATCATTTCTAATGGGCTCACTTAATAAACTGCTTTGAACTTGCATGGAGAGATCCAATTCGTTGCGAATTTTTTCATCCTGCATTTTATGCCAATCTTTTTCATATTTAAGTCTTAAACCCACGCGAATCCTCGCAAGTAAATCTATTTTATTGATAGGCTTCATTATATAATCAATACCGCCCACATCAAGTGCCTCGGCCACCTTGTTTGAATCTTCAAGAGCGGTCACAAAAATAACCGGTATATCTTTAAGGTGAGGAATACTTTGAAGCCTCTTGCATGCCTCTATCCCATCGATCTCCGGCATCATGATATCAAGCAGAATGATATCAACTGAAGTCTGTTTAGGTTGAGGACTATCCACCTGTAAATATTCAAACATCTCAACAGCTGAAGTTAATGATAGAAAGTCCGTATAGCCAGCTCGCTTTAGAATTTTCTCTATAACGAAAAGGTTAACCTGATTATCATCTACGATTAGAATCTTCATTCTTTCATTCCCCTTTTGGCTTATATCGAGCAGCAACATTTATCTTTATAATATGGATTAGTTTAATAAAGCTCCCATAACAAGTATTTTCCCATTATATTATAACGAAGTTCAGTCTCTTTTAATAATAATAAACCACAACAACGAATATTAACTGAAGACCAACTCATTGTTTATACCCCTTCTTCCGACACCATAAACATAGAAATCCAAAAAAGTGAAAAATATAGTATATGCTCTAAATTAAAAAGAAAGAGTCCGCATATATGCGAACTCTTTCTCTTTACAATTTCCGATAAATTCGTTCCTTTGAGTCAAAGTCCTCATAATCTTTCGAAAAGGATGATGTATGAAGTGTTTCCTTACTACCAACTGCAAGGAAACCGTCTTTACAAAGACTGTCATAAAACAGCTGATTAACATAGGTCTGTAATTCGCCAGTAAAGTAAATCATCACATTCCGGCACATTATGATATGAAATTCATTGAACGAACCATCAGTAACTAAATTATGCTGGAAAAACACAATGTTTTTAAGGAGATCCGAATCAAGATAAGCATTTTGATAATCGGTTGTATAATACTCCGAAAATTCCTGGTTACCTCCAGCTTGCAAATAGTTTTTCGTATAAGACTGCATTCTGTTTAAAGGTAATATTCCTTTTTCCGCATGACGGAGGACTTCTTCATTCATATCAGTGGCATAAATCCTTGCCCTATCATAAAGTCCTTCTTCCTTGAGGATGATCGCCATGGAAAAGGCTTCTTCACCGGTCGAACAACCAGCATGCCATATTCTGATTTCGGGAAGGTTTTTCAAAAGCGGAACGATATTTAAACGAAAGGCTTTAAAGAAATCCGGATCGCGAAACATTTCCGTGACATTTATTGAAAAATCTTTCAAAAGCTTCTCGACATACCCTTCTTCATATAAAACCATTTCTATCATTCCGCTAATCCTTCGAATATGGTCCAGTCTCATTCTATTTTCAACTCTTCTTTTTATTGAAGAACGCATATATTTGCGAAAGTCAAAGCCAGAGACGGAATAAATGGCCTCTAACAATAACTCGATTTCTAAATCTTCTCTTTCTTCAATCGTTAAAGTATCCTTCATGCAAAACCTTCCTTACAGGTACTATCAATCAATTAGTCAGCCATACTCTAAGGACGGATAGCAGCTGATCCAATTTTAATGGCTTGCTGACATAATCGGAAGCTCCGGCCTTCAGACATTTTTCCCTATCGCCTTTCATCGCTTTCGCAGTTAGCGCGATGATTGGAAGATCCTCGAACTTACTTTGCTCGCGAATTCTGGTCATCGTTTCGTAACCGTCCATGCCCGGCATCATGATATCCATCAATATAACATCTATATCGTTCCCTTTTTCAAGGAGTTCCAAACATTCGTAGCCATTTTCAGCTGTAAGGATCTCCATCCCCTCATGCTTCAGCGCATTTTTCAGAGCAAATATATTACGGTGATCATCATCGACGACTAGTACTGTTTTATTGCAGAACGGTTTGACCTTATCCCGGTTTTCTTCATCCATTATAACTACATCCGGTTCTCCCTGACCGTCAAATGGCGCGGCAGAATCCTCGTGATTGGCTGCTGCCACTTCTGGAGAAGCAGCTATTGCTTCGTCAATATGTTTGAAGCCCTCTGGCATGCTCGGAATAAAGAGGGTGAAGGTGCTGCCTTGCCCTTCTTCACTATCTACAATCACCCAGCCTCCCAGAAGTTTGGCAAACTCCCGGCAAATCGATAGCCCAAGTCCTGTACCGCCATATTTTCTCATTGTAGCTCCGTCACCTTGCTGGAACGCTTCAAAGATAAGTTTTTGCTTCTCTTTTGAAATTCCGATACCCGTATCCTTCACCTTAATTTCAACCCAATTGCTAGCTCCTTTTGTCTGTATCCATTGTGCTACATTTTCTTCATCAGCTTTTTTGATTTGGATAGACACAGAACCTTTTTCCGTGAACTTAAATGCATTGGATAACAGGTTTTTCAAAATTTGCTGGAAGCGCTGTTCATCCGTAAAGAAAATATCCGGAACGTTTTTACTTTTTTCTATTATAAAGTCAATGTTCTTTTTCTTTGCTACGTGATCAAAGTTACGGTGCAATAACTCAGGAAGTTCACTCAAATTCATTTCGTCAAAGACCACTTCAAGCTTTCCAACTTCAACTTTTGATAAATCCAAAATGTCATTGATCAACGTTAATAAGTCTTGGCCTGATGAATTAATGACACGAGCGAATTCCTTTTGCTCTTCATTTAATTTACTATCATTCGGATCTGAAAGCATTTCTGATAAAATCAGAATACTATTGAGCGGTGTCCGCAATTCATGGGACATATTTGCCATGAACTCGGATTTATATTTTGAACTTAACTTTAATTCTTCCGCTTGTTTTTCAAGATTTTGTTTAGTGACTTGAAGCTCTTTCGATTTTTCTTCCGTTTCACGATTTCTTTCTTCTAATTGTTCATTGATCATTCGCAACTCTTCAGCCTGTGTTTGCAGTTCCTCTGATTGGGCTTGCATTTCCTCTGACTGTGATTGCAATTCTTCCGATTGAGCCTGTAACTCTTCGGTCTGTGCTTGTGATTCTCTCAATAAACGCTCTATTTCCATCCGGCCCTCTACATTATTAATCGTGATGCCTAGAGTATCAAGAACCTGGTTCAGGAAAGTTTTTTGCAACTTCGTAAAGGCCTCCAAACTTGCCAGTTCAACCATCGCCACAACTTCATCCTCAAAAACAACTGGTGCAATGACAATACTTTTCGGGTTGATTTCCCCTAATCCTGTAGTAACCAATTGAAAATCTTCAGGGATATCTTCAATGACTTTCGATTTTTTTTCTAGGGCGCATTGTCCGATCAAACCTTCTCCAAGACGGAATTCACGTCTGCCCGAATCTTCACCATCTCCCGCAAAGCTAGCAAGCTTCACAAAACGCATATCCACACCCTCACCCCGTTTGACGTAAAAAGCTCCAATTGAAGCTCCCATCATCGGTGTAAGTCTTGTAATGAACCGATCAGCAAGAACTTCCACATCAACAATGCGCTGATACATGGTAGCTATATCTGCAACACGAGTCTGGATCCAGTTCTGTTCACTGATCTTCTCGGTGAAATCTTTCTCTTTTTGATTATAGATTTCAAGCGATTCCGCCATATCATTGAACGATCTCGCTATATCACCAATTTCATCAGTAGTTCGAACCGGAATTCTTGGTACGACCGATAAATTTTTAAAATCGATATTTTTGATGACCTTCGTAATCGATTGCAGATCTTTCGATGTACTGCGAAGCATCCAAACAACCGTTAAGGAAATAACCAAAATGCTGAGAATGACCGCAAAAATCACAAAACCGACCATATCTTCATAGGTTTGTTTCGAATTACTTAAGGTATCTTTCATGACACCTTCTTGGTAATCCTTAAAGTCCTCCATCGTCCTGATGACTTTCGTTCGTTTTTCCCTCTGGTCTTCCATCAGGCTTGAAAGATCAACCGAAGAACTTCCCGATTTTATCTTTTGGATGATTTCAGCCTCTGTTATGGAGTAAGAAGCATATTGAGTCTCGAACTCTTTCAATAATTGCTTTGCTTTCATCCTTTGTAAACTGCCTGATAACTCAGCAATTTTCGATTCAATCAAACTATGATTCTCATTGATGATTTCGAGGCTCTCTGCTCTTTCTTCTTTGTTTGTGTCATTAGCTGCAAACAGAATCTCACGGTCCGACCTAGAAAAAAGCTGACGGATTTCCATTGAAGCTAGAACTTTTTCATAGCGATTTTCAACTATTTCAGTCATACTGCTCTTTAAATTGTTAAGCGTAACCATCATGAAAGAAAGTAAAATAGCCAAGAAAAGCAAGATCAAACCAAATCCCAACATTTGCTTCTTCTTAAAACCCATTTTTCCCGCCCACCTTCAATACTTATTTATACCAGCCCGAAATAAACGGCATTGCAAAAAATCGAAATACAAGAATTCCACTTATATTCCTTTGAAATTTAAAATGATATATAAATAGATTCATGCTCAAACTCAATTTTAACATTTTCAATGCTAAATAGTTACCTACAGTGTTATTTTAAATGAATTCCTTTTCCAATTAAGTAACAGTCTGCCTTACCCATTATTATAAACACCAAATTGACTTGTTCGTACCTAAGAACATTAACAAGCCGAAAGTTTTCACCTTCGGCTCATGTTGCGAATCTGTTATTGAATTTTCTTCACTTCCACATATAAAACATGGTGGCCGTCCATTTCCTTTACAGTAAATTCATATCCGGCATATTCAATTCTATCCCCGACCGCAATCTCAAATCTTCCTGTCAGGAACCATCCACCCAATGTATCGATATCTTCCTCTGGCAAATCGATTGCAAGGGTATCATTGACATCTTCAACCAATGTTTTTGCATCGAAAACATAATGCCCTTCATCAATTTTTTGAATAAGTGGACGTTCATCCTGGTCAAATTCATCTCGGATTTCCCCAACGATTTCTTCAAGGATGTCTTCAACCGTAACAAGGCCGGCAGTTCCGCCATATTCATCAGTCAAGACCGCCATATGAATCCGTTCCTTCTGCATTTTCAGCAGCAGATCATGAATGGCAATCGTTTCAAGAACACGGATGACGGGTGTTACAAAGGAATCCACTGTCAGCGCTGTTACATTTTCTTCTGTAATCGTCGCTGTATAAAGTCTCTTGATATTGACCATTCCCACGACATTATCTTTATCCCCGTCTATGACCGGGTACCTTGTGTATTGTTCTTCTTGAATCACTTCAACAACTTCCAATAATGGCATGCCCTTTTCGATAACGGTCATTTCCGTACGCGGGACCATGATCTCATTCGCAATACGCTCATCAAATTCAAATATCTGGTTTACATATTTGTATTCCGACTGGTTGATCTCACCGCTTTTATAGCTTTCCGATAAAATGATGCGCAGTTCTTCTTCAGAGTGGGCCATTTCGGACTCAGAAGCAGGCTTTAATCCGAATATGCCAGTTAGGAGACGGGCAGAACCATTCAGTAACCAAATAAATGGGTACAAAATGCGGTAAAAGAGAATTAACGGCTTTGAAAAAAGCAACGTTACCTCTTCTGCCTTTTGGATCGCAACTGTTTTTGGTGCCAGTTCCCCCACTACAACATGAAGGAATGTTACAGAACCGAATGCGATTACGAAAGAGATGATATGACTTACCGATTCCTCTAATCCCCATTTATTGAACAATGGTCTTAAGATCGCCTCAACTGTCGGTTCACCCAATACCCCCAAACCTAAGGCGGTTACTGTAATCCCCAACTGACAGGCAGATAAGTACTCATCGATATGGGTAGTCACTTTCTTAGCCGCAAGTGCATTTCTATGCCCTTCTTCAATCAACTGATTGATTCGGGAACTTCTGACTTTCACGATTGCAAATTCCGATGCAACGAAAAATGCGGTTAATGCTATTAGTACAGCTACTGCTAATAATTTTATAAAAATCTCCAATATGTGCGGGTTCACCATATATAGTTGCCTATCCTTCAAACATTCGGATTAGACATACACGGTTTAATCCCAAGCACCTCCTGTATAAATGGGTTTTTTCGTTTCAAAAAGCGATTTCGCCTTAATATGAACCAAAACCATTTAGCCTTTATCGTTAATATGCACCTTTGCACACAAAATAATAGGGAATAAATTTTAATCATCCCAGCAACACTAGTAATGATTGGATCAAGGCCATGCTTTCATGGGAAATCTGTTTTTTTAGAAGAAGCTCATTTTTTTCGTCCTTTTTAATCAAGCTGATGACTTCTTGAAGTTCTTCGTTCAGGCCATCCATTTTGTTTTTCAGTTGAAGGCCTGTTTCCTCAATTGCTGATGCGACTTCCTTTTCCTGTTTAAATATATCTTTTATGTCTTCCAATGAAAGGTTCTTTCTTTTATATTCCTCGATAAGGCGGAGCCTTTCAAGTTCACCGACCGAATAATAACGGTAATTAGAGGCGGAACGTTCTGCTTTAAGCAGACCTAAGTTCGTATAATAATCAACGGTTCGTTTTGTAACATTCGCCATTTCCGCCAACTCGCCAATTTTTAATGTCTCGTTCCCAATATAACCCCTCCAAACCGTCACGTGATGGTTTAGACAAACTTAACATATGTCTTTTCCGCCATGACTTTTTATTCTATCCTCTAATCGTACATTATTTTTATTGAAATTAAAAATATTTTTAATTGGATAAAAGGATAAATATTGTTTTATTCACATCTTTACCCTCCATTGGATAAACAAAAACCGATTAATTGAATAATCGGTTTAATTTATGATTTAATCCATGGATTCTATTTGTTTGTAGCTGAAAATTGATTGCTCAATATCTTAGGACCGCATTGGCATAGGGAAGAATGCTTTAGCCTTTTTATTGGTTTTCCGCATGTTTCACAGACTTTTGCTACCATTTATACTGTCCTCCTCGCTTTAACTGCTTGTTATTCATATTATACTACTTTAATAATGATAATCAATACTAAATTAAAATAATTATAAATTAGAGGGTGACTTTGCATTTTTATCACTGTTATTAAAATAAAGATAAAGTACAACACAACACATCAGGAAGATTGATATTAGTATGATGAGTGAAATTGGCTTCATTCCCCGCCCATTAGTACGGACGAAACAATGGGTCATTTTGTTAAGCGTAGCCACTGCCTTAATAACGGGACAAATATGGATTTTGGTGATTCCTTTAGCAGCGGGGATTTTAGGTCTTCTCTTTAATTTCAATCCAGTCATGCGTCTCGCAAAGCTTTTTTTGAAAAAGAAGCCCTCCGATTCTATTCCTGTCTTGGTTTGACTTCTTTTTTGCTTGGCTTTAGATGTTACCGGTTATATATTCACTTAGATGGTCGGAATGGCTTCTCCATCGGCTGCTTTATCCTTTATCAATGGAAGCAATATTCCTATCGCCGATTTCTTCGCTAAAACTACACAAAATGGGACTGACATACGTCAGTCCCATTTCTTTATTCAGTTGCATGTAAAGAATTACTCCTTTTAACCCAATAGGTCGCCAATACGATTAAAAGAATTAAAACAGCTTGCGGCACCAGCGTTTCCATTGTTGGATAGAGACCTATCCATTCTACAAATGGGAAGGAGCTGATCGTATTTGTCTGTATCACTTGCGAAACCTGAAGCGAATGGATAGAGACCCCAAGAATCTTGAAAGCCAAGGCATATATGAGTATCGTTGCGACTTTAAAGAATAGGGTCATCGGTAATTTCACACTATAGCGCAACATGATAAATCCAATTACCACTAATATGAGGAAGGCAAGGAAAATCCCGCTCATCAGCTGCTTTAATTCCATATAAGGAGCCATTCCAGCATAAAAGATAATGGTCTCCGCACCTTCACGGAATATGGATAGAAAACTGATTAAGGCAAAAGAGATGATGCTTCCCATCGCAATGGCTTGGTTCATTTGCTTGCTGATATACCGGTTCCATGCATGGACATTCGATTTACTATGAAGCCACAGACCAATTGTCAACATCATCAATACAGCTAGTATCCCAGTGATTCCCTCAATATATTCCCGGCTTGACGCAGCCGTGATCTGAGAGAAAACGATATTGATTATGACCGCCAATATGGAACTGGCAACTAAACCTACACCAACCCCTGTCCAAATCCATTTTTGTTTGTCCGCTTGCCCAATTTTCTTTAGGAAAGACAATAATGTAGCTACAATCAAGAGTGCCTCCAACCCTTCCCGTAAAAGAATCAGGGCGGCATCCCATGTTGTATAACTCGTATCATCAATCAAAGGGAGTAACCTTGTGTTTAAATCGGATACGATTCCCTTCGCCTCCTCAGCCTTTACCTTTTTCGATTGCAATAGGCTGATTGCAGTAGGGACTTTCGTTTCCATATCGCTGTAAAGCTTGCTGTCCCTTGTGGAGACCTCCCCTTCGACATTAGGCCAAATTGTTAAAATTTCATTTAACTGATCAACGGCAGAATCGATGTTATCCTTTTCAATATCCGTTGCACTTCTTTGTAAGAGATGCGTTACATCCCCAAGTGAATAGGTCTTCTTCTGGCTTCCTTCTTCAACTTTACCAGCAAGGAAATCCTCCATTAGACCCTTCAATTCAATTAGATTCTTTTTGGCTTTTTCCGAATCAGGGGGATCTTGTGTAATCGCTATTCGTACAAAGGCCATATTTGTTTCAATTTCACCATACGCAGCAACACTTTTCTCCCTGACAACTACCTCTGCGTCGGTCCATTGATTCAGCAGGTTCGTATATTGAACTTTTGCTAGATCAAAGTCACCTTTAGTTACCGTTGCGTTCAACTCATCTATTAAAGGAATTACCGCTTGTAACCTTTCTTGATAATCCGTCTTGTCAACTGGATTTTCATTAGTATCATATGTAACAAGAGTACTTGATAAAGCCGATAGCCGCTTTTTGATTTCATCTGTGGTGGCTTGATCTCTCAAAGCGCTTTTTACAGCGGATAGTTGCTCGTCGACTTTCCCCGCACTTTCACTGTCCGTTTTTATCGTTTTCCATTCTTTCTCGAATAGATTGATATTTTTCGATACTTCCTCAAGGTCCCCGGATTTTACCTTCATTAAACTATCGCCAATATAAACAAAAAGCTGATCATGGTTTTCACCCGCCGAAACGATCCTTACAGCAGATGAAAGAAATAAAAGACTGACTATTAAAACCAATATCCCACTCTTCCATTTAGAAACGGTCATACCGGTCCCTCCTTTTTCATGAACTAAAATCGCCAACCCGGATAATATCCATGCTGGCGATTTTCACGTCCTCATTTGTAATCCAATTTATCCAAAAAGGGAATCCCCAATATAGCCACCCTTTTTCACACCTGGTAAACAGGCGAACATGGCACTGCCCTTGTGAACGATATATTCGTTGAGCTTATCATTTTTCGCTAGTCGCTCCTGTATGGGAATGAATTGTTTACTTGGGTTTCGCTGAAAACAAATGAATAGCAGGCCCGCATTGAAGCTTCCTGTTTTAGAATCCATTCCATCTGCATATGAATAAGGACGTCGCAGTATCTTTGCTTTTCCGTCCCCCCTAGATAGACTCATATGCGAATTTTCGGGAATGATCCGATTTCCATTTGGGTCTTTAGCTTCCAGGTCAGCGCTATCAAACTCATTCTTCATTCCTAGTGGAGCTCCACTATCCCTATGTCGGCCAAACGTATTTTCTTGTTCTTTCAATATTGTGCGGTCCCAAACTTCAATGTACATCTGGATTCGGCGTACCACCATATAACTGCCTCCAATAAGCCAGTCTGGCCCATCATCAGCCTTTACCCAAACATGCTCATTCATTTCACTGTTATTATTCTTATCCGGATTGGCAGTCCCATCCTTAAACCCAAATAAGTTTCGCGGTGTCGTTTTTTGTAAATCGGCTTGCTTAGTCCGTTGAAAACCTGTCTGTGCCCAATGAATGATCGTTTTCCCTCTCCCGATTCTCACTAAATTCCGAACCGCGTGAAAAGCCACTTGAAGATCATCTGCACATGCTTGAATACAAATATCCCCACCGCTCCATTCATCTTCTAATGCATCTAAAGGGAATTTGGGCAGGTCCTTTAATTCAGCAGGTCTTTTCGATTTCAAACCAAATCTATCTTTCCCATCTTTCGAAAATAGGGTAGGACCCACTCCAAAAGTAATCGTTAAATTGGAAGGTGATAATTCTTCCGCTTCCCCCGTATCTTTTGGGGGCATATTTGTATTAAGAGATGATTCACCAATTAAATTTCCTGCTGTCATCTGAGCCGCAGCCTCTGTCCAATCCTTAAACAGCTGGATTAAGTCAGACCTATTATCTGTCGTTACTTCCAATGATGCAAAATAAAGGTTATCTTGCGCTTCAGTGGTGATACCAGCCTGATGCGCTCCATAAAAAGGAACAATATCTTTAGTTTGCCCCTTTGCCTTTTTATCAGAAAGAGTCAGCAGTCCTCCAAATCCAGATGCCCCTATCGCGACTCCGATTCCACCGACTCCTGCCGTTTTCAACATATTTCTACGGCTTACTTTTTTTGAAAAAATACCAGTTTCATCTTTTGATGTGTTTTCTTTCAATTATGATTCCTCCGTTACAATCCCTATTTGTGAAAGTGGTTCAGCTAATGCATCAATTGCTTGGCTCAACTCTTTGACCTCGGATTCCTTTAAATCCGTATATGAGATGTAGCCATTCCCTTCTTTATGCTTTTCAAGCAAGCCGTATACGTTGTCAAAACGTTGTTGGATTTCCGTAGCAAGCTTCGCATCCTTTTCTTTCAGCGCTGGGGTAAGCAGTTCATAGATTTTTTCTGCACCTTCTACATTTGCAACGAAATCATATAAATCCGTATGAGAATATCGGTCCTCTTCTCCTTTAACTTTACTGGTAGAAACTTCATTCAATAAATCCACTGCACCCGTGATTAACACATCAGGTGTGACCTCAACCGTTTCAACTTTGGCACGAAGCAAATTGACATCACTCATTAATTGATCTGCATACTCTTCGTACCCCTTCGTTGTATTTTCTTCCCATAACCCCATTTCAATCCGGTGGTAACCGCCCCATTCTGCATCTTTGACGTCCCCTTTACGTGCATCAATTTTCGGATCAAGATCCCCAAATACTTCTGCGATTGGTTCCGCTCTCTCATAATGCATGCGGGCTGGTGCGTATGCTTCCTTCGCTTTTTCAATATCTCCGGAAGATACCGCTGTAGTAAATTCTTCCGTTGCGTTTACGAACTCTTCTATTTCACCAATTGCATATTCCCGATACTCGTTAGATACATCATCAAGCTTACTCGCACTCGCTTCTTTGGCGTTATCATCTGCCGGCTTAGTTTCTTCCTTTTCCTGCGTACATCCAAATAATAGGCTGGTTGATAGTAAGACTGCTAATGACGCCTTTGCTTTCTTCATATTGTTTTCTCCCTTAGAAATGATTTGTAGATTCATATTATCAGACAATGAAAATCATTATCAATATATATTTTAATGGAAATGCGACATTTTTCATTCACTTCGAAAAAATCCACCAAAAAAAGGCAGCCTTAAGCTACCTCTAACGATCACTCATTAACTTGTCATTTTCTTTGTCCATGATTTTTGTGATGTCCCGAACAAATTGAGTGATAAATATTAGCTCTTGCTCATTATAAGCGGAACATAAATCTTTGGTGGCCATAGAGAGTGATTGATAGTGTGATTTAATATGATCCTGTCTTTCGGATATCAGTGTAATCATTACCCGTCTTCCGTCCATATGATCTCGTTCTCTTTTAACATAACCGGATTTCTCAAGGCGATTGATCAGTGCCGTAACCGAGCCCGTACTCAATCCTGTAATTTTGGATAGTTCACCAGCAGTTATTGGTCCTGTTTCATTCAATATTTCAGCACTTTTTAGATCTGTATGGGACACCCCAATTTTCTGAGCCATGTTTTGTTGAAATAAAACGGATCTCATTCCATACCTTTGCAAACTGTGTGTTAAAATCTCTAACAGAGCTGCATTCGCCCCATTATCGCTTGACATAAAATGCCACCCCTTTTACACTTGAATTTATCTTGATTTTCAAGATAAATGTTTTGTTTCATCTTAACGTTTACCCTTCAACCATGTAAAGGAAATTCATGAGCTGGTTGATGCGAAGGAGGAAAATAAATGAACGATCAAAAAAAACAAAGATTCATTGTTGCCGGTTTATTATTGGGTATCTTGATGTCAGCAATGGATAATACGATTGTTGCGACTGCAATGGGAACGATCGTTTCTGATTTAGGCGGGTTCGATAAGTTTGTATGGGTAACATCTGCCTATATGGTCGCCACGATGGCAAGTATGCCGATTTTCGGTAAGCTTTCCGACATGTATGGAAGAAAAAGGTTTTTCATTTTTGGACTCATAGTCTTTTTAATCGGTTCCGCTTTATGCGGTATGGCTCAGAGCATAGTGCAGTTAAGTATCTTCCGTGCCATCCAAGGTATAGGCGGAGGAGCTTTGATGCCAATCGCCTTTACGATCATTTTCGATATTTTCCCACCTGAGAAACGGGGAAAATTGACAGGGCTTTTTGGTGCTGTATTTGGGGCCTCCAGCGTATTGGGACCACTTTTAGGTGCTTATATTACCGAATATTCCAGCTGGAACTGGATTTTCTACGTCAATGTTCCGATTGGAATCATCTCTTTATTTTTCATCTGGAAATATTACAGGGAGTCAGCCAACACCCAAGAGCAAAAAATTGATTGGGGTGGTGCAGCAACTCTTGTCATTGCCGTTATCAGCTTAATGTTCGCTCTCGAACTGGGCGGAGAGTATGGCTGGGGTTCCTCACCTATCATAGGTCTGTTTGCTAGCTTTGTGGTTTTCTTCATTTCCTTTTTCTTTTTCGAAAAAAGGGCAAAGGATCCAATCATCTCATTATGGCTTTTTAAAAGGCGATTATTTGCCACTTCTCAAATTTTAGCCATTCTTTATGGCGGTACATTCATTATTTTAACCGTTTATATCCCGATTTTCGTACAAGCGGTTTACGGTGGTTCCGCAACGAATGCCGGATTGATCCTTACCCCTATGATGCTCGGTTCGGTATTCGGCAGTGCAATTGGCGGGATATTCAATACAAAGACAAGCTTTCGCAACTTAATGACGATTTCTGTTATCTGCTATTTTTCAGGGATGCTTTTATTAGGGACCATTACTCCTGATACCAGCAGGACTTTATTAACTTTGTACATGATTCTGACTGGGTTTGGCATGGGCTTTTCCTTCTCCCTTTTGCCTATTGCCTCCATTCACAATTTGGAACCAAGATTCCGGGGGTCTGCCAACTCAACAAACTCATTCCTTCGTTCTTTTGGGATGACACTCGGTGTAACGATTTATGGAGCGATTCAGAACAATGTGTTCACAAGTAAAATGGCGGATGCATTTAAAGGTATGAAAGGAAGCCCGGATACAGCCGGATTAATCGAGGACCCACGTCAACTCTTCCAATCGGACGCACGTGCCGAGATTCCCGACTTTGTCCTGGATAAAATCGTTCATGCGATGTCCGATTCGATTTCACTAATATTCACCTTGGCCCTCATTCCGATTGGTCTTGCAGCAATCACTGTATTCTTTATGGGAAAAACAAGAGTGAAAACAACTTCAAATGAGGAATCATTATAATAAAAAGCGCTGGACTTCCAGCGCTTTTTATTATTTCATCCCTTCTATTTAGGAGATGAAGATTGCCGAAAAATCAGTCTACTACTAAAATATAAGTAACACATTCACATACCGAGGTGAGAAGTTTGAAGATCGTATGTTTTGGTGACAGTTTAACCAGAGGCATTTCTTATGTTAAGGGACGGCTTCGCATTATTAAAGAAAATTATCCGAACTCTTTAGCTAAGCTTACAGAATCATTTCCTTTCGTGGAAGTTTTGAATAAAGGGGTTTTCAATGACAACTCCGACCTGTTGGTTAGCCGAATCGAGAAAGACGTGATGTCAGAAAATCCCGATATCGTATTAATAGAGGTCGGTGGAAACGACTGTAACTTCCATTGGGAAGAAGTAGCCAAAAATCCAGAAGGTAACCATGAGCCCATCGTTCCAATCGAACGTTATCTGGAAAATATCACACAACTTGTCAAGCAGGTTCAGGACGAGCATGTAACACCTTTCCTTTTAACTCTCCCACCTTTGGACCCTGCCAGGTATTACAGATCTATAGCTGATAAATTCGGGCATTCTATCGGGCATTTCGTTTCCCATGTCGGAGGTATTGAACATTGGCATGGGATGTATAATCGCCAATTGAAAAACCTTGCTGAAGAACTTAAGGTGCCTTTGATTGATGTCCGTTCCCATATTAAGTCCTCCGGCGACTTGGGTCTCTTGATTAGTGATGATGGCATCCACCTCACTTCCGAAGGGTATCAGCAAATGAGTATGGCTATATTCTATGATTTGCGGAAGTATATGGCAGAGGAAATAGCTCCTCGGCCTTAAAACAGAAAAAAGGCAAAGCATGGCGCTTTGCCTTTTTTGGTTTTTTATAAACTTTTCACTTCCACGTTTTCCGGAAGCTTGAAAGGGTTCTCGGTATTGATCCGGTCATAAAACATCATCCCGTTCAAATGATCTAGCTCATGTTGAAAAACGATCGCAGCAAAACCCTTCAGCCGCATCTCTATTTCCTCACCATTACCGTCCACCGCTTTTATTTTAACCCGTTCATAACGCGGTACATATCCTTTAATATCACGATCGACAGAAAGGCAGCCCTCACTTTGCGGTAAATAGATCATTGTGGCAGAATGACTGATAATTTTCGGATTCACAAGGGCATATTCAAACAGATTCCCCTTTTCGTCTGGAAAATACATGACGAACATGCGTTTATTCAAGCCTATCTGATTTGCAGACAACCCAACGCCTTCACGCAAGTTGTACTTCTTTTGGAGTTTTGGGTCCTGGCTATTTTTAAGGTATTGCATCATGCATTCCAACGTTTCACGATCTTCATCCGAAATCGGCAGGCTAACTTCATCCGTTACCTGACGCAGAATTGGATCCCCTTCTCTAACGATATCCTTCATCGTAATCATATAGTCTTTTATAAATTTACTCATAGAACTTCACACTCTTCTACCATTTTATTTTTTCATGACTTAGACCATTTCACTTTAGCATTTCGCATTTAAAAAGTCTAATATGCAGGTTAGAATAAATATCCCTAAATTACGGAGTCCAGCCCTAAAATTGTCATTCCTTAAATGATATTTCTTTACTCTGACATTATTTACCTTAATTTTAAGGTACAAAGACCTATAGATTACACGTTTAAAAATTCTATACTGAATATATATTCTTAAAGGAGATGAAAATTTGAATTCGAACTCTAAATTAGTTTCGAAGTTGCTGCCGTTCTTGACGGCTTTCATTGTGATAATTGCTGGAATCAGTTGGTATGTTGTTACACAGTCAAAGGATATGGTCATTCCTTTTTCTTCTGTAGAAAAGACAATTAAAGCTCAAAATGGAGCCCCTGTCGCCATTGAAGAAAAAAAGAATGGCACTCTTCACATCTCCACACCAGATGGAGAATACGTTTCTAGTATTCCTCCCAACAGTCAAATGATCAATAAACTTGTCGAAACATATAACGTTCAATATTCTTTTTCATCAACTAATAAATCAGCATTATGGATTTTAGGCGGATTGATGGCGGCTCTCGTCACAACCGGTGTCATTATACAGAAAAGATCAAAAGGCGGATTACGGATCGGCAGCAAGAAACAAAGCCTTTCCACCCCTAAGCCTCTACCAGAGATAACCATGGATGATGTAGGCGGTTTGCAAACCGAAATAAAACAGGAAATTCTACAGACGCTCACTACACTAAAAGAACCTGAACGTTCAGCAAAGATTGGAATTAAGCCGCCTCAAGGCATTTTATTATACGGCCCCCCTGGGACGGGGAAAACGCTGCTTGCCCAGGCAATCGCAAAAGAGCTTGGTGCAAACTTCTTCTCTACGAGCGGTTCAGCCTTCAACGAAATGTTCGTTGGAGTCGGTGCAGCCCGTGTCCGCAGTCTTTTCCAAAATGCACGTAAGCAATCGCCTGCTGTCATTTTCATTGATGAAGTGGACGCGTTGGCCGGCAAAAGGAAAGCTCATGGCGGCGAAGAAGGCGAAAAAACGTTAACTGAACTGCTTGTGCAATTGGATGGAGGCCATCCAAATGAAGGCATTTTATTTATTGCAGCGACCAACCGGAAAGATATGCTCGATGAGGCATTTCTACGTCCGGGCAGGATCGATTTCTCTTTCCAAGTCCCACTTCCAGATACACAAGGAAGAAGGGAAATCATCGATATCCATACGAAGGGAAAGCATTTAGCAACAGATGTCCTTGCCTCCTTGGATGAATTGGCTGAAAGTACATCCGGTTTCTCCGGTGCTGACTTAAGTTCTCTATTCGATACTGCCTCACGTCATGCCCTGAGGAATGAACAGGATATGATTCGTAAACAAGATCTTGATTATGCCATTGACCGTACGATACTTGGAGCCACATCACGCACTTTGAATGATGTAGATACGAAGCGGCGTGTGGCCATTCATGAAAGTGGACATGCCCTGATTGCAGCTTTGACAAAGCCTGGTTCTGTTCGAAAGGCGACCATCATTCCGCGTGGGGAAGCCCTTGGATATGTAGCGCCGATACCAAAAGAACTCCATCTAGCTACAGCAAGCGAATTGCTTGATCAAGTCAAAATGATTTTAGCGGGCGGCGTGGCGGAAAGAATGTATTTAGGGGAACACAGCATTGGTGTAGGCGGAGATGTACAGCAAGCGAAACATCTACTTGAACAAATGGTCGATACCGGAATGCTTCAAGATGGATTCACCCTCACCTTTAATAAAGGCGAGAAGGAGCAAAAGATGCAGGAATTATTCACCAAAGCGATTTCTGAAACGGAAATGTTGATTGATACGAATCGCCAACAGTATGATAAGCTCGTTAATGAGTTATTGAAAAAAGAGACACTCGATGGATCAGAAGTACAGCGTATCGTTGATGCTTCAGAAATAACCAGCGTATGCTAGAATGCTTAACACTATTTTCTGCGGAGTGTTTATAAGACCTACTCTATGTGTAGAGCCTGTTTGAATCGAACAGGCTCTTTTTTTGATTATATTCGGAAGCGAGCCTTAAAACCAAGAAGTGAAGAAAAGGGAATGAACCAGAAGGAAATTACGTCCACTCTCTAAATGTGAATGGACTTCAGCATAAAAAAGGGCTGTCGGTCGACAACCCTTTTTCTAAATTTGCACCTATCATTTTATAGTTTTTCCAACTGAATGATACCTGGAGTGTTTTGTTTCTGGATCCCTGCCTTTTGCAATTTCACTGCCGTTCCTTCTGGTAAGTTAGTGAATATGATAGGAGTGACCGTCGACGGAGCATTCCGTTTTATGAAATCTAAATCAATTTCCAAAAGAGGTGTTCCTTTTGTTATCCTTTGACCTTCTTGCACAAGAGATGTAAAGCCTTCTCCATTTAATTTAACTGTATCTAAGCCAACATGGATCAGAATTTCCAGTCCATTATTCATTTTCAATCCCAATGCATGATTTGTTGGGAAGATACTAAGCACTTCCCCATCGATTGGTGATACTAGTTTCCCATTGACTGGCTCGATAGCAAAGCCATCGCCCATCATTTTCATCGCAAATACTTGATCGGGAACTTGTTCTATCGGTAAAACGGTTCCTTCAAATGGAAGGACAAAGTCATTTGCTCCCAAAGCTTGGTTTTCTTCCACTCTTTCCTCTGCCACTTGTGCAGATGGATCTGTTTTCACTTGGATTGGATCGACACCATTTTTGACAAGTTGTTTCATTGCATTTGCAACAAATTCAACATTCGTTCCAACAATGACTTGCACACTTGATTTATTCAATTTCATTACACCGCGCGCACCATGCCTTTTTAAGGCGGCTTCATTCACATTACCTGTATCGGCAACTTCTAAACGTAAGCGTGTTGCACAGTTATCAATTAGCTTTATATTTTCTTTTCCGCCAAGATCTTGAATGAAAAGCGATCCCATATCGGTATATTTGTCCCCTGTTTTCACAATAGTTTCTTCTTCCACATCTTCCTCATCATCTTCACGGCCAGGTGTTTTTAAATCCATGATCTTGATAACAAAATAGAAAATCACGAAGTAAACGACAGCGTATGCTAAGCCAATCGGTATTAACCATAGTGGTTTTTGCGCAATGCCAAAGTTCAAGAAATAATCAAGGGCTCCTGCAGAGAATCCAAAACCATGATGGATATCTAACATAACAGCAAGTGCCAGGGATACCCCGGTTAATAGGGCATGTATTACATATAACACTGGTGCGATGAACATGAACAGAAATTCAATCGGTTCAGTGATTCCTGTTAAGAACGAAGTGAAAGCTAACCCGAGTAGCATCCCCGTCACCAATTTACGTTTCTCTTTCTTAGCAGCTGCAATCATCGCTAATGCTGCAGCTGGAAGGCCGAACATCATGATTGGGAAAAAACCAGTCATGAAAGGCCCAGCAGTTGGATCACCCTTGAAGAAACGATTTATATCACCAGTTGCTCCATTGTATTCACCAAATACAAACCAAACCAAACTATTCAAGACGTGATGTAAACCTACTGGAAGCAATAAGCGATTCAATACGCCAAATACGCCGGCACCCAATGCTCCTGCACCTGTAATCCAGTCTCCAACGTTATTGATTACATCTTGAATCGGAGGCCATACAAAACCGAATATTCCCGCAAGTAAAATCATCGCCAGAGATGTGATGATCGGAACAAATCGTTTCCCTGAAAAGAAGCCAAGCCATTCAGGTAGTCTTATCTCAGAGTATCTATTATAAAGGAAGGCAGCAACTATACCCGATATAATACCTCCTAAAACAGCCATGTCGATATCTTTATTAATTGCTTGTGTACCATTCGTCAAAACAAAATAACCAACAAGACCAGCTAATGCGGCTGCACCGCTACCATCTTTTGATAATCCTATCGCTATACCTAAAGCGAACAGTATGGCAAGATTATCAAAAATCGCTTTTCCTGCGGCAGCCATAAATTCAATATCAAGTAAATCCGGTTGCCCTAACCGAAGCACTAAAGCAGCTGCTGGTAAAACAGCAATTGGTAACATCAAAGCTTTCCCAATTTTTTGTAGAAAATTTAACATCTAACTCATCTCCTTTGTTCCTAACATCTTTTGATTCAGCAGAATAGACACGACATATAAAGCGTTTTCATTTTGTCAATAGAATAATTTTTCTTTGGCTTATACTAGCACAGAAAATATATAGATGTCTATACCAATTTACTTGGAAATATACTATATTCTTAGAATATAAGAAGAAAACATCATTTCCCCTTCAACTGGTCTAGACAACTATAAATAAAAACGATAAAATGAGGGCAAATTATAAGAGACCAATTCCTGACTCATTCATTAAGTATTAAGTTTTACTTTCATAAAGGAGATTATGTATGAAAACATTCATTATTAATGATCTGATAGTTCATAGCGAAAAAGAAACATACAAAAATGGGTACATTAAAGTAGTTGATGGAAAAATTGCCGAAGTTGGTCCAGTAAACCAATATAAACATGAAGATGATGTTAAGGTAATTACTCTTTCATCAGATTATCAGGTAATTCCCGGTGCCATCGACATTCATATTCATGGAGCATCCAATTCCGATGCAATGGATGCCACATATGAAGCATTATCCACAATGGCAGAAACACTTCCACGAGAAGGAACCACAAGCTTTCTGGCCACTACAATGACTCAATCGACCGAAGCCATTGAATCAGCACTTCTTAACGCAGGTAAATATATCCAAAACCAAACACAAGAACACGCTGAAATAGTTGGGATTCATTTAGAAGGTCCTTTCATTTCACCAGCCCGTAAAGGAGCACAGCCTGAGGAGTATATCGTTGATCCTGATGTCCCTTTATTCAAAAGATGGCAGGAAATGGCACAAAATCAAATCAAACTTGTAACACTTGCACCTGAACAACCAAATGGATTAGATCTTGCCACTCACTTAAGGGGGACAGGCATAGTCGCTTCCATTGGACATTCAGATGCAACGTATGACCAAATAGATGAGGCAATTCAGGCAGGGACTACCCACGTTACACATCTTTACAATGGAATGCGGGGACTCCATCACCGCGAACCTGGTGTATTGGGCGCTGCTTATCTTCGAGACGAGCTGTTTGTTGAACTTATTGCTGACGGGATTCACTGCAGGCCAGAAATGGTGAAGTTAGCTTTTAACCAAATTACTAGTGACCGTATGATATTGATAACGGACTCTCTTCGTGCCAAATGGCTTGAAAAGGGCACCTATGATTTAGGCGGTCAGCCTGTGTATGTTAATGAAACGACAGCAACTCTTTCAAACGGTACACTAGCTGGCAGTATATTGAAAATGAACGATGCCATTAAGAACACCTTGCAATATACCGATTGTTCCATGACTGACATTATAAAAATGACGGCAGAAAATCCTGCCAAACAGCTTCGGATTTATGACAGAAAAGGAAGCATCAATATCGGCAAAGACGCCGACCTTGTTATATTGAATGACCGATTGGACGTGGAAATGACGTTCTGCAGGGGTAAATTAGCTTTTAAAAAGGAGAATGTATAATGAATATCATTAAAGTGCAGGACTACGCAGAAATGAGCCGGACAGCCGCAGAAATAGTAATCGGAAAAGTCAAAGGAAATCCGGATATCAAATTGGGCCTTGCAACAGGCGGTACCCCTAAAGGGATGTATGATAATTTGATTGAAGATTATGTGCGTAATAATACTTCTTATGAAAATGTAACATCTTTTAATCTTGATGAGTATATCGGTTTAAATCCAAATGATCCAAACAGCTATCATTATTATATGGATGACTCCTTATTTACTCACATCAATATAAATGAAGAGCGCACTCACATTCCAAATGGCACAGCCGATGACACCACCGGAGAATGTAAACGGTATGACGAAATGATTGATTCCGCGGGAGGGATCGACCTTCAGATACTTGGCATTGGGCAAAATGGCCATATTGGTTTTAATGAACCTGGAACTTCTTTCACATCCGGTACACATGTAGTGACACTTGAAGATTCAACGCGCCAAGCGAATGCACGTTATTTCGACTCCATAGACGAAGTTCCCACACATGCCGTTACGATGGGAATTTCAACAATTATGAAGAGTAAAGAAATTCTGCTGCTGATATCTGGCGAAGAAAAAGCCGAAACCTTGAAGAGATTGATACACGATGACGTTTCAGAGGAATTCCCTGCATCTATCCTAAAAAAACATAATAATGTTACAATTATCGCAGACCAAAAAGCGTTATCCGGAGTGATAATACCCTAAAAGGAGCGAAAGTCGATGATTGATAAAAACTCACCTCTTCCGATTTATTTTCAAATCGAAGAACAAATAAAAAGACAAATAGAAAACGGTGAGTTCCAAGCGCACAATGCCCTTCCTTCTGAACGTGAATATGCCGAGCAATTCGAAATTAGCCGGATGACCGTCCGGCAAGCCATAAATAATTTGGTTAATGCCGGATACTTATATCGGCAAAAGGGCCGGGGAACCTTTGTTGCCGATAAGAAGTTGGAGCAGCAGCTCAATGGGCTGACCAGCTTTACAGAGGATATGAAAGCCAGGGGGTTAAATCCAAGCAGTAAGCTATTGAGCTTTGAAATCATTCCTGCTAATAAGAAAATTGCCAGTGAATTGCACATTTCCCTTTATGCTCCCGTTTATGAAATAAAACGCATTCGCTTGGCTGATGATGATCCCATGGCACTCGAGACCGTGTACATGTCTGCTAATTTAATTAAAGGACTAACGGAAGAAATCATTAACCTTTCCCTTTACCAATATGTGGAGAATTACATTAAACTTAAAATAGACTATGCTTCACAAACATTGGAATCATCGATTGCTTCTGAATTAGAAGTGACCCATTTAGCGATCCCAAAGCACTCACCCATATTATTCATTCAAAGGAATACATTCTTAATAGATGGAACTCCTCTTGAATATGTTAAATCGGCTTATCGTGCAGACAGGTATAAGTTCACTATCACTATAACCAGGTAACTTGAATATTTTTGCCATCACTATAATCTTTTCTTGCTAAAGGTAATCGGAGGGTGTCATATATGAACTCATATTTTGAAGAAGTGCAGGCTTTACTATCAACTGTGGTTGAACAGGAAAAGCATTCTATTAAGGAATCTGTGGAACATATCTCAAGAGCAGTGATGTCGGATGGAGTCATTCATCTATTCGGAAGCGGACATTCTCATATTTTGACGGAAGAGGTATTCTACCGGGCAGGTGGGTTAGCCGCCATTCATCCTATTTTCGTTGAAGATTTAATGCTTTTTAAGGGAGCATCTAGGTCATCGCAACTTGAAAGGCAAAATGACCTATCTGAGAAATTCATGCTTGATGAGGATATCCGTCCTGGCGATGTCTGTATTGTCATTTCATCGTCTGGTGTGAATCCCGTACCCATCGATGTCGCTATAATCGCAAAAGAAAAGGGCGCCTTTGTCATTGGACTTACATCACCGGAGTATGCTAACAGTTGTCCTTCACGGCATAAACAGAAGCATTATCTCCACGATGTCGTTGATTTGGTCATAGACAATCATATTTCCAAAGGTGACACATTACTGAAATCAAATAATATATCCTTTGGTTCCGGATCGACCGTAATCGGAGCCGTCCTCCTCAATATGATTTTCACACAAGTCATTGAAACGATTATTGAATCAGGAGTGACCCCTCCCGTATTTCTAAGCAGTAATATCGAAGGGGCAGATGAACACAATCAAAAATTAATTACGAAATATAAAACAAGAATTCCCCAATTGTGAATCGATATAGAAAAAAAAGCATACATAAGCTTTTATGTTCCACATGATCAAAATAATAAAGAAGGCATTCATTCGAATGCCTTCTTTATTTTAAGAGGTACTCCCTTTTACTTCTTTTTTTCAAAAAAGGCCACCAATTCGCGATTCCAAACGTCGCAACCATTACTGGGATAAACAATGGCAATATGACAAACGCATATAAAACAAGTCCCACCAATAACGTGGCAATCTCCAAGAGCGATAAAACCCCCGCCGGCATCATGGCAGCAAAAGTTCCCCCAACTTATTGACATAAAAGGAAGCTTTCATGTACCGATCAATCAACATCATTGCACCTCTCAAAAAGTAGTTCAGTCATTAAACTCTATGTAGCTTACTACTGTTGTATTTACCATATCGATTTACATTTCCAGTTTAACTTATGGTAAATAAGGGAAAACCAAAGTAAGCAAACAATCTACTATTATAAAGGAGGAAATATAAATGACTCAAACAACTATCGAAACTCAAACGAATGGCAAACTGTTAAAAGGGATTCTAATTGGAGGACTTGTTGGTGGTGCGTTAACCTTGCTTGACTCCAACACAAGAAATAAAGTAAAGCGTTCAGCCGTCCTTTTAAAAGACAACTCCAAGAATATGATTGAACAGGTCAAGGAGAATCCCGGCGAAATGAAGGAACAAATGGTATCAGGAGTCAAAGGCGCAACAGAGACGATTAAAGAGGCAATTAATGACGTTGAAAGCTTATATGAAACTGTCAATGAAGACGTGGTGGGTAAAGTATCCGAAGTAAAAGATATCTCCACTAACGCCCTTGGTACAGCTAAGGACGCAACAAATGAATTAAAGGACATCAGCTCAAAAGTGGTCGTTGCCGGTAAACAACTGAAAGAAACACCAACACAATCATTGAACTCAGATAATAAAAAAAGTGAAAAAGAGAGCGATGATATTGTTACAAAATCAGGATTATCCAATGAAAAATCTATTTCATCTAACTTCTAATATATATAAAAGCTGAGGCATTACGCCCCAGCTTTTTGTTTTTCCATATATCATTTCACTTGATAGCCTTATTCAGAACCCTCTAATTTATTCGTTATCTCATGATCCTTTTTCACTTCAGCTAACCAAGCTGGATATTCCTCTTGTAATCTCTCAGAAAGAAGCGTTGCCTTAATTACTTCTTTACTGTCTTCTAAATTAGCTTTTTTTGCTTCCTTCTTACCGGTTACTTTTATGATGTGATAACCATAATCGGTTTTGACTGGTTCACTGACTTTGTCTATATCAAGATTAAAGGCAACATCATCGAATTCTTCCACCATATCACCTTTTCCAAAATATCCTAAGCTTCCACCGTTATCCGCCGTTTGCGTATCAGTAGAATATTCAGCTGCCAATTTAGCAAAGTCGCCGCCCTCTGCAATTTCCTTCGCAACCTTTTTAGCCGTTTTTTCGTCCTCGACTAAAATATGACTGGCCTCCACTTGTTCAGGTTTTGCAAATGTATCTTTATTATCTTCAAAATACGTACTGATTTCATCATCTGTCACGGTAATTCTCGGTTCGATCATTTTTTTCGTTTGCAGATAAACCACGATGTCATTTTTCAAGGCTTCCATGGACGAACCGCTTGCTTCCAATTGCTCTTTTAAAGCCTTTTCATCACCATAGGACTCAGCCATAACATCTATTTCTTTCTGGATTTCTTCATCCTTAATTTTAATTCCTTCTTTTTTCGCTTCCATTTCAACCAATTTATTCGTAATCAACAGGTCTAATGTATCTGCTCCGTACCCTTTAACAAGCTCGTCATACAGCTCATCCTTACTGATTTTCTCGCCATCGATACTTGCCATTGTCTTATCCGTAGACGAAATCATCGCAAATGCCATGATCCCGGCAATGATTAAAATGCTCCCTGCCCAAACATATGCCTTCGTGCTTCTTAATAGTTTCATGAATGCTCTCCCTTACTTTTTCTATTATGATAGCTTGGAAATATTAATTAATCCTTAAAAAGATTAGTTCCACCTGTGGTATTCACTAATCCCATCATTATACTAACATACTTATATCCCAACTGATATTTTAGAGTATTTTCTGACCTAATTCATTATTACAAAGATCTATACTGTTATATTGACTTTGATATATAGGTAATGAAGGTGAAGCAACGGAGATCATCTTGTCAAAAACTTAGAAAAAAAAGCATGGTATAAGGGGGATACCTTTACACCATGCTTTTTCTGTTATTTACGATGCATCTTAAACTCAAGGAAGAGTTCGTTGTAATGGGCCAAGTTTTTCTTCCCAAGGTTTTCGTACACTTCCAGCTTCTCTGTCAGTTCTGGTGATGGATAGAAACGTTCATCCTTCACCACTTCTTCAGGCATATATTTCAGTGCTTCTTTATTAGGGGTCGAGTAGCTTACATATTCAGCATTCTGTGCCGCAACTTTTGGGTCCAGCATGAAATTGATGAATTGGTGAGCCGCATCGACATTTTTGGTCGTTCTCGGAATGACCATATTATCAAACCACAGATTCGACCCCTCTTTTGGAACCACATATTCGAGATCTTCATTTTCAGCCATGATTTCAGAAGCCACTCCAGACCAAACCAGACCAATCGCCGCTTCCTGGGTTTCCAATAGCATGCGGCTTTCATCTCCAACGATCGCTTTAATATTCGGAGTGAGTGCATCAAGCTTGGATTTTGCCTCTTGAAGGTGAGCTTCATCGGTATCATTCAATGAATAATTCAAAGAGTTCAGGCCCATGCCCATCACTTCTCTAGCCCCATCCGTCAAAAGGATTTCATTTTTTAAATCTTTATCCCATAAATCCGCCCAAGCCTTTATCTCTTTGCCACCGAGCATCTTGGAGTTGTAAACAATTCCAACTGTTCCCCAGAAATATGGCACGGAATATTTATTCTCCGGATCGAATGGCAGATTGATGAACCGCTCGTCGATATTTTTCAAATTTGGTAGCTTGGAATGATCCAAGGGAACCAGCAAGTCTTCTTGTCTCATCTTATCAATCATATACTCAGATGGAATGGCAATATCATAAGTCGTACCGCCCTGCTCGATTTTAGTCATCATTGCCTCATTTGAATCGAACGTCTCATAAATGACCTTTATACCCGTTTCTTCTTCAAAACGTTTGATTAGATCCGTATCGATGTAATCGCCCCAATTATAGATGGTAAGCGTATTACTGCTCGTAAACCCCTGTGATGAGTTCAATCTTGAAATTGCATATAGCAGCAAGGCGGATACGAGGGAAATGATTAAAAACATTTGGACCAGCCTTTTCATCGTTTCCCCCCCATTCCCGTTTGCCTTACACGTTGAGTTATAAAGTAATAAACGACAACCAACAATAGTGTCACGGCGAACAGCAGTGTCGATAGTGCATTGATATTCAATGAAATCCCACGGCGGGCCAATGAATAGATTTCCACTGATAGAGTGGAGAAGCCATTACCGGTCACAAAGAACGTAACCGCAAAATCATCAAGTGAATAAGTCAAAGCCATAAAAAAACCAGCAAAGATACCTGGTAAGATGTATGGCAGGATGACCTTCGTCAATACATCCCACCGGCTTGCCCCTAAATCTCTGGCCGCATCAATTAAGGTAGGGCTCATTTCCTGAAGTTTCGGAAGGACCAGCAGCACAACGATCGGGATGCTGAAGGCGATATGCGACAACAGTACTGAGTAGAATCCAAGCTTGATCCCAGCCATTGTGAATAGAATCAGGAAGGAAGCACCGATGATCACATCGGGACTGACAATCAATACATTATTCAATGACAATACCGTATTCCTAGCCTTACTGCTCGTAAAGGAACGAATTCCAATGGCTCCAATCACCCCAATGATCGTGGCGATCAGTGCAGATAATAAAGCGATCACAAGCGTATTCAATACAATGATCAACAGTCTTGTATCTTGGAACAGCTCCTTGTACCACTCCATGGTGAACCCTTTAAAGTCATACATCGTTCCACCGCTGTTAAATGAGTAAAAGACTAAAAAGAAAATCGGTGCATAGAGTATGAGAAAAATCAAAACGAGAAACCCTTTTGATATTGGTGATAATTTACTACCCAATTTACACACCCTGCTTTCGGTTACCCGTTACAAACATAATCAGGAACATTATAATAATCAAAAATACCGCGATTGTGGAACCCATTCCCCAATCCTGTGTCACAAGGAAGTGCTGCTCGATAGCCGTACCAAGCGTAATGACTCGATTACCGGCAATCAGTCTTGTAAGCATGAACAATGAAAGTGCCGGGATGAAGACTACCTGGCATCCCGTCTTTACACCATCTATCGTCAAAGGAAAAATCACGCGGCGGAACGTCATCCACCGGGACGCTCCCAAGTCATTGGCCGCATCCAAAAGAGTTGGATTCATTTCATCCAGCGCATTGAATATCGGTAAGATCATAAACGGGATGAAAATATAAACCGAAACGAATATGAAGCTGAAATCCGTAAAAAGAATTTGCTGCTTTCCGATTCCTACTGCCTCCAGAAAACCATTCGCCACACCATACGTGCCAAAAATTCCAATGAAGGCATAAGCCTTTAAGAGTAAATTAATCCAGGAAGGCACGATTATCAGCAAAAGCCACAACTGTTTATGCTTGGTTTTCGTTAACAAATATGCAGTAGGGTAAGCCACTAAAAGGGATATTCCCGTAATCAGAAAAGCATACCAAAATGAGCTTAAAGTCATTTTTAAATATACTGGTGTAAAGAACTTTTGATAGTTAATTAAAGAAAGATTACCTTCAATGTCGAAGAAGGAATAGTAAAGGATTAACAAAATGGGTGCGACAACGAATAGAGCAATCCATAAGACATAGGGTATGAAGTAAATATTCCGTGATATTTTATTCTGCATGACTTTCCCCATCATGATACGCTTCTAAACGCTTATCGAATTCCTCTTCAGTTTCACCCAATCGCATGACATGAATCGCTTCGGGATCGAAATAAAGACCTATTTCATCTCCAACTGTTGCCTTTTTCGTTGATTGGACAAGCCACTCATTTCCATCATGATCATAGCAGCTGATTTCATAATGCACACCGCGAAATAGCTGAGAATCCACCCGAACTTGCAGTTTCCCGCGATTGACGGAAGTAATCTCTAAATCTTCCGGGCGGATGACTATATCAACAGCTTCATCACTATTCAAACCTTGGTCTACACATTCGAACTGTCTACCGACGAATTCCACCAGGTAATCTTCAATCATTTTTCCTTTTACAATATTCGACTCACCAATGAAATCAGCAACGAATCGATTCAGCGGTTCATCATAAATATCCGTAGGGGTCCCACTTTGCTGAATTTTCCCTTTGTTAAGGACAAAAATCTCATCTGACATCGCTAATGCTTCCTCTTGGTCATGAGTGACGAAGATGAACGTGATTCCAAGCCTTTGTTGTAGCTCTCGCAATTCATATTGCATTTCTGTACGCAATTTCAAATCAAGGGCAGAAAGCGGTTCATCCAGCAGAATGACTTCCGGCTCATTAACAATTGCCCTGGCAATCGCTACACGTTGCCGCTGACCGCCGGACATTTCCCTGATCTCCCGTTTTTCATAACCCTCCAAATTAACAAAGCTGAGGGCTTCCTTCACCTTTATTTCCACTTCGGCATTTTTCATTTTTTTGATACGAAGTCCGAATGCTACATTTTCAAACACATTTAAATGTGGAAAAAGTGCATAATCTTGAAATACCGTATTTACTTGCCTTTTATTGGCTGGTACATTATTGATCTTTTTTCCTTCAAAGTAAATATCACCTTTGGAGGCTTCCGTAAATCCGGCAATCAAGCGAAGGATCGTTGTCTTCCCACAGCCTGAAGGACCCAAAAGCGTATAGAACTTCCCTCTCTCGATTTCAAAACTAACATTATCGAGAATTACCGTATCATCATCAAATTGCTTCGTAACCTGATCGAAGCGTATTATAATCTCGTTTGACATCTACTTCCCTCTTTCCATTACCTTACTTCATCCATCCTTACACAAACGATAGCAATTGCTTTGAATTCTACAAGTATGATTCCGTCACCACAAGCAATAACTCGGATGGACCCCCAAAATCATTGATGATTTGGTGTTCATCGGATGCATGAAAATAAATTGATTCCCCTGCCTTGGCGAAATACGTATGAGAACCAAGCTTTACAATGACTCTTCCGCTTATTACATAACCGAATGTTTCCGATAAGGATGGTTCAAATTGTTTGAATTCCCCTTTTTCCTGAAGGGTCAGGCGAATCGGTTCCATTTCCTTCTCATTCGATTCAGGCACAAGCCACTGAATTTGATACCCTCGTTCCTCATCGATAAAAAATGTTTGTGCTTCTTCTTCATACACTACTTTTTGGACCTGATCCTCTTCGTCGAAGAATTGCTTCGGCTTACAGCCGAGTACTTCTAAAATATTGAAAAGAGTTTCAATGGAAGGGGAACTAAGATCCCTTTCTAACTGTGAAATATATCCTTTACTTAAATCCGTTCTTTCTCCCAATTCTTCCTGGGTCAATCCTTTTTTCAAGCGAAGGTTTTTTATTTTTTTTCCAATTTGCATCCTATTTACCCTCAATCAGTTTACTTATAGTAAACCCATAGTAGATAAAGTTTTATATAAGTAAACTCTCAGTTTAATTTTACGGATTTTATTATACAGGAAATGCTGGAAACTTCAAACGAAAGTTTCAATAATGCATAAAAAAAAGACCGCCCTTTTGGAGTGAACCCAAAAAGTTAGACCCTTTATTCAAATTAGGCAGCCTTGAGGGCATGAAATCCGGGCTCATGTATTAATGGATATATTTTTGCTGATTTGCCCTTTTTATGAACGGTATTTCTTCATGTAACCCAAAGACTTCAATCCTAGTCCATTCATCCTTGTGCAATGGATTTATGGGGCTTTTCCCCTTCCAAGCACTCTAAAACTGAATGTGATTTTTCGTCTATCGCATATTTAGTCAAAAAAACTGCACCTCCAATTGTTAGATGATGTCTAACAATTGGGGTGCAGTTTACTTTTTGCAGTACTCCTTTTACAACTTCAGACAAATCTCTTGCGCTTTTCTTTCGCCATCTGCAATACAGTCCGGTATTCCAACACCATTGTATGAACAGCCCGCAAGTAAAACATTCGGATAATTCCCGGAGATTTTTTCCTCCAGGGATTGAACGATTTGAGGATGTTTTATATGGTAGTTCGGCATATTTTCATGCCATTTCGTCACTTCACTTGTAATTGGAGTCCCAGAAATACTTAAACTGCTTTTAATGTCTCGTAAAGCCACCTGGATTAATTCCTGATTTGTAAGGGAGCGTAACCGTTCATAGTCCGGACTTGAGCTTTTATAAAAAAGCCTTACTAAAAGCTGACTGTTTTCAGAAGTATGCTCCCATTTCCGGCTCGTCCACGTACATGCATTGCAGATCAAATCACTATTATCGCCTGCAATGAAACCTGTCCCATCATTAGGAAGCATGCTGTCCGGGATATCGAATCCAAGGTAAACGCTTATCATTGAACTATTGATCAAGCCAGCGAAGTCTTGATCCAGCTCCCTATCACCCAATAGTTTCTGGGCAATTGTATGCGGTGTACTCAATACGATGAAGTCCGTTTCCAGCGATTCACCGTTTGCCAATGAAATTATATACCTCTCATCATTCTTTCTGATTTTTTCCGCCTTGACCCCTTTTATAATTTCCACCATATCGAGGCTTTCCTCAATACGTTCAATCAATACCGATAAGCCATTTTTAAACGAAAGGAACTTCTTATTTCCCTTGCTTTGATATTTCTGCTTATTTTCCGATAGACCGCGTATTATACTGCCATATTCATTTTTATAATCCAGCATCTCCGGCAGTGTTTTAGCAATGGTCAATTCATTTAATTTTCCTGAATAAACACCCGATAGGACAGGTGATATCTGTTTTTGCACCAATTCCTTACCTAAGAAACTTTCAAGAAATAAACCGATTGAATCGTTTTTCGTAAACGTCTCATTCTTTGTATAGAAATCCTTTAAGGCATCGACCTTTCCTTGTGCAGAAACCAGATCACTTTTCGCCAGGGACTCCAGGCTCATTGGAATTCCGAATAGTGCATCTTCAGGGATTCCCTTCAGCACGCCATCGGTATGGATAAATGATTTTCCCGTCGCATTATAAACAACTTGATCCTCTAGGTTCAATTCTTTAAGAAATGGTTTTATATTTTGTTTCCTGGCGACAATCGAATCGGCACCCGCTTCTATTTTAAATGGACCATCATGCACTGTCCTGATTTTACCGCCTAGTTTCTCATTTCCTTCTATTAATATTAATCGTACGGAGAGACTGTTCGCTTTAGCAGCTTTTTGTAAATAATACATGGTTGATAAACCCGTAATGCCTCCACCTACAACTACGATCGTTTTCATTAGACTACACCTCGATTAATGAAATTTACATTAAGTAAAGTGTACCATAAGGCAGCAGCATTATTAAAAGCGACCCTCTATTTCATTAGTTTCGTAATGAAACCTGTAACAAATTGGACAAAAAAAAGACCTTCCCTCATTCGAAAAGTCTACATGCCTCATAACGATACTTTGTATCTCAATTCCTTATTCCATATCCATGTTCACCTTATCTAACCTATATTCCATTATCTCCATCAACCCGCTTCTGCCTTCTTTTTGAATTCCTGTATCCTGATATCCCGATTTCGTATAAAGAGTTTTGGCAATCACATTCTTGACGTCCACTGCCAGTACAATCGAATCCTTGTTTGGAAAAATCCCTTTTGCGAATTCCGGAAGGATTTGCATGGCTTTCTTTGCAATCCGTTTCCCTTGATGCTGTTGATCAACAAGAAATCCACGGAGTAATATCGCTTTTTTATTGTTGGTGAAAGGGCTAATGTTCTCCCCAATGTGTAAAACGAAAAAACCGACCGGTATACCCGCAGCTAATATAACGAAAGGGTGTCTGTCAACATCCTTTCGGCAATATTTCAGCGACACTTCCGGCAAAGCTGAAAAAGGGGTTTGTGTATCCGGTAAATAAAACTGTGACAGCTGGTGATGATGTTCCGGTAAATAAGGCGTAATGGTGACGATTTCCTTGTCCTGTTTCATTGGGCACACCGCTTTCACAAATATTGGATACCTTAATGATTCGATGCTTCACCCTAAAATCCCTCCACTAAACGAAAGAAGCACTGCCGAATATATCGGCAGCGCTCCTTAAGTTAATCAATGGATGTTTTCATTGATTGTCAGTGCTTCTCGTAAATTGATTTGCTGGCGGAGTATATTGGCAACCTCACGGGAAATTTGTCGTTTTTCAAACATATCCTGTACTTCGTCCCGTTCTGCCTGGATCGCTTTATAGAATAGCTCCCTTTCATAATCGACCATTTTACTAGGGATACGGCCTCTATTTTCACGTTTGCATTTTAATATCAACACTTTATACTCTTCTATTATCATCGAAGACGTCTCATGATTTTCAGAAGTGATACCCGCTTGTATCTCTTGGATGGCGGCTTTATACATCCTGATTTTAAGGTCCCTCACCTTTTCCAATCTCTCTATATTGATCCTTCTTACTTCACTTTTATTAGGGAAAAATAATTTAAAAACCCTCAGCATACTTCTTCTGAAAAGCGTTACAGACCTGAAAAAGCGGAATTTCATTCGGTTTGTGACCGCGCCTTCCATACGCTGGATATATTCTTTGCATATAAATGCCGTTTCCCGGTCCACTTTCTCATCCTTAATAAGTTTATCAAGAAATCTTTGCTCTGCTTCAAGGGCTTTAAAGCGAAGACCTTTTTCTTCTTCCCTTAATGCAGCTGGCTCTTTCTCCTGTTCTACATAGGACAGTTCATTGATCTTGGTACAGTACCTCGAAATGATCGATAAAGCCGCTTCCCGGTTTTCATCTGTCATTTGGGATTCTACAACTTTAATCGCCGCTTGATGTGTGTGAATGGCAGCCGCTTTCGTTTTATCAGCCTGCTTATCCACGACTTCCTCTTCTTCTGTCCGTGCTATGATTGGCAGAAATACGCTGGCAACGATCAAAGTCAGCAATATGACACCTGCTGCAATGAAGATGATTAACGAACGCTCCGGGAAAGGACTTCCATCTGCCAACACATACGGAATCGAGAACGAACCCGCTAATGTTACAGCTCCGCGAACACCGGAAATGGTAATGATTCCAGCCGCTTTGAAGTCTGGTTTTTGGACGCCTGCTTTTTTCGTCATCCAGCCAATCGACCAGGCAGCAGTAAGCCAAATGAATCGTAAAGCAAAAAGGAAAAGTGTAATGACCACGATATATAGGATCACTTGCCCATTATTGAAGAGTGGATCTTGAAAGATAATTTTCGCAACGCTTGGAATTTGCAAGCCTAGCAAAACGAATACAAGACCATTCAATACATATAAAATAACGGCCCATGTACTCTTTGAAACGACCTGAAGTTCTACCGTTGGTGATATTTCCCTATCTCGTTCAATGGCATGGACAATACCCCCAGCCACGACCGCTAAAATCCCAGAAAGGTGGAAATGTTCCACAGCGAGGAAAATAATAAAAGGGGTCAGGATCTGGATTAACATGTGCATCGTAACATCTTCCATTCCTAAACGGCGAAGAAATACACGGAGCCTGATTATGATGAAGGCAACAATTGCTCCTCCTATAAATCCACCAATCGAGATCCATATGAAACTGAACGTTGCGTCCACTAATGAGAAAACACCAGTGACTGTAGCTGCAACGGCAAATTTAAAGGCAACTAGACCTGAGGCATCATTCATGAGCCCTTCTCCTTCAAGAAGGTGCATTATGCTCTTAGGTAACTTAACTCGACTCGCCAAAGCGCTTACTGCCACTACATCTGTAGGAGACAAAATGGCTGCTAAGGCGAATGCGGCTGGCAATGGAATCGAAGGAATCATCCAATTAATTAAATACCCGCCTGCCCAAACCGTTATGAATACTAGGCCTAGTGCAAGCATGAGAATGGGTGCTCTCAACTTCCAAAGTGCAGTGCGGGGTACATTTTTGCCATCATTGAATAAAAGGGGTGCGATGAATAACAGCAAAAACAATTCCGTCTCCATCTCTACATGCATACCCAGGGGTAAAAGTGCCAGTATGACACCCAGTGCTATTTGTATTAATGGTACAGGTATAAAGGGTATAAAGTGGTTAATTACATTAGACACTCCAATCAATATAAGAAGGGCTAATATAACAAGCAAAAACTCCATTCAAACATCAAACTTCCTCTCTCATCTATTTTCATAATTATAAGCGTAACATATTCATACCCATTCATTCATGCATTTACTATTCTAACCTAGAATCCTCTTGAATAATGATACCTGTTGCATGATGGATCACCATGAAAATTGAGGTGATTGAATGAATGCAAAATCAACTCAAATCAGCATTGGATTTCCAAAGAAAAAAGCTGATTGGCTTACCCTAATCAGCTTTTCCCACATGATCAATGAGCATGGTCTTTTGTGAAAAGACTACCCAACCAGACAAGGTTGGCACTGCTTTATGTTAAAACACCATTTAGTTTCCCGGGACAAGGAGACGAAGATGTTTGTGCAGTACATTTGATTGAAATGGAAGGAGAAAGCCTTCATCTCCATCGATATTGACTGCAAGTTCGTCTGATGTGGATAAATTGAGCTTGGATGTTTGAATATATTCAACTTCGTCATGCCCCTTGATCTCTCCTCTCATTAAACTGGAAATGATCTTGACGATACGAGGAAGTGATAAATCCTTAATGATGAATGTGTGCAGCTTTCCATCATCCACTTCTGCTTCGGGTGCAAGTTGTTCGAAACCGCCGACAGAGTTAGTCATTGTTGCAATCAGTAAATGAGCCTCACCCATCCACCTTCCCTGATCATGTTCAACCGTTAAAGGAAACGGATTCTTTTTAATCATCGCTTTTGCTCCTTCAATGAAATATGCAAAAGACCCCAGACGGGTTTTTTGGTCCACGGATACATTATAGGTGGCCTCAGCGATCGCCCCTACTGCCAACACATTCATGAAATAACGGTCATTGACCTTCCCTATGTCCGATTCCTTAATATGCATGTCCTTTAATATCTCAATGGCCGTATTGGGATTCAAGGGTATGCCCAAAGATCTGGCGAAATCATTAACGGTTCCTAGCGGGATGATCCCGAAAATTGGCCGATGCTGCTGCTCGCCCAAGCCATTCACTATCTCGTTCACCGTTCCATCCCCACCCATGGAAATGACAGCATCGAACCTCTCTTCGCAGGCCTCCTTAGCAAAATCCGTAGCATCCCCCTCTCCTTCGGTTTGACGGACGGACACCTCATCATATATCTCACCAAGTGCTTTTTCCGCTTTCGGCAAAATCTTTCCTGACTTTTCCCTACCTGAAGATGGATTTATGATAATCATCACTTTCGACATATGCTACCTCCCATTATTGTTCATCTACTAGCAAGTTACCTCTTTACTGAAGTAATAAACCACACGGACAATTTTTCCGGTTGTTGAATAAAGAAGTCCTGGCAGGAACTTTCGTAATTGCTGCCGCTTGACGGTTTGCTGACATTTTAGAACAGCTCTTATATGTTCATGGACTGTGAAACAAGTAATCATCACCTCTGAACCTTCTGTTCCTCATCTGTTACATTAATTCCTATTCTAATCAACTGAAAATTGTCTGTCCCTTTCGCCCCCCTTTGTTTTTCCCCTTTTATAAAATCTATTTTTTCTTCATTTTCCAAGTTTCCGTGAAGAGAAATACAAAAAATAAAGTTAAAAAACTCCCTATCTATAAGGTTTTCAGACTCTTCTCGAAATAAATTTCAAATTTTCTGTTAAATACCTATACATTTTCCAAATTCGGGTATATACTGTATTATAACAACAAACAAACAATAATAACTGTACTATAAAGAGGAGGAGCGAGACATGCAAGCAAATCAATCGGATACATTCATAATTGATACGTTTAAATATTGCCCAGAATGTGGTGAAACACATGTGGACCACTCAGATTCCTATCTGTTGGAGTGCGATCGCTGCCTTTCCAAACGTGAGGAATAAATCGACCGAAAAAAATAATAAAACATTATAAAGGAGGAAATCATTATGCAAATGAAAAAATCCATTGAATTTTTTAACAATATCCCTGCTAAACATTGTCCCGAGTGCGGTGACCATATTATAGAACAAGCTGAATCCTACTTAATGGAATGTGACCGCTGCCTTTCCAAACGTGAAGACTAATTTACTCAAATCAAAAAGGAGGAACCATCATGCAAACTAAAAACCCATTGGAATTCTTCAGGACACTTCCGCCTAAACAATGTACAGAGTGCGGAACCCATATCACTGAACAAGCTGAATCCTACCTCTTGGAATGTGACCACTGCCTTTCCAAACGCGAAGAATAACTAAACCAAATCATAAGGAGGAATCATCATGCAAACTAAAAACCCATTGGAATTCTTCAGGACACTGCCACCTAAACAATGTACAGAATGCGGTACTCCCATCACTGAACAAGCTGAATCCTACCTCTTGGAATGCGACCACTGCCTTTCCAAAAAAAATGAATATTAATAAAAGATGCTGACATCAAGATGCTTTAAAGGCCATTTTGATGTCAGCATTAACTCTTGTATTAGTTTCCCTTTCCTTGCATTCAAAAAAGGATGTCCTCGGGACACCCTTAATCGTACTTATTTTTTTAATTTCCAATATATTTATCTACATATTTTCCACTGACTTTCCTGCTGCTGTACTGTAAGAAATCCAATGCAAAAATCATGAATTCAAGTCCTAGACGCTTATCTGAACGCATAAAATCCGTGCCTAACAGTTTTTCTAATTTTTCAAGCCTATGATATAGCGTTTGCCGGACAATGAATAGTTGTTTTGAGGTTTCCTGTTTAGAACCGTTACAAGCAAGATAGGTCTTCAGGGTAGGCATTAACTCACCATTGTTTTGCTTGTCATATTCAATGACAGGACCTAAATATTCGTGCACCGTTTCCTCCAGATTACCATGTTTATTTATGAGCGAAATCATGCGATGCATATGTAAATCCTGATAAAAGAAGCTCCTGTTACCCTCTGGTAATGTATCCTGAAGCAGCAGGGTCTCGCGGGCCGTTTCATAACTTTTATAAATCTCACTTAACCTTCGAACATGCTTTCCAAAACCAATGGAGAGCAAATTCATTCGATTACGCCCGCTAACATCCATTTTCATGATTCGATCCACTGCGCTTGTCACCCTTGATTTCCAATCTTCAGATGAACGATTATCACCTAAAATAAAAACTAGATGCTGATGAATTTCCATAGAAAATATCTGAAAGCCGTACTGTTCAAAAACCGTCTTAAACATTATCTTAAAATAGGTTCCATCTAATTTTGCAGAACGTCTATTATACCTTGTGTGTTGTTTGCAAATGCAAACAATTCCCCCATCCAACTGCATTTTCGGATCAATATAGGAAAGCCTCTCCCGGATTGCTTCGTCACTATACTCACCTTCAATCCAATTTGTAAGCCATTTACTCTCTTCCGACATTTTCTTTTCTTCTATATATAACTCCCTTAATAGATGCTGTGCCAAAGCGGTAGCCGTTCGATCCAAAATCAGTGAATCAAAGTCCGTCAACTCTCTGTCGTTGCTGCAAATGAGCAGTTCCGCATAATTTTCACCGAGCACTTGAATTGGCTGTCTATGAACGGTTTTATTGAATTTCTTTTCTTCATATACGTCCGATACCATTTGATAGGTTATTTTTTTCTGCGCTTTGGGAATGCTGGCTATATCGTTTTCATTAAAGATAAGAATAACCTGTACATTTAAATAGCTGTGGAGAAATTTTAGAATTGGTTCATAATGGTCAATTTCGAGGAGATTTTTATTTAACTGCTGGGAGTAGTTTTCTAAGTTGGAGATCATTTGATATTGTTTATTAATGATAAGGGAATGAATATCCTGAGTGATTTCTACGAAAGGGACTTCCTCATGAAATAGGATGATAGGGAATTGCTGTTCATTTGCAAGATCAATGGCACATTGCGGCACTGCCATGGTGTTGGCGCCAATCTCTATACAGAGTCCAGCTGCCTTGCATTCAATTAACTGTTTTAAGTAGGATAGAAATGTTTCATCGCAATCTTTCCACCCTAAACCGGTAGTCAGAATCAGTTCATTTCCATTTAACAAATGGCTGATTTGAGTGACTTCCATGCAGTGGACCCACTTCACTTGACGCTTTATCCCACTGCTACCTGCAATTATATCCGTCAGATTAAAATGCTTGCGTGTTAGAATTTCCTCGATTGTAATCGACGTATTCATCCATCCACATCCTTTTATAAAACTGCTTTAAAATCTATTATAAACGGACAATCCTTAAATCTCCAGACACTTGTTAGAAAATCTAACGTCAAAATTCTACAAAAAATTCGACCCTTTCCACTCACATGGCTGCCGGGAAAACAAAAACTCATTAGATTACCTGCTCATTCACTTTCAGCATCTATCTTTTCCTCTTAGAATGAAAATCTAAACATGCACAAAAAAAAGGACCCATTCATGAGGAATAGGCCTGGTCCATTGCAAATTTCAATTTAACTTCTTGTAAAGCAACGTAGAGAAGTATTTTCTTCCTTCCGGGGTTTTCACTTCCAATTGCTTCCACTCCTGATTCGTTCCTTCAATCAGTTCAAAATCGAGAAAAGCTCCGCTTAAATTTTCTGAAACCCGGGTGATTCGATATCCTCTTTCAAGTAAAAAATCGATTTGTTCCCTTTCTAAGCGATAGTCTTGATATTCGGACATTCCCATTCCCCCTTTTTTATACGTTCTCCTTGCCAGTTGAAGCCGTAAAAACCGTCTCTTCTTCTAGCTCTAGACCTTTTTCGATTTTCCAATCCCTTCCGACGGAAATACCCAAATATTTTTCATCGCTGGGATCAATGATTTCAGCCTGTTCATATTTCTTGAACCACCAATATTTAGCCAATATATAATAACTTGCACTGCCAAGAACAAAGCCAATAATAAATGAGTAATTCGAAAAAATTGTTGCACCAATTCCTCCAATCACCCAAGAAATGATTCCTGCCCAATTAACTCCATTCAAGTATTTATACTGGCCTTCACTCTCATAGAGTTCTTGTACATTAACCCGCCGTTTACGGAGAAAATAATAATCTGCTACAAGGATGCCGACAATGGACGCCAGGATTCCACCTATTATTAATAAAACTTCTATTATTATTCCGAACAGGCTCCATGGCTGAACTACTATCCCAATAATCCCCGCTACAACGACTCCCGCCCAAAATGGCAATTTAGGACCCATGATATTGGAGAAAATGGTAGCTGCAGGAATGACATTGGCCGTAGTATTCGTCGACCATTGAGCAAATACGATCATGATTAAAAGGACGCCGAGAGCAATCCCACTTGCTGATCCCTGTATAGCAACTACGGGATCATAATTGGAAACAGCCATATATGAAACCGCACCGATAATGACCATGAACGTCTGAGTGATGGGATAGGTGATAATATTCCCAATTATCTGCCCCTTATTGCGTTTGAACCAATTTTTTTCATTTTTTGGTGCCTTTATATAGCGGGAGAGGGTCGGCATATCTGCAGTCAATGTGCCCCAAAATCCCATATTTGCCATAATGACGACCATGAAAGCCGTAGCGGCAGCCCCGCCAGTGACCGGACTTTCAATCCAGGACCATACATCTCTTCCTTGGGCCACAGCTTGATCGGAAAGGGTAAAATACATCCAGCCAGAAATTAAAATGATAACGGGCGCTGCCAAGTCGGCAAAACGTTCTATCGATTTTATTCCCATTGCCGTGTTGACCAATTGTAAAACGGCAAAAATGAGGAAGCAGATAAACCAATTATCAAAATCAAAAAGGGTTGTAAAGATAGCATTCATTGCAGTAGCTCCAAAGTAAGTGTTAAGACCAAACCAGCATGAAGCTACAAACCCCCGTACAACCGAAGGGATATGGGTTCCTATCGTACCGAACGGCGCCCTCATATAGACTGGGAATGATATTCCATGCTCAACACCAATATCCCCTGTCATTGTCATCAAAAAGCCGAGAACCACACAGGCAATGACCGTTGCAAGAACGACCAGGCCTAAGGACAAGCTTTGAACACCATTCCCGCCAATCGCGAAGGCAGCCAATACTACGGCCATGCCCACCCAAATAAAACCAAATCCGGCTGCACTTATGTTTTTCTCACTATGGGGTATAGGCAGCAAATCGGGAGACTTTAAATAATCTTTCTTCTCACTCATATAAAATCCCCCTATATTAATTTGCATGATTCCTTACCGGAGTTAGACTGAAAGCTTTTTCCCTGTATCCTGCTTCAGTGCCGCATTATATTTTGCCCGTTTCAAGAATTGCCCTTTTCCAGCTTCGCCTACAAATTGTTTGTCTTTAATGACGAATTGACCTCTGGATAAGACGGAAACCGGTTCACCTGTAATTTCCATACCTTCAAACGCATTATAATCCACAGCCATGTGATGAGTATCTGCAGAAATGGTCCTTTCAACTTCCGGGTCAAAAATGACAATATCAGCATCCGAACCTACTGCAATCGTCCCTTTCTTAGGGAATAATCCAAATAGTTTGGCAGCACGCGTAGAGGTCATATCGACGAATTGATTCAAGGTAATACGCTCTTTCATGACCCCTTCAGAAAAGAGGATACTCATGCGGTCCTCAATCGTTGGGCCGCCGTTCGGTATTTTCGTGAAATCTTCACGTCCAAGGTCCTTCTGACCCTTAAAATCAAAAGAGCATTGATCGGAGCCGATCGTTTGCAACTGTCCCATTTTCAAAGCATTCCATAGCACGTCCTGGTTTTTCTTCTCCCTTAATGGCGGGGACCATACATACTTAGATCCTTCGAAATGGGGCTTTTCAAGATAAGACTGGTCAAGGACCAAATATTGCGGACAAGTCTCCCCCCAAATATCCACCCCTTTATTTCTTGCCTCGATAATCTTTTCAACTGCATCTCCACAGGTGACATGAACGACATAAAGCTGACCGTTTGCCATTTCCGTCAGTTTAGCTGCCCGTCCGGTTGCTTCACCTTCAAGCTCCGGCGGTCTTGTTAAGGCATGGTAAATTGGATCGGTGTTACCTTCAGCAAGCGCCTTCTTTGTAAGATAATCGATGACATCACCATTTTCAGCGTGAACCATGACTAGTGCGCCAAGTTCCTTTGCTTGCAACAAAGTGCGGTATAGTGTGGCATCATCTGCTTGAAAAACATTCTTGTAAGCCATGAACACTTTAAAGGAGGAAATCCCTTCATTATCGATGATACTTGGCAACTCAGCCAATACATCATCATTAATCTCACTGATCATTAAATGAAAACCATAATCTATGGCGGCCTTTTCATTTGCCTTTTCATGCCATGTTTCAATCGCTTTCTTTAACGGCGCCCCTTTTTCGGTCAAACAAAAGTCGATGACCGTTGTCGTACCTCCATATGCAGCGGCAATCGTTCCTGTTTCATAATCATCCTTTGTGGTTGTCCCGCCAAACGGCATATCGAGATGGGTATGTGGGTCAATGCCCCCCGGAAAAATATAAGCTCCTTTTGCATCTATTACTTCAGCCCCCTCAGCAGGCAGGTCCTTGCCAATCATTGCAATCTTCTCATTTTCAATTAATATATCTGCTTGATACGTATCTGCGGCCGTTGCGATCGTTCCATTTTTAATGATTTTCTTCAAATTCGATCCCTCCATCATTTTACGAAATCAACACTTTCACTGCCGATGCCCCCAAGGAACGATTGGCGTTCATTCCACGTCATTGGCGGTAATTCATTTGTCAATTCAATCATATCGATCGCCCCATCGACCGGACATACGATCGAGCAAAGATTACATCCTACGCAATCTTCTTCGCGCACCCTCAAGTAGGAGCTGCCTGATGTGTCCTTTAACATATCTATACATTGATGAGAAGTATCTTCACAGGCAATATGGCATTTGTTGCAGTTAATGCACACATCATTATTAATGCGTGCAACTACCTTATAATTAAGATCTAAATTCCCCCAATCGGAATAGCGCGGTACAGACTTACCGACAATATCCATCACAGACGATATCCCTTTTTCATCAAGGTAATTGGACAGGCCATCAATCATGTCCTCCACTATCCTAAAACCGTGATGCATGGCAGCCGTACAAATTTGCACTCCGGTTGAACCCATCAGTAAAAATTCCACTGTATCCTGCCAATTTGAAATGCCGCCTATTCCTGAGATGGGAACATTAATCATTGGATTCCTTGCACACTCTGCCACCATGTTCAATGCGATTGGCTTCACAGCAGGACCACAATACCCTCCATGAGCCCCCTTGCCTCCTACATGGGGAATCGTATTCCATGAATGAATGTCCACTCCTGCTAAGCTGTTAATCGTATTGATCATACTTATTGCATCCGCACCGCCGCGCACCGCCGCTTCAGCCGTAACCGTAATGTCGGTTATATTCGGTGTAAGCTTGACGATGACAGGTTTGGATGCTGCTTCCTTCGCCCAATATGTTTGCTTTTCCACAAGTTCGGGAACCTGTCCCGAAGCAGCTCCCATCCCACGCTCAGCCATACCGTGCGGGCAGCCAAAGTTCAACTCGTAACCATCAACACCTACATCTTCTATACGCTTGATGATTTCATGCCACTTTTCCTGTTGTGGCTCCACCATTACTGATGCAATGATTGCATGATCAGGGAACCTCTTCTTCGTTTCATATATTTCTTTCAAATTCACTTCAAGCGGCCGATCCGTAATTAATTCTATATTGTTGAACCCGGCGACTCTTTGTCCATTAAAGCTGACCGCTGCAAAACGTGATGAAACATTCAGGATGGGATCACCCAACGTCTTCCAAACAGCTCCGCCCCAGCCAGCTTCAAATGCCCGCTGTACTTGATAACCCGAATTAGTAGGTGGTGCTGAAGCAAGCCAAAAAGGATTGGGAGATTTAATACCTGCAAGATCAATTGATAAATCAGCCATGATAAGCCTCCTAATTTTCATTATTATTAAGCAATATCCACCGCTTCACCCATTAAAACCGAGTCAATTTCATAGGCTGTCTTCTTCCCTTGCTGGGCAGCTGAAACAACCATTGCTTCACCTTGGCCTTTTCCGAAAATCACGTCACCGCACGCAAAAACTTTTTCATTCGATGTTCTGAAGGAATCTCCTTCCAATGTAACTACACCGCCATCATGTTGTATGCCAAACTGTTCAATCAATCCTACATACCTGGATTGGCCTATAGCGCGAATGACCCCATCGACCGGTATGACGAACTCTGATCCGGAAATTGGGACTGGACGGCGCCGGCCATCTTCCCCTGCCTCGCTAAGCATCATTTTTACACACTCGATGCCCGTTACCTGACCGCTTTCATCCGACAGGATCCTGGAAGGGTTAGTCAGCCAGTGAAACCCGACACCCTCTTGTTTGGCAAACTCATATTCAAAATCATAAGCTGTCATTTCCTTTTGGGTACGACGATATATAATGCTCACTTGTTCGGCACCTAGGCGTACAGAACAGGTCGCAGCATCGATCGCCGTATTTCCAGCCCCAATTACCGCCATCTTCTTCCCAATGAATTTATCAGTGATGCCCTCCGTTTTCGTTGCCTTGACGAAATCGATTGCATCATAAACTTCAGCCAAATCTTCTCCTTCTATTCCAAGCTTCGGAACAGCGGACATGCCAATAGCTAAAATGACCGCATCATAGTCGGCAGTCAGCTGATTTACGGAAACATCAACCCCGACCCGTGTATTCGTTTTAATTTCAACATCCAAACTCTTTACTTGTTCGACCTCCCAATAAGAAATGCTTTGAGGCAAACGGAACGATACAATTCCGTAAGTATTTAATCCGCCTGGATTTTTTTCAGCTTCGAAAATGGTTACACTGTAGCCAAGCAAGGCTAATTCCCTTGCTGCAGATAAGCCCGCTGGACCGCTTCCTACAATGGCAACTTTTTTGCCATTCTTCTTCCCGGTCTTAAAAAGGGCTTGTTTATTTTTGATGGCCCAATCTGTGGAATAACGCTGGAGATTGCCAATCATGATTGGCTTTGTAGAATGGTTCAGGACACATGCCCCCTCACATAACTCTTCAGTCGGACATACCCGCGCGCAGCTGGCACCGACAGGATTGGCCGTCATGATCGTCTTGGCCGACCCTTTAAAATTACCTGAAGCTATCTTCTTGATAAAACTCGGAATATCTATCCCTGTCGGACAGGCTTGAATACATGGGGCGTCATAGCAGTATAAACATCGATTCGATTCTTCCAAAGCTTCCCTTGGGGACAGCCCCCTCTCCGCTTCCTGAAAGTTAATCTCTAGGCCACCTTCTAACGGGCTCGTCATACTCATCTACTATTCTCCTTCCAAAAATTTATTTTTTGAAAAATAAAAAGGAGGAATTGCATGCATTTCTCCAAAAATACAATCCTCACATTTAAAGGATTGAAAACATAGCAACATGGTTTTACATCAATTTATTCGACAGACAGTCATGACGATTTCCTTGCCAAAATTCTCACGTTCATTTTATTATTTTCTCACTGGCCACGCCTGGCCCCTTCCTTCGGCCATAAAAAGCCCCCCTACTAATCTTAAAAACTCAAATCCTGATGGTTGATATGAGAAATGAGTTATTCTTTATTTTATAATGTTAAAAAGTAAGTTACATTATACAAAGTGTAAAGTATTGCCAACTGTCAGATATGCAATATGTAATATCCATGTTTCCTAACAATAAATGATAAACATCGTCATTTTTCTACATTCAAACTTATTTTCATGATACTTTCTGAAATTCTTTGATGATTTGTTCTGAAAACCTATTTATCAACACTTTGTCCACATAAAAAAAAAGCCCAGAAACTTTATTCAAGTTTTCCTAGGCTCATTATTTTTATCCACAACTTATACACATAATATATTGATTTATTCTCTTTATTTTTGCGGAACAAAAGCATTACAACCAAAGTTATCCACATAATTATATTTATATTCCCACTTATCAACAAACCGTTAACAACTTATCAACAGGAAGGTTCATTCTGGATGAATAACGTAACGATTATATTTCTCATAATCCGTTTTCTTGCACTCAAGCTTAATTCGATATCCGTTTTCCTCATATTCAGTTTCCGTTATATGACCATTTTCATTGAAATAAGAAACCAGCTGTCCTTGATCAAATGGAATCAGCATTTCACAATGAGTATAGTCGACAAAAATATGTCCGCGAATTTGATTGATCAATTCCTCGATGCCGACTTTATTTTTTACGGACATATATACAGATCCACGATTCACCTGCGGAATTTCCAAATCGGTAAGGTCCGCTTTATTATAGGCAAAAACCGTTGGAATCCCTTTAATGCCTATCTCTTCTAAAGTCTTATCAGTTATCTCTATTTGCTGCTCATGATTAGGGTTGGAAAAATCGACAACATGGATCAACAGATCCGCTTCTACCACTTCTTCTAATGTGGATCGGAATGCTTTCACAAGATGATGGGGCAATTTAGACACAAAGCCCACCGTATCCGTCAATAAGAATTCCTTTTTATCCGGCAGCGGAATGTTTCGTACGGATGTCTCAAGAGTAGCGAACAGCATATCCTTTTCCAAAACCTGCTTCTCGGCTGTCGGATGGAACATTCCGATCAGGGCATTCATGATTGATGATTTCCCTGCATTGGTATAACCTACTAAGGATACAACAGGGACGGAATTCTTTTTCCGCTGTTTTCTCTGCGTTTGCCGGTGTGCAACAAGCTCTTCCAATTCTTTATTCAAAACACTTATATTTTCCTCGATTCTCCTGCGGTCAAGCTCTAACTGCTTTTCACCTGCCCCTTTGTTTGTGCCGACTCCACCACTTTGACGCCCTAATGACTCCCTTAAACCAACAAGACGCGGGAGCATGTACTGAAGCTTTGCCACTTCTACCTGAAGCTGTGCTTCCTTCGTTTTCGCCCGGTGCGCGAAGATGTCAAGAATCAAGATTGTCCGATCGATCACCTTGCAATCCATGTCCCTCTCCAGGTTCCGAAGTTGCGAAGGTGAGAGCTGATCATTAAAAATGACGACGTTAGCTTCTTTATACTCAACGAGATTTTTTACTTCCTCAATCTTCCCGGTACCGATAAAATGTGATGAGGTCACCCGATGCAAATTTTGTGTGATGGTCCCTGCAACCTCGACCTCACATGCTTCCGTTAAGTTCGCCAATTCCTCCATTGAATACTCAAAATCCTTTTGACCGTTGAGATTAACTCCAACCAAGATTGCCCTCTGCTGTAATTCCATCCTTTCAAATCCCTTCCTACATACCTTACTCCCTAAAGCCTTACACATAGCCAAACCTATCATGCTGCACTAAAAGTCAGCCACATTGTAGCATACTAACCATCACTTGCATAACGATTCTTAGCCAAGCAAAATGTTCTTATTAGAATTCCTTTTACTAATAAATAAATTCAACTAAAAATAACAGGACTAAACAAAACCTGTCATGCTATATATCCTATTGATATTATTACTTTGGTTGATTAGAATGATTTTCCCTTGTAAAACTTTCCCTGATCAAATCTATTTACGTTTTGCATATTTTCAAAGTTTCACATGAAACAATTGGAAAGTGCATAACAAAAGCTCCCCAACACTTTAGGGAGCCCATATTCTTTTATTCTTTTATTCTTTTATTCTTTTATTCTCAGTAATCTTAGACTGTTCAATGTAACTAATAATGTTGCACCCATGTCGGCAAAAATCGCCATCCAAAGTGTCAACCAGCCCGGCGCTATCAATAATAAGGCCACGATTTTAATCACCAACGAAAACGTGATGTTCTGCTTAATGATTTTTAAGGTTTTGCGACTTAAGCTGATTGTATAAGGCAGCTTCGATAAGTCATCACCCATTAAAGCAATGTCTGCTGTTTCAAGGGCCGTATCAGTACCCGCCCCGCCCATTGCAATCCCTACCGTGGAAGCTGCCAAGGCAGGGGCATCATTGACACCATCGCCCACCATGGCCACTCGATCATATTTTTGTTTCCATCGTTTGATGATGGTCAGTTTATCTTGTGGCAATAGCTCCGCCTCAATCTCCTGAACCCCAGCTGCAGCTCCAATCGCTTTTGCTGTCCCGATATTATCCCCGGTCAGCATTATCGTTTTTTCAATGCCCAATGCATGCAGTTTCCGAATTGCTTCCTTACTGCTTTCCCTTATTTCATCAGCCACCGCAATGAGTGCCAGGAGCTTCATTTGATCACCTAGAACCATCACTGTTTTCCCTGCATTTTGAAAGCCGCTGATCAGTTTAAGGACGTCATTAGAGAAAACTATACCTGCCACTTCTTCAAGAAGATGGGGTTTACCAATGTAATAGATTTCTTGATTGATTTTCCCTTTTATACCTTTACCAGTGATTGCTGTAAAATCCTCGACCAATAAAGAATGATAGTCCACGTCATGGTTTTCTGCCTTTTGAAGTATGGCCGTGGCAAGGGGGTGCTGTGATCTGCTTTCTAAAGCGGCAGCGATCGCTAACACGTCCTGTTCATTCAACACATCAGACAATACTGTGAAATCAGTCACTTCAGGTACGCCCTTTGTTAAAGTACCCGTTTTATCAAACGCAATCGCCTTTAAGGCTCCCGCTTCCTCCAAATGGACCCCGCCTTTAATCAGCACACCATGTTTAGCAGCATTTCCTATTGCTGTCACAATAGCGATGGGCGTTGAAATGACCAAAGCACAAGGACAACCGACAACCAGTACAGCCAATCCCCGGTAAATCCATTCACTCCAGTCCCCGTTGTTCACAAGCGGGGGTAACACGGCAATGACCAAGGCAATGAGCATAATAGCCGGCGTATAAAATTTTGCAAACTTATCCACGAAAGCTTGGGAAGGGGCCTTTTCTGCCTGTGCTTCTTCAACAAGGTGGATGATTTTTGCAATCGTCGTATCCTCGACCCGCTTCGTGACCTCCACTTCGAGCAACCCTTCCCCATTTAAGGTTCCGGCAAATACTTCACCCTCAACCGTTTTGAAAACCGGCTCGGATTCCCCTGTAATGGTTGCTTGATTAAGTGTCGAGGCCCCTTTCATGATCCTGCCATCCATAGCAATCTTTTGGCCGGGTTTAACGATCATGATATCGCCCACTTCAATCTCACCAACAGCAACCATCATTTCTTGATGCCCTCTTAGGATCAAGGCTTCTTTAGGTGCGATATTCATTAAGGATTCTATGGAATTACGCGCTTTATCCATCGAATATTTTTCCAGTGCTTCACTTATTGCAAATAGAATGACGACAGTTGCCCCTTCGCCCCATTCTCCCAGCACGGCCGCTCCGATGATGGCAACCGTCATAAGGGTGTGCATATCAAACCGAAGTCTGGCAAGATTTTTCAACCCATTGAAAAATAATGAATATCCTCCAACTATGATTGCAGCCGCATAACCGATTACCGGCATGGTGCTTCCATCAACATATTGCTTATCCAATACCCAACCGATTAGCAGAAGGATAACCGAGAACACCACTTTAATATTTTCTTTTTGCTTCCAAATTGGTTCTCTTTGCGTCACCTGTTCCTGTTCATCCCGGATTCTCAGGTTATCAAAAGCCCCCGCCTTTTCAATCTCTTCAATTGTCGCGCTTCCCTGTATAGAAATCTTTGAAGCACCAAAGTTAATTTTGGCTTCCTTCACACCCTCCAGATCACGGACATTGTTCTCAAATTTAGCCGCACAGTTCGTGCAGGATAGACCCTGAATACGATACGTTTTTAATGGGGACTCAGCCATTGATCTTTACCTCCTGCTGATGTTCTAATGCAATGAGAATCAATTGCTTTATATGGTGATCATCTAAAGAATAAAAAGCTAATTTTCCTTCTTTTCGGTATTTTACGATTGCATGTTTATAAAGTGTACGAAGATGATGTGACGTAGTTGCCATCGAAGCACCAATGATATTGGCCAGATCGCACACACACAATTCCTCGTCCGTACAGAGCGCATAAGCTATCTTCGCCCTATTTTCATCACCTATGACTTTAAACAGCTTCGACATGCTGGATATATTCACCTGGCTCATCTCTTCTTGAATGCGATTAACCTTCACTTCATCATGCAGGTGGACATCACATACATCTTTCAGTTCCGTCATCTTCTCACACCCCTCATTCAAATCTTTGTTTGATTATAATATAACATAATTCCCTGAATATTCAAATCCATATTTGAATGTTTAAGAGTCTTTCTCCTTTCTCCAAACGCTTAGTGAAAGTACCCTATATGTCTTTATATGTGGGTATCACTTTTTTGTTTCACATCCTCGATTTTGCTCGCCCCCCTAGAATGTTGCTGAACAAAAAAGGACAGGCCCCAGAATATCCGCCTGTCCTCTTTCCAGAAACCCATCCATCCTTCTCGAATCGCGTGAACCGAAACTTTTATCTGCCGATGACAAAAAAAGGAGTCCTTCACGCCCCTTCAATCCAATGATTTCAGTAATTCCCTATCTGTACCTTGGTAAGTATAATATATTTAATTTAGTATTTTCTTGAAGAACTATGATATACTTAGTCAAACCTTTTTAAGCGTTTTACTTTACTTGTACCATTTACCCTGCTCAACGTTGAGCAGGGTTTTTTGTTATGTATTTTCACAAAACAAAAAAGACAGACCCTATAACTAGGATCTGTCTTTATTTGTTTTTGAAATTATGCTTTTTGAACGTTAGAAGCTTGAGGTCCACGTTGACCTTGCTCTACTTCAAAAGTAACTTCTTGACCTTCGTCTAAAGATTTGAAACCTTCGCTTTGGATAGCTGAGAAATGTACGAATACGTCGTCTCCGTTTTCGCGTTCGATGAATCCAAAACCTTTTTCTGCGTTAAACCATTTCACTTTACCTTGTTCCATTGTTGTTGCCTCCTAGTGCATTTAAGCACATTGTATTACTATCCTTGCTCTAAGTCATCATCGAAAACGAAAAGTAGTACTTTTAGTATCCTTAGTACCGAACAAAAATAATTAAGACTAAGCATAACATTAAATGGCAGCGATTGCAAATAGTTTGGGCAAACTTTTTTCAAGCAATTTTTAATACTCTTTAAATTCATCAACAAATAAGCATGAACTAATTTGGACTCTTTGTGTTATATCTTGATGGCCCACATGACATCTCACATGCATTTCCACAAACAAAAACATCCCGTAAACAAAGCTTACGGGACGTTTTTGTAGATGTTCACATCAAAAAATTATTTTTTCGTAATAAACTTTTCTACCATTTCTTCTAATATGGCCGCTTCGTTTGCTAACTCTCCGTTTTTTTCTTTCAATCCAGTCATTATGGAATTTTGTTGAATTGCAGCCGCAGAGATTTGCTCCGTCGTTGCGACTCCCTCTTCTGAAATCGCTGCTATTTCCTGAATGGATGCCAGGCTTTCATCCGAAGACTCGTTGATTTTTTTCGAATGGGTCGCTAATTGTTCTGTGCCTTCCAACAATTTCTCTACGGATTCGAATATCTTATTGAAAATCTCGCCATTGTTTTCCACTAAGGAAACACCATTTAATATATCCTGGAAACTTCCATCATTATTTTGGATGACTTTGGCTGTTTGTTCATTAATCCGCATGATCGATTCTGAGATGATATCGATGGATTCATCTGTTTGCACAGCCAATTTTTGCACCTCTTGAGCGACTACAGCAAAACCTCTGCCGGCATCCCCCGCCCGTGCCGCTTCAATGGAAGCATTAAGGGATAGCAGGTTCGTTTGAGAAGCAATGACCCTTATTAAACCAATCACTTCATTTATCTTCACTACATCCTCTTCAAGGCTCACCAAATTGGCTTTATTCGCTTGGCCATTTTCCAAGATTTTATCCATCTGGCTCGTTACATCTTGCACTTGTTTACTTCCTTGTTCAGCAAGTGTATTGGCATGCATGGTAAACTCATTCATTTTATTCGTTTGCTCGTTCATTAAACGGATTGTATCCGTTAAGTCACTGATCATACTAGAAATTCGATCAATATGATGGGCACGTTCTTCTGAAGCTTTTGCCTCTTCCGTTGTCCCCGTTACTATCTGGCCATAGGATTCCACCATCTCGTCAAAGGATTGGTGAATGGACACTGTCGTTTGATTCATCTTTTGAGCATGTTCACGGACATTCTGAATTATATGGGACAAACTTAATCTCATATCTTCGAATCCATGTGACAGATCGCCAATCTCATCCTGTCTGCCAATGGGAATCGGTTTACTTAAGTCCCCTTCTGCCATTTCATTCGTGTAACCAACAAGCTCATTGACGGGTCCCGAGATCTTTTTACCGATGACAACGGCGCATAGCACGCCTAATATAATGGCACTTGCAAGAAATAAGATATTATAGAATATCATTGTGCTTTTCAATTCATCAATGAATTTTGCATCCATATCGATTCCGACAATCGCGTCCGTTCCCTTGATTGGCGTAAAGTATGACTTGTGTGTACCCCACTTATCTTTATATAATTCACTTAATACTTCTTTGTTTCCATTTATCGATTTTGCCTGTTCCGGCGTGAAAGGGGATTCCACCATGTAGTCCTCGCTGCCGCTCAAGGCTGCAATCATGTCGGCATCATTCTCCCGCTTCAGTACATAAACATATTCAATGCCCTTTTTATCTTCAACAAAGGCATCTAATTTCCGCTTAATCTCTTCTCCCCGCACCGAAGCATTGTTTATCAAAGTGGGATTGAGGCTTGCTGCTAAACTGTGGGCATTTTCAGAAAGACGCTCATCGAATTGCGGAAGGACATTCTCATTGATCATTTTATTAGTAATATAGGAAAAGCAAAGGCCCATGGCCCCTGCGAAAAGTACGAATGGAATAATATAAAACAAGAATAGTTTTGCCAGCAAAGATTTTTTAGGATTCAGCTTTAAAAATCTCATTTCCATGCCCCCCTTAGATGAAAACCAGGTGTTTTATAGTCAAATATGATATTAAGTCCAAATGAAGCAATTCAAGATTTTCATTCAAATCCTCACTTCTATAAAAGATGATTGCCATGCTCCGGTCTTTTTGGAAAGGAAGCTGCCTATATTCCAAAACATGTTCGAACTCATGATGAAGTCCATCATGATCAATACATGAAACATCTTCCAGATTTATTTCCAGTGGAACCTCTGCAAAGAAAAAGCTATATATATGATCGTCCATCTCTTCCAATATCCGATTCCAATCGGGTTTCGTTCCTGAAAAATAGTGTTCATACATATTCATTCCATAGGCATGGTAACCTAGATCCGTTGTACCCGCCCCAGCAAAACGCAGGGGATTGATTTCGATGGGTATCACCCGGTTTCCCTTTTTGCGAATTTCAAAGTGTACTGGATAATTCCTAAGTGGAAGGACCGTTTGGATATTCTTCATGAACTTTAGTGCATCATGATAGATTTCATTAATAGCCAACTTCGAAGTATAATAAATCCGATCTGAAGTATCGTAGTCATCCTTGAATAATCGTTTGAAGACATTCAAAATGACCGGTTCACCATCTTGATTGTAATAACCATCAATGGCATACTCTTCACCCTGAATCCACTCTTCTATTAAAACGGTCTGGGAACCGACCACTTCTGAATCATATAATCCATCCGAATGAAGTAAATCCGCTTTAAGCTGGTTCACGGCTATTTCCCAATCCTGCTCATTCTTGACTTTGTGCACCCCTACACTTGAATAGCCAATATTGGGTTTGATAACCACTGGATACGGTATTTGATTTTTATCCAGGTCACTTATTATGGATAAATCGATATCTTGGAAATAGAAATCAGGATATAAAGATTTCGTCAAATTTCGCACCTGACTCTTATCCTTCAATAACTTTGACCAAATGTATTCATTGCTATTTGGTTGAAAATGACCTAATACTGTTATGCCACTTTCAGAGTTTGTAAGAATTCTTTTTTCCTTTTCCATGGACTTAAAAAATTCTGTATCTTTTTGAATATTTAGCTTTCCTGTTGTTAAAGTGTCTCCCCATTGCCCTTGTTCCAGTACTGGAATTTGCTGTTCCTCTAACACCTTTAAAAGAATTGGCGACACAATGGGCTCATTCAAAATAATCATTCTTTTCACCTAACTTATCTGTTTTTTGTATCTCCATATTTAATCGGATAAAACCGGTAAGTATTTAGTTTATGTAGGTATTTATTATTACAATTACACTGAAATGTATATTTTCAGTGTATCCTTTTACCCATTTACCCGCAAATCGAAACTGATTTTTAGTACTTATCAAAAGCTAAAGCCATAAGTCCTACGTTCTTTTCCCCTAAAATAAATTTCTATGATTGAGTTAGATTTGCAAGCCAATTGAAAAAAGGAGATATCACTATCTCCCCTCAGTTTGTCGGCATTTTTTCAATGTCGGCTTTATATTTTTTCAACTTTACCAATCACCAATATTAGATTAGCCTTGACTGATTTTATTTAGATAAAATGTGATATCCTGTTTTTATCAATTGAAGGAAATTCTGCTAAGTCTAAAGAAGTTCATATTTAATTCATAACTTCTTTATATACTTGCTCTGTAATAAAGATCAAGAAAGGATGTATTTACGTATGTCAAATGAAAAAAAGCAAAAAGGATGGCGCCAGTTCATTCGGTTAGTTCAACAAACGAAGCCTTCTAAACTAATGATAGGAATTGCATTAGCATTAAGCCTAGGTACAACAGGTGTAGGTTTATTAGTCCCTTTATTTACAAAAAATCTAATTAATGATTTTTCAGTCAGTTCACTAAGCACTGAACGGATCACACTTCTCGTTCTTGCTATCATTATTCAAGCATTGGCCAGTGGATTTTCCATCTATTTGTTAAATCGGATCGGTCAAGCTGTAGTGGCGGGTATCCGTGATCAACTATGGAGAAAAATACTCGTATTACCCGTGAGTTATTTTGATGAACATCCATCGGGTGAAACGGTCAGCCGAATGACAAATGATACAACTGTAGTGAAGGGATTAATCTCTGAACACCTCTCTAATTTCGTTACAGGAATCATTTCCATCGTTGGCTCCATGATCGTGTTATTTGTACTGGATTGGAAAATGACATTGTTAATGTTCATTGCCATCCCACTCTCTGTTTTGATATTAATGCCACTAGGGAAAAAAATGCATAAAATTTCAAAAGGGATGCAGGACGAAACAGCAAGCTTCACCGCAGTCCTTCAGCAGGTGCTAACGGAAATCCGTCTTGTTAAAGCATCGAATGCAGAAACATTTGAATATCAAAATGGAAAAAAAGGAATCAACAAATTATTTCAATTTGGATTAAAAGAAGCAAGAATCCAAGCTTTGATTGCGCCGCTTATGAGTTTTGTCATGATGGCTTTACTCGTACTGATTTTAGGTTATGGGGGAATGCGAGTTTCTTCAGGAGCCCTGACAGCTGGAGCTTTAGTTGCATTCATTATGTATCTTTTCCAAATAATTATGCCAATGGCTCAATTAGCCAGTTTCTTTACACAATTCCAAAAAGCTACGGGTGCCACAGAGCGCATCATTTCCATTTTGGATTCAGCAGAGGAAGAAGATTCGGAGCAGCAAGTTCAAAATATAAATCAATCAATCACCGTAGATCACCTGAACTATAGTTATAATGATGGAGAACAGGTACTTAAAGATATAAGCTTTAACGTTGAAGCAGGTAAGGTCACTGCAATTGTCGGCCCAAGCGGCAGCGGAAAAACCACCCTTTTCTCATTATTCGAGCGTTTCTACAAACCACAGCAAGGCTCCATTTCCATAGGCGGGAAATCCATAAATGATTTCACACTCCTTTCATGGAGAAGCCAGATTGGGTATGTTTCACAAGAAAGTCCAATTGTATCAGGCACAATTCGAGATAATATTTGTTATGGAATGTATCGGGATATAACAGATGAGGAATTAAATCAAGTAGCTAAAATGGCGTATGCAGATCAGTTTATTTCTGAGCTTCCCAACGGATTTGATACAGAGGTTGGTGAAAGGGGCATGAAATTATCAGGCGGTCAAAGGCAAAGAATTGCAATCGCTCGAGCATTTTTAAGAAACCCAAAAATATTAATGCTTGATGAAGCCACCTCAAGCCTAGACAGCAAATCAGAAAACGTTGTTCAACAGGCGTTAAATGATTTAATGAAAGGCAGAACAACAATAGTAATTGCTCACCGCCTATCGACCGTTATTGGTTCAGATCAAATCATCTTCCTGGAAAAAGGAAAAATAACAGGCAGCGGAACACATAAAGAGCTATATAATACGCACTCCTTATATCGTGAGTTTGCTGAACAGCAGTTAAACAAACTTGAACTGGCTTAATTCACTGAAAGGAAAGAAGAAGGATGACAAAAATATTAATTGTCGATGATGATGCCCATATTCGCGAACTTATAAACCTGTTGTTAAGAAAAGAAGGGTTTAATCTATATGAAGCCTCAGATGGCCTGCAAGCATTGGAATTAATGGAGACAGTGAAAATCGATTTGGCAGTCATCGATATTATGATGCCTAACATGGATGGATGGCAATTATGCAAAGAGTTAAGGGAATTTAGTGATATCCCCATTTTAGTGCTGACTGCAAAAGGGGAAACAACACAGAAAGTAAAAGGATTCGGGCTTGGGGCAGATGATTATCTTGTAAAGCCATTTGAGCCGATTGAATTGGTTCTTAGAATAAAGGCATTATTAAAACGGTATAAAATCACTATTTCACAAACATTAAATATCGGCGAATTAAAGATGAATCGCAACACACATGAATTGTCATTCAAAAACCAGGAATATACGATTCCATTAAAAGAATTCGAATTGTTGTTTAAATTAGCAAGCTATCCTGGAAAAACGTTCTCCAGGGAAGATCTTATTGAAGACATTTGGGGTTATGATTATGAAGGTGATGAACGAACTGTCGATGTTCATATTAAAAGACTAAGAGAACGGTTTCCAGAATCGGAATTCCCCTTCCGGATTAAAACGATTTGGGGATTGGGCTACCGTTTAGAGATAACGGGATGAGAAGCAATCGATTTTTCAAACAAATGCTTGGCATACTGTTTTTTCTTACGTTTATTTCAATTTGCTTTTCGGCCGGTTACTATATCATTCAGCTATTGCCATTAAGGCTAACCGATTATGTTCGGTATCTGGCTACAATCGTGACAAGCATCGCAATCATGATATTAATTGGTCACCTTATCCATGCTATCCATCACAATAAACGGGTAAATATTTACCTCGAGATCATAGATGCCTTAAGGAAAATAGCAAATGGCGATTATAATGTACAATTGGATTTTAAAATGGATAAAAGAAACGAAATGACCGATATCATTAACCACTTCAATCACATGGCCAATCAATTGAAACAAATGGAAGAAATGCGGCAGGAATTCATCTCTAACGTCTCACATGAAATACAGTCGCCCCTTACCTCCATTGTTGGATTTGCCCAAGCTCTTCAATATAATAAGCTGACAATAGAAGAACGAAATCATTATCTTCATATAATTGAGACAGAGAGCAGAAGATTATCTAAATTAAGTGATAACCTTCTAAAGCTTACATCCCTTGAATCCGAGCACCATCCTTTTGAAAGGGCAGATTTCCGGCTGGATCAGCAAATACGAACCATTATTTTGGCTTGTGAACCAACGTGGTTGGAAAAAGAACTCGAATTGGATATATCTTTAGAAAAGATTCCAATTTTTGCAGACCAGGATTTAATGAGCCAGGTATGGACAAATTTAATACACAATAGTATCAAATTCACCCGCCATCGTGGAAAAATCACGATTCGGTTACAACAGATTGATGACCTAGCATCCATAACGATATCCGACAATGGAATTGGCATTTCCGAAACGGACCAGTTTCATATATTCGAGCGATTCTATAAAGCCGACCTGGCAAGGGAACGCTCAAAAAGCGGCAGCGGTTTAGGACTATCCATCGTGAAAAAGATTATTGAGATGCATGAAGGGACCATATCCGTGAAAAGTGAACTCGAAAAGGGAACGACTTTCACCATTCTGCTTCCTATTCCGTGAAAGATTTGGTGATTTTTAAGGATTTTAAATCCATAGTAATAAAAAACAGCTGCAATGGCAGCTGTTTTTAAAATCTATTTGTTGGTTTTGAATATAGCTTGATTAAAATTAACTTCACCCTAAAAAATCCAATTTTTTTATTTCCGCCAAAAAGTTGAACAGGCTGCCTTATCCCAAATATTAAACTCGATCATGCTCTCAAGTAATGAGTAATCAACCGGACGATCCCACTTGATACGCACCAACTGCTTGGTGTGATCATAGCCAGCCTGCACGATTTTCTCAGAGAAATACTTAATCCCTGCTATTTCAGGGGCAACAGCCAAATGGTGTTTCGCTACGCTAAAGCCAATGATATATGTGCCATGATCGGTAAACATAGGCTGATTCCACGCGATTTTTGGCATTAAATTTGGATATTTCTTAATTACCCAAGCCAAAACTTCTTCCGTTCGGTCCCGATGTTGCGGGTTATCAATCTTCGCTAAAAATTCTGCAAAAACTTCCATGTCCTTCTCTCCTAAAATTAATTTTTTTTGAATAATGTAATTTTCCCTCATCCGTATCATCATCAATATATATTAAATCGCCATCTTCCACACCATCTAAATTAAGTGCCGTATGGATTTCTTTCTACAATCCACCATAGGAAATCAATTGTTTGTAAGCCAGCGTCTTATCCAAATCTTTAATTATGCTCTTAAAGATGCTGCCATTACCTATCGATAGTTTTGATAGATTATATTAAACGACTTTATTTATATTGCACACTGATTCCTATTCCTCGGCCTTCTTTAATCCACTTGTCAACTTTAGAGGTTCCCGTTCTTATTGACATAAAAAAACACCCCGTAGGATAATTATATCCAACGGGGTGTTCAAATTTTCAAAAAGCAGTTACTCAGTTTTCAGTTAAACTGTATTTCAAGTCTATCTAACATACATTGCATTCATTCCAACTTACTCAACCGTTACACTTTTTGCAAGATTACGTGGTTTATCCACGTCACATTCGCGGTGCAAGGCAGCATAGTATGCAATGAGCTGCAGCGGGATAACAGAGATAAGGGGTGTTAATAATTCATTCACTTCCGGGATGACGAAACGGTCATCCTCTTCTTCCAGACCCTTCATGGAAATGATGCAAGGGTTGGCGCCGCGGGCAACCACTTCCTTCACATTACCACGGATGCTTAAGTTGACGCCTGCTTGAGTAGCAAGGGCTATGACAGGTGTACCTTCTTCAATCAAGGCAATCGTCCCATGTTTAAGCTCTCCGCCAGCAAAGCCTTCCGCCTGGATGTAAGAAATCTCCTTCAGTTTAAGCGCCCCTTCAAGTACAACATAGTAGTCAAGGGAACGGCCGATGAAGAAGCAGTTTCTCGTAACGGACAAATATTCACGGGCGATGTCTTCCATCTCTTCTTTCGAATCACATAGGGCTTCCATAGCCGTCGCAACGATTCCAAGCTCTTTTACAAGGTCGAAACCGTACTCCATGTTACGGAATTGGCCAGTTACATTCGCCAAGATGGATAAGACTGCCACTTGGGCTGTGTAGGCCTTTGTTGAGGCAACGGCAATTTCAGGGCCAGCATGCAGCAAGAGTGTATAATCCGCTTCACGTGACAATGTAGAGCCAGGTACGTTCGTGATGGTCAGGGCTTTATGACCAAGAGCTTTGATGGACACTAACACGGCACGACTGTCTGCAGTTTCACCACTTTGTGAAATGAAGATGAATAACGGTTTTTTCGATAATAACGGCATATTGTAAGTGAATTCCGATGCCACATGGACCTCAACCGGAATTTCAGTCATTTTTTCGATGAATTGCTTACCAATCAATCCTGCATGATAACTAGTTCCGCAAGCAATGATATAAATACGGTCAGCCTCACTTACGGCTTCAGTAATGCTATAATCGATTGCAAGTTTACCTTCTTCATTTTGGTATGCTTGAATGATTTTACGTATGACAGCTGGCTGCTCGTCGACTTCTTTGAGCATATAGTGAGGATACGTACCTTTTTCAATATCACTTGCATCCAGTTCAGCAGTGTATGGAGCACGCATAACTTCTTCGTTGGAAAGGTTCTTGATCGTTACCTTTTCATTTGTCACGATAACCATTTCCTTGTCCATCAGTTCAAGGAATTGATCTGTGACTTGCAGCATGGCCATTGCATCCGAAGCGACAACGTTAAAGTCTTTTCCGACGCCGATTAGCAGCGGGCTTTTATTTTTTGCGACAAAAATGGTTTCATCATTTTCAGCATCCAATAGGGCGATGGCATATGAGCCTTCTAATAGAGTGAGTGTTTGACGGAACGCCTCTTCCACTTCCATACCATCGTTTACGAACTTCTCTATGAGTTGAACGATGACTTCCGTATCCGTTTCACTTTTAAAGGCAACATCCTTCAAATATTCACGTTTTAGAATCGCATAGTTTTCAATGACCCCATTATGAACTAAAGTCAATCGGCCTGAATTACTTTGGTGAGGATGGGCATTATCACGGCTTGGCACACCATGGGTCGCCCAGCGCGTATGTCCTATTCCAGTATGTGCAATAGTGTTTTCATCCACGGCTCCACGTAAGTCCGCAATTCGTCCCTTTTCCTTAAAGATTGTCACGCCTGCATCATTTTTCACAGCAATCCCTGAAGAGTCATAACCGCGGTATTCAAGTTTTTCAAGACCTTTTAATAGAATTTCCTTCGCATCATTAAGTCCAATATATCCAACAATTCCACACATAATTTCTGTTCCTCCAAACGATTGAGGGAACAGGAATGCACGGGGGCATCCCTGCCCCCTCATCTCTGATATATATTTTTATAAAGGAAATGCCCTAAAGCACTTTTCCCATTGTGCATTTCCAATCCTTTGTGCAGTAAGTTGCCCTACTGTTTTAAGATTGGAATTACTGCGGCTGTGCACTTCAGCCGGGAGGTATCCGCCGATCATTCGATAAACCTCCTCCTCGTCAACTAAGCCTTTTCTCGACCAGACTTAGTTCAGGCGCTTTTGTAAATCCGTTTCTCCTTGCCTGCCCTCCTTTTTGAAACAACCATTTTCAGAAAATGAGTTGTAAATCAGGATAATCATACCTTAAACAAGAGACATAGGTCAATTCTTTATTACATTGACCTGCGAAAAAGAACTTCTTTATAAAAAATATGCATAAAAGGAAATTTCGTTCCTTTTATGCATATGATTGGTTAATCGTTTATTCCCATTTCCGCTCTTACAACTGAGACGATGCGATCTACATAATTAGTGCATTCCTCAGCAGTCGGTGCTTCAGCCATAACACGGACTAGCGGTTCCGTACCGGATGGTCTTACCAAAATACGACCGTTTCCGGCCATTTCCCCTTCGACTGCCTTAATGACTTCCTGTACCTTTTCATTATCAGTTACACCGTGCTTATCGGTAACTCTGACATTAATGAGTGTCTGAGGATATTTCTTCATCTCGCCAGCTAGCTCCGATAAGGTTTTTTGGGTGTCACTCATGATGTTCACAAGCTGTAAACCCGTCAATAAGCCATCTCCTGTCGTGTTATAGTCCAGGAAAATGATATGTCCGGATTGTTCGCCGCCAAGGTTATAGCCACCTTTTCGCATCTCTTCCACCACATAGCGATCACCTACTGCCGTTTGGGCACTTTGTATACCATGCTCTTCAAGACCTTTATAAAAACCAAGGTTGCTCATGATCGTAGAAACCACTGTTCCCTGTTTCAGACGGTTATTTTCTTTCAAGTATTTCGCACAAATATACATGATCTGGTCGCCGTCCACTATATTTCCTTTTTCATCTATGGCAATGACGCGGTCTCCGTCACCATCGAAAGCAAGTCCAACATCCGCACCTTTTTCTTTTAAGAATTCAGCAAGTGCTTCAGGGTGTGTGGAACCTACCTTGTCATTAATGTTCAATCCATTGGGCGATGCGCCCATTGTAGAGATGTCTGCATCAAGATCGGCAAACAAATGCATGGCCAAGGCCGATGTCGCCCCATGTGCGCAATCAAGCGCAACATGAATGCCTGTAAAGTCTTCATCCACTGATTGTTTCAAATACTGGAGATACTTTTGCCCTCCTTCGAAATAATCGTTCAAATGGCCTAAATCTCCGCCAACCGGGCGTGGAAGTTCATCCTTTTCCAAATCTAAGAGTGTTTCAATTTCCGCTTCTTGATCATCCGATAGCTTAAACCCATCCGGTCCAAAGAATTTAATGCCATTATCCGCTACCGGATTATGCGAAGCTGAAATCATGACACCTGCTTCAGCACTTAAGGCCTTTGTTAAATATGCAACTCCCGGTGTCGAAATTACACCAAGACGCATCACTTCAGCCCCAATGGATAATAGACCGGCAACAAGTGCACCTTCCAGCATTTCACCAGAAATACGTGTATCGCGCCCTATCAGCACTTTGGGCTTTTCTGTATTTCTAGTAAGAACGTAGCCACCTAAACGGCCTAGTTTAAATGCCAACTCCGGTGTTAATTCGCTATTCGCTATACCCCTAACTCCGTCTGTTCCAAAATATTTACCCATCTTTATCGCTCCTTCTTCGAATCGTTACTGAATTAAATGATGTTAAAGGAAGGTCATGTCTCTTCGTCTTTTTGAGTAATGGTGACCGAAGCCATTTTAGAGTCCAGTTCCCAGGTCACTCCCGCAGGCGCGTTTACCACCAGTTCTACATCATGCGTACCTTCATCTAAATTACTTACATCTACTGTAAGATTAATGTCTTCTTTAGTTATTTTCTTCAAGTCATCCGCTTCACCAAGCAAGGTGATGCTTGCTACATCAGTTTCCAATTCGGCTTCTTGGTCATCCTGTATGCCCACAGGCACTATTTTTATATTGCTGAATGTTTTAGACTCAATGGCAGCCGGTTCTTCTTTATCGACTACCTTTTCTTCTTGTTTTTTTTCAGTTTCCGGTTTTTCCTCTTCTTCAACTGGATCTGCATTCGCTTCATCCGCATCCACTTTCTCTGTGCGAATCTTGACCTTTGCTTTACCCAAGGACATTTTTTGTACATTTTCCGGTTTAGTAAGATCGAGTTCCAATTCTGTATCACCGTCAATTTTCGAGATATTTACAGGAAGATTTACTTCACTTATTTTCTCCAGGCTCGTTTCTGACCCGAATAAGGTGACCTCATTTGGATCGACACTTATACTCTTGATCTTGATACCATCCTTTGCCTTCCCAGTTTGCTTCGGTGCTATCGGCACCGTCTTGGAAGGAATGCTCACTTTTAAGGAAACGGCAACTGAAGCGGGCTCAATCGTCACGTCCAACTTATTCAAGTCCCGGTCAAGGGCTTTAACGGTTGCCTTTCCGTTCACCGTTTCGTTAAGTCCCTTACTTATTTCAAGGTTTGCCTTTACATAGGAAATTTGTTCAATCGCATCTTTAGCACCCGTTATTTTGACAGTTTTCGGGCTAACTGTTGGCTGGCCAGCGGTATATCCCTCTTCAAGTAAAGAGTTGTTATACTCGGCTTCAACTTTGAATTCCTGCGTCACCCGTTCCTGAACATTGACTTCCGCATATTCAGGATCGATCGTCGCCACTAACTTTTCATTCAAATCACTTATTTTAAATGTGACAGTTCTGTTCCCCATTGAGATTTCAGGATCCGAAAGGTCCACGTAAACTTTAAAGTTCCTTTGGTTTTTCGCATTTATCAATAGACTTTTTGCTCCCTTTAGAGTAACATCCACCGTTTCGGGGACTCCGCTCACCACTAGATTTTCACGGTCATAGTACACTTCAACCGGTACATTTTCAATGGTCTCCGTACTGATTTCAGGGGCCGTCGATAAACCAAGGGATTTTTTATCCGACTCCATCTCAAAGTTAATGGAAATGAATAAAAGTGCTGCCAAGGCAAAAGCTACAATTCTCATAAACCAAGCACTATTGGTGAACTTATCCATTCTTTTTCCCCCTCCAGTTCCAGATGCTTGAGGAAGTTGATTTGATGTTCTCCACTACCAGTTCGCTAGTAAGCATGGCCCTAAATGATTCTTGATTCAAATCCCGGTAGAGCTCCCCGTTTTTAGTGACGGATATCCCTCCCGTTTCTTCTGAAACAACAATCGTAAGACTATCCGTAACTTCACTCATGCCGATGGCTGCCCTATGCCGCGTGCCAAGTTCTTTTGATATGAATGGACTTTCTGATAAAGGCAAGTAGCAAGCTGCGGCTGCCACCTGGTTATTTTGTAAAATAACTGCGCCATCATGGAGCGGCGTATTGGGGATAAAGATATTAATGAGCAGTTCCGAAGAAATATAGGATCTTAGAGGAATCCCCGTTTCAACATAATCCCCAAGCTCCGTACCTTTTTCTATCGTAATCAAGGCTCCAATCCGCCTTTTCGCCATATAAGTGGACGCCTTTAGAATTTCTTCGACTAAACGCTCTTGCTGGTTCTCTTCTGGAACGGTGCCCCTTGCAAAGAGCTTCCCGCGTCCTAATTGTTCAAGTGCCCTTCTCAGTTCAGGTTGAAAAATGACAAGAATCGCCAATACTCCCCAATTCATGACTTGTGCCATTAACCATCCAAGTGTATTGAAACCAAACAGGTTGCTTAAGCTTTTTACAATGACAATTACAAAAATTCCTTTTAGCAGCTGAATAGCCTTCGTGCCTCGAATAATAGTTAACAATTTATATATCACAAACCATACAAGGAGAATATCAATGAAATTTACTACATAGTCCCAAACAGTCAAATTGGATAAAGACATGTTGTTTCCTCCAGTCAGTATTACTCCAAATACCAATTACAATCGTTGTGTAATAACCTTAATAGTATACCATTTTTTAAATGATACATCTAAAAACTAGTGTGAGAAATTTACATGTTAAGGACGAATCATGCAAAATGGTTCCCTTCCCTTTAAAAAATAAAGCTGAGCGAAGTCACCGTGTATGAAAACGATGCCCTCCTCCCAGCTTATATACCTTATTCCTTTTTTTCCTCTTTAGCAGGAACCAACGAGGTTGCCGTGTCCTTTACTTTATACCACATCCACTCAAAAGCTTGGTCAATAACATTGATGCTCCCAGTCACATTCCCTGCCTTAGACATATATTTATGTCCATTTATGACTGTTACATCGCCTTCTACTTCACCATCTATTTGAATGTTACCATTTTGAACTACTACATTTCCCTTGATTGTCTCACCTTCAGGCACAATCACCGTTTCACCTTCGACCACTAAGTTAGGCTGCTTTGACACTGAAAAATGTTCGTCCTGATTATAAGTGGAAAAAACAGATCCTGTCATCAATAAGATGAACATCGCTGCCGCTGTCATGAAGGGATGGCTTTTGAACCAACGTTTGGCGCCCGTTGTTTTCGTTTCCTTTGGCAATTGAGCCATAACTTTTGCTGTAAAGTCATCCGAGGCCTTAATATGGGAGGTGCTTTGTACAAGCGCGACCGCCTTTTTCATTTCATGAAAGTAGTCCCGGCATTCAGCACAATTATGCAAGTGCTCCCGTAATACTTCTTTGTGCTCCGGTTTGATGTCCTCATCTAAATAATCATGCATATATTCAATGATTTCCTCATGGCAGTTCATTTTTCTCACCTTCTTTTTATAAATGGCGTAGTTGTTTACGCAAGGCTTCCCGACCACGATGTATTCTCGTCTTAACCGTACCGACTGGCAAATCGAGTATTTCACTGATTTCCTTCAAAGATAACTCTTCAATATACTTCAATACGATTACCGATCGGTATTTCTCGGGTAATTTCATTATTTCCACTTGAATGGTTTCCTGTAGTTCTAAAGATTCAACCTCTTCCTCGGGTTTCGCCATATCTGATGCAACATGGGAATACATATTCAATCCTTCTGTTCCTGCCACCTCTGCATCTAGATAGTAATCTGGTTTTTTCTTGCGAAGACGGTCAATACAAAGGTTAGTCGCAATCCGGTATAACCATGTCGAAAATTTCATTTGTATATTGAAACTGCGAATATTCACGAAGGCCCTTACAAATGCCTCTTGTGCCAAATCTTCTGCTTCTTGCCTGTTTCCGATCATCCTGAAACATATCTGGAAAACTTTGTCCTTGTAAATTTCGACAATTTCCCCAAATGCATTATGATCTCCCTTTAATACTTGATTAATTCTCTCTTTAATGAGTGCATCCATTTTCCGGTATTACCCCCGCTCATGCGGCTATACGATTACTACGAATCGTAAGCTAAAAGGTTTCAAAAATTCATTACATTAATTTTAACAAAGTTTTACATTTTATGTTTAAGAAAAAAAAAACAGGGCTATATAGTAAGAAATTGAAATTCAAGGGAGTGAATCTCTATATGACTGCTGAACAAATTTTAGACCATATTGAACAATACAGACAGAAAATGATGATTTTGGCTTCCCGTTCTTCGATGGTTGATAATGAAGTTGTTGAAGTTAGCAGCAAACTAGATTCTTTAATCAACCAATACATCCATTTAACTAAAAATGGATGTATCCCAGACAGACGTGCTCTTAAGTGAATATGGATATGCGATTGAAACCATCTATTTATGGATATGTTCCGTAATATACACCCTGGATAATAAACCTACGTCTTCTAGCATATAAAAAACAGTAACCCATTACAAGCCAGTTACTGTTTCTTTTATTTTTTCAGTTATAATAACTTTTCTCCAAATAACGAACCCATTAGAGCCACAGCAACGATCGCCGTTTTATTTCGCTCATCTAAAATGGGGTTGACTTCTACGAATTCAGCTGATGTAATCAAGTTGGATTCCGCGAGCATTTCCATGGCCAAATGACTTTCCCGATAACTTATGCCACCAATCACCGGTGTCCCCACTCCAGGTGCATCTGCAGGGTCAACTCCATCCAAATCCAATGAAAGGTGGACACCATCCGTTCTTTCCCTTAAATAATCTATGCACTCTTCCATGACCCGTGTCATTCCCATGCGATCTATTTCATGCATCGTAAATACTTTAATCCCTTTATCACGTATAAGTTCTTTTTCCCCTTCATCCAATGACCTTGCTCCAATTATTACGATGTTTTCTGGTTTCACTTTTGGAGCGGAACCATGGATATTGATTAGATCCGGATGTCCAATCCCAATACTGACAGCAAGCGGCATACCATGTATATTCCCTGATGGCGAAGTATCTTCCGTATTTAAATCCCCATGTGCGTCGTACCAAATTACACCTACATTTTCATAGTGCTTTGCGACTCCCGCCAGTGTTCCTATAGCAATTGAATGGTCTCCACCCAATACAAGTGGAAAAGAACCGCCTTCTATTATTTCATCAACTCTTGTAGCTAACAGGGTGTTCCCCTTTGCAACAAGCGGTAAGTTTTTCAGATTTGTCCCAGGCTTATTTGCATTTCCAGGTCGTCCTACAATGATATCTCCTAAGTCCTCTACTTCTATATTTAACTGTTCAAGACGCTCGAAAATCCCTGCGCAGCGAATGGCACTAGGTCCCATATCCACCCCTCGCCTCGATTGACCAAGGTCCATAGGCAATCCAATGACGGATATTTTCTGAATAGACATACAACTCCCCCTTTCCACCATTTTACATCGTATATGACGAGTGGTTCAACTAAACATTTACATTTATAAAGATGCATCACTCTTTTCTATCTCATACTTTTTCCTATAAAAAAGCTTCTAGGGAGTGGTTACCCCAACAATGCGTATAAACAAAAAAAAGTCTTAAACCATTTTGGCTTAAGACGTAAGTTTTGGTGTATGTAGTTGATGGTGGAGCCTAGCGGGATCGAACCGCTGACCTCCTGCGTGCAAGGCAGGCGCTCTCCCAGCTGAGCTAAGGCCCCTAAGGGGTTTAAAATATATTAAGCGGAAGACGGGATTCGAACCCGCGACCCCAACCTTGGCAAGGTTGTATTCTACCACTGAACTACTTCCGCAAATGGCTGGGCTAGAAGGGATCGAACCTTCGCATGACGGAATCAAAATCCGTTGCCTTACCGCTTGGCTATAGCCCAATATTGATATGTAATAATTATTATTCAGCAAAATAAAAAGGTGGTAATCATATATTTCCCTATTAAAGAGAATATATAACTGATCCACAGGATTTTATTAAAATGGTGGAGGGGGGCAGATTCGAACTGCCGAACCCAAAGGAGCGGATTTACAGTCCGCCGCGTTTAGCCACTTCGCTACCCCTCCGCAATATATGGTTGTAAATGGTGCCGGCAAGAGGACTTGAACCCCCAACCTACTGATTACAAGTCAGTTGCTCTACCAGTTGAGCTACACCGGCAAATAAGATTAAAATGGTGGAGGATGACGGGATCGAACCGCCGACCCTCTGCTTGTAAGGCAGATGCTCTCCCAGCTGAGCTAATCCTCCAGATTAATGAATTAAGAATGGTGACCCGTACGGGATTCGAACCCGTGTTACCGCCGTGAAAGGGCGGTGTCTTAACCGCTTGACCAACGGGCCGGACTATTTTGTGTACATAGATAGATTGGGAAGCTCCCAAGCGGATTCGAACCGCTGACCTCTTCCTTACCATGGAAGTGCTCTACCTACTGAGCTATGGAAGCATATGGCTCCGCAGGTAGGACTCGAACCTACGACCGTTCGGTTAACAGCCGAATGCTCTACCACTGAGCTACTGCGGAATAATATAATGTTTCCTAAAACCCATTTAAAGATTTAAATGAATAGCCTGGCAACGTCCTACTCTCACAGGGGGAAACCCCCAACTACCATCGGCGCTGAAGAACTTAACTTCCGTGTTCGGAATGGGAACGGGTGTGACCTCTTCGCCATCACTGCCAGACTATATTCATTTTTGAAGAATTTTCATTCCTTCAAAACTAGATAATATAAGAAGGTATTTCATTTTTTAAAAAGCGTTGGTTAAGTCCTCGATCTATTAGTATCAGTCAGCTCCACATGTCGCCACGCTTCCACCTCTGAC
>NZ_JBNNOR010000019.1:0-66674 GCF_050274955.1 Peribacillus sp. NPDC006672
CTGTGATATAAATTGAAACGCCGTATACGCGAACCGTACGTACGGTGTTGTGAGAGGGGCGAAAATAATACATTTATTTTCCCTCTACTCGATTGCAACAAACGGGGCAGGCTAGTTCAACAAAATTCTGTTTTAACTCAAAAACTACGATTATAAATGTAGCTTGATTCAGGCTTATATCTGGAGATTCCAAATATTAGTGTGTTACAGTAAAAATAAGGAATTTATAGCTATCATAACGAGGTGGGACGAGAAATGATAAAAGGTCTTTACGAGGCACATTTACCTGTAAGTAATCTTGAAAACTCAATAAAATTTTATAAAAAGTTAGATTTAGAAATTGCATATCAAAGTGATAAAGTAGCTTTCTTCTGGATTGAGAAAGGTAAAAGTTGGCTCGGTCTATGGGAAACAAACCAGGTAGAAATTCCGTACCATCCTTCAATACGACATGTAGCTTTACAAATAGATATAGAGGACATGATGACTTCAGCAAAAGATTGGTTAAATAGTAAAGGAATCGAAATTCGTACAACCTTTGACTTAACTGAAGAACAACAACCTTTAGTTCTCGATAATAATCCACAAGCTCACGCAGCTATTTATTTTAATGACCCAGACGGAAATTCTCTTGAATTGATTGCTCCTTTAAGATTGGACTTTGAGGAATCCTTTGGAGAGATGTCATTAGAGGATTGGTATAGACGAAATGCCGCTCACAACTAATTCTGCTCTGTTTCTAATGGATTCTTGAGTTTAACAAGGCGGTTGCTGTGGCAATCCTTTTCCATATGGAAAAACGGGTGCTTTATTTCATTATCAGGAGCTGATCAGCAGCTTCTTTTCCTTATGCAATTATAAGGGCTGGTTAGTTCAACAAATGTGACTTTTTCGATAAAAAGTTAAGGAATTATAAAATCGATTTTTTTGATATGATTGGTTATCTTTGGGGAGGTAATTTAATGGAATACAGAGGTGCATCAGCTTACAATGATGATAAATTTTTCGAGAATTATATCACCAGAAGAAATCGTGAAGAAAGTCCAAACAATATTATTGAAAAGCCTATATTGCTAGAACTTATTGGTGATGTAGTAGGAAGAAGGGTGTTAGATTTAGGGTGTGGTGAGGCTAAACTTGGTGTTGAACTTCTACAAAAAGGATGTATCTCGTATGACGGTGTAGAAGGTTCAGTAAATATGGTTAGGGAAGCTACTAAAAACCTAAATGGGACAGAGGGTAATGTGCATCTTTCTTCAATGGAGACGTGGAATTTTCAATCAGAAAATTATGATTTAGTTGTCTCACGTTTAGCTCTACATTATTTAGCAGAATTAAAGGATATATTTCAAGAAGTTCATGGTTCCCTTGCAAGTAATGGGAAATTTATATTTAGTGTTCAGCATCCTGTATTAACTTCATCAATAAAAAGTGCAGCAGCTTCTTCTTCAAAAGCAGATTGGATCGTGGATGATTATTTTAATAGTGGCGAACGAATAGAACCCTGGATTGATAAAAGGGTTGTTAAATATCATCGAACTTTTGAAGAATATTATCAACTTTTAAAGCTAGCTGGATTCAATATTGAAGATATTAGAGAAGGCACTCCAAGAGTTGAGGAATTTAGCAGTGAAAGTGAATATAAACGTCGAATGAGAATTCCACTATTCTTGATTTTTTCTTGTAAAAAATAAGATTTCTTCAATAAGGGAGGTTGCTCGGAACTCTTTTCATTAAGAACTCGGGGCAAGTTAGAAGAAGGAAAGTACAAAAGTTTGAGGAATAGTTAAAACAAAAGGGGAACCAGTGTATGAATAATGAATTTGAGAAGGTAATAAATTTACTGAAAAAAAATGATAAAGAAACTTATCCGACATTTGCTTACTCTGTATTAAATAATTTTATTCCTGGACAGGTTTATATGGATGAATTAAAGAAAACAGTTTTAGTTGGTACTGATTCAGGTCTTTTTGTTGTCGGTGGAGACGAAATGAACAATGATCTTGACAGCATATTTTTAGAGATTTATAGAAGTAGAAAAAATGATAAAAAGCGATTCACTTTGTTTTCTCCATCAAAAGAGTGGGATCAAGTTATAAATAAATTGTTTGAAAAAGAGTTAAGACAAATGCACAGATATTCTTTTCATTTTAATAAGGATACATATGCAGCAATAAAAAAGGAAAAAGTCCCTAAAGATTTTATAGTAAAGAGAATAGATGAAAAAATAATTACTGAAAGTCTGGAATTTAATGAATCTTATTATAATGAATATTGGGGTTCAGTATCAAATTTTCTAGAGAATGGTTTTGGTTATTGTTTGTTACATAATGATAGCGTTGTAAGTGAGTGTACATCAATATTTAGTTCATCACAATTTGCTGAAATTGATATTGCAACTCAAAATAAGTATAGAGGAATGGGCTTGGCTCAAAATGTTGCAGAAATATTCATTGGACATTGTATTGAAAGAAATTTGAAACCCAATTGGGACTGTGATGTTAACAATTTTGCGTCGATAAAGCTGGCTGAAAGATTAGGATTCGAAAATCCAATGGAATATTCGGTATTCGTTAGAAGCTAAAAGTTTTTATTTATTTCGCTAACGGGTGTTTTACTCCAATAATAGAAGTTGATGAGGCAACCTTTTTGTTATGAACTAAAGGGGTAGCATTCCTGTAATTAATGAAAATTAGTATTGAGCACATCTCTCTTTTTTAAACAAAACCAGCTAAGTTTGTGATTAATACACTTAAACTCCCACCTTAACAAAATAGACCCAGTAAAAACGCTTTTTAAAAAAAGGCTGAGCCTTATGAGTGATCTGATTGAGTTTGGTAAATCGTTAAACAAAAACCTCCAAGTATAGTAAATTAAGTAGAGGCTAGCGCAACGACCAAAAAAGGATCAATCTCCCCTGAGTCCTACCCATATAGGGCGCAACAGTCGGTGGTCCACAATGGTCGTCGGAGTCAAACTAACGAATGGGCTCAAAGGCACCATAGTTCAACGACCTTCTTCTCCAGCCATTACAACATTATCACATAGAGATCAATTTTCATTCTCTGTGGTGAAGCGCTGATTTTTGCGCTTCCTGAATGGCTAAAGGGGTAGGATAATTGAAGAAGGTCTTTATTGTTCAGATAAAGAATAGTATTAGGTAAAGGTTGATTAAAAAAATTAATATTAGGAGGATAAAATGGTTGATAATAGTTATGAGAAACAACAACTGAAAAAAGTCAGAACTTATATTTACATCACGATAGCATTACTTTTTTCAATGATATTTATATTTGTTAGCATTTTATTTTTGTTTTTTCCTATGATAGGCATTTTAGACATTGTGTATTTTTCACCAAAACTCGCAATTTTTTCATTCTTAATTTCTATTGTATTTTCTGTTTTAGCCATTAAAAATCTCTTTGGTAAGATATTGTTAGTATTTAACATTTTTCTAATGCTATTTATGATTTTTTATGGACCATAAATAGATACAAGAAGACTATCTTTGGAGTTAGTATAGCTTCATGGACAAATTCAAGAAGGTTATAAAGCAGACCTTGTATTTATTAAAAAAGAAGATTTTCTTTTACCATCACTCGAAACAGAGCATTATTCTACATTGCTGCATAATTTATTACTTTACTTAAAAGAAGATTCTATCAAACATGTAATGATTGATGGTAAGTGGATTATGAAAGAACGACAAATTCAAACAGTTGATCAACAAAAAGTCGAGCAAAAATATAAGGAAGTTGTTAATGCATTTATTGAGTATGTGTACCAAAAAGAGAATACTATGAAATGAAATTTGTTATTTGTATAACACTCAGTCAGCTAAAGAGGGCTTTTATTGAATAAGTAAGTACTTTTTCTAATTCTATTAAAAGCAAAAATTCCTTACCTTTTCTCCTAAAATCGGGGTTTTTTGGTTTCCGCTAATGAGATTGTGAAGGTTTAGTTGCAGGGAATTGGGGTAATATGCCAAACTATAATTTTCTACCTGATCCATATCATCATAGGAAAAGGTTAGCTTATTTCGGAGGGTTTTCAAGTCAGTAGCGATCTATATGTATTACATACAGCTATTTAGATTATAACATTATCATTTTGTTATGTTAGGAAGTGGATACAGTCCACTTCCGTCTGATCCTCCATTAACCATCGGTTACCACTGGAACTCTTAGTCGCGTCATTAAAACGATTAACCAAACATTTGCATGAAAATCGTACGGAGTGCCGAACAAAACTTTAAGTATCCCAAGCGGTATGACAATGCGCACTTCCTATTTAGCTGCACATATCCAATTTTTCACTCCGATCATTAAGGACTTTAAATGCAATCAGAGTACAGAAGCAACCAAGGTTTCCTTCATAAGGTTCCCCAGCATGTACTTCTCACAGGACTGCATCTTTCGTAATGATCATACTATCGGCTTTGCTTTCATTGGCCATTTTTTATTTAATTCAGTTATAAAAGTTTTAACATTCTTTTTATCTTCCATAATCGGTGAATAAACGTATGAAAGAGTTCTATTAAAGGATTCATTTTTTAACTGAATGATAGAAAGGATTTTATTTTGTACATCCCTTTCAATGACACTTTGGGAAAGGAGAGCCAGCCCTTCGCCGTTTTTTATAAGTGTTTCTTTAATTCCTTGATTGCTGCTTATCGTCAGTATCGATTTAATTTTCAAACCATTAGTGCGTATGACGTGGTTAAGGTACTCACGTGTACCAGATCCAACTTCCCTGGTTACCCATGCTTGGTCATGTAGATCAGTAATCACCACTTCGTCTTTATAAGAAAGTTCATGATCATTTGAAGAAACAACGAATAGCTCATCTTGCATAAAGGGGTGTACGGAAAGCTCTTTTTCATTAGTTTGACCTTCGATTAAACCAATATCCACTTTGTATAGCCGAACGGCTTGAACGATTTCTTCGGTGTTTCCAATTACAACTTGAAGTTCAAGCTCAGGATAGTCCTTTTGAAGGTCAATGAGTAACGAAGGGAGGATATATTCTCCGATTGTAAAACTTGCCCCAATCTTTAATTCGCCTTTAATGGACTTATCATGTTCCTGAATGTCCTCTCGGGTCTGTTCATAGATTGTGATCATTTGTTTAGCCCGATCGTAAAGAATTTCTCCTGTTAAGGTGACTTTTAGGAACTTAGGAGAGCGGAGAAATAATTTGGTTTGGAACTCTTCTTCTAATTTTTTAATGTGCAAACTAACACTTGGTTGCGACATAAGAAGGATTTCTGCTGTTTTTGTAAAATTCTTGACTTCTACAAGGGTCACAAATGTTTTTAAAGCATCATAGTACATAAGAATCCCGCCTTATTATTAATATTCTTAATAGTTGCAATAAATTATATATATTTTACTAATGATGTACCTTCCAGTAAAGTTAATGAGAAACTTATTTTAGGAAGAGTTTAGGCTGGGGAAGGCTATCGTCCTTTATAACCTTATTTTTTATTTGTATCGTGGTTTGAAGAAGTGTTCCATTCCTGTATGAACTGTAATTCTAATTTTTTTTCAGTTAAAACCGACTTGGTCTATAGGAGTAAGCGAGTTAATTAAATGAATGGAAATAAATATTAAGCCCACTCGTTGTATATAAGAGTCAACTAAGATAAGTTTATATCCTTTTGAGAGGTGGAAATCGTGCAACTTCAGGAAATGAACAGTCCCTTTAATCATGAACAGGCAGAGCTTCTTAACAGTCTTCTGCCTAGTTTGACAGAAACACAAAAAATTTGGTTGAGCGGTTATCTGACCGGATCTTTATCCGTTTCGAATATTGGAACAGCCGGTGCCCCGGTAATGAAGGACCTAGGCAGCGGGAAGACATTTTCAAAAGATATTACCATTCTTTATGGTTCACAGACTGGCAATGCTCAAGGGCTGGCGGAAAATGCGGCGAGAAAACTTGAGGGTAATGGCTTTCAGGTTGCCATTTCATCCATGAATGACTTTAAAGTCAACAATTTGAAAAAAGTCCAAAATCTCCTTATTGCCGTAAGCACGCATGGAGAAGGAGATCCGCCGGATAATACGCTTTCCTTCTATGAGTACCTCCATGGCAGAAGAGCACCAAGCCTTGAAGGTCTCCGCTTTTCAGTATTGGCGCTTGGGGACAGCTCGTATGAGTTTTTCTGTGAAACAGGAAAACAATTTGATAAACGGTTGGAGGAACTTGGCGGGACACGACTATTTCCGCGAAGGGACTGTGACCTTGATTATGATGAGCCGGCGGCAGAATGGCTGGAAGGAGTCATTTCCAGTTTAAGTGAAGCGCAAGGCAGTACTGATGCTGCAGTTCCCGTAGCGATACCTTCAGCAGGTGAAAACACTTATTCCAGGACAAATCCGTTTAAAGCGGAAGTGCTGGAAAAAATAAACTTGAACGGCCGTGGCTCTAATAAAGAGACACATCATCTCGAGTTATCACTTGAAGGCTCTGGCCTTACATTCGAACCTGGTGACAGCCTTGGTATTTATCCGAAAAATGATTCGGATTTAGTGGATATGCTTCTTTTGGAACTCAATTTGGACCCTGGAGAAACCGTGAAGATCAATAAGCAGGGAGAACTCCGTCAGCTAAGGGAATCGCTCATCTCCGATTTTGAAATTACGGTTTTAACAAAATCTCTCCTTGAGCGAGCGGCCCAGCTTTCAGGTAACGAGGATTTAAAGGAGATTTTATTACCTGGTAATGAAGAAAGACTAAAAGAATATCGTGAGGGCCGTGATTTGCTTGATTTTATCCGTGATTTTGGCTCTTGGGGCGAATCGGCGCAAGAGTTCGTATCCATACTCCGGAAAATGCCTGCACGACTATATTCAATTGCGAATAGCTTATCCGCATATCCGGATGAAGTGCATTTGACAATCGGTGCTGTCCGGTATGAAAGTCACGGTCGTCCAAGAAAAGGTGTCTGCTCCATTTTATGTGCGGACCGAATACAGACCGGGGACATGCTGCCCGTTTACATCCAGCATAACCAGAACTTCAAGCAGCCTAAGAACCCAGACACGCCTATTATCATGGTTGGACCTGGAACGGGCATTGCTCCGTTTAGATCCTTCATCCAGGATCGCGAAGAAACGGAAGCGAATGGGAAAACGTGGCTCTTTTTCGGTGATCAGCATTTCGTCACGGATTTCCTCTATCAGACTGAATGGCAAAAGTGGTTGAAAACAGGTGTACTTACGAAAATGGATGTTGCCTTTTCCCGTGATGCGGCTGAAAAAGTGTATGTTCAAAACCGGATGCTCGAGCACAGCAGGGAATTATACGAATGGCTTCAACAAGGGGCAGCGGTTTACATTTGCGGCGATGAGAAAAACATGGCACATGACGTCCATAATACGCTAATTGAGATCATTGAAAAAGAAGGTCAGATGAGCCATGCTGCTGCGCAAGCTTATCTTGACGAAATGCAACAGGCTAAACGTTATCAACGTGATGTTTACTGAAATTTGGATGAAAAGGAGATAACGACATGGTGAACCCACTATTAAAAGCACCAGAAGGCCCGCCTAGTGATGTTGAGCAAATTAAAGAAAAAAGTGATTATTTGCGAGGAACACTTGGAGAAGTGATGCAGGATCGGATCAGCGCCGGGATTCCAGATGATGACAATCGATTAATGAAACATCACGGCAGCTATTTGCAGGATGACCGGGATTTGCGCAATGAACGTCAAAAACAAAAACTTGAGCCTGCTTATCAGTTCATGTTGCGTGTCCGCATGCCAGGTGGGGTTGCTTTGCCTTCTCAATGGCTTGTTATGGATGACCTTGCTCAGAAATATGGTAACGGTACATTGAAATTGACAACAAGACAGACATTTCAAATGCATGGTATTTTAAAATGGAATATGAAAAAAACGATTCAGGAAATTCATGCGTCCATGCTGGATACAATTGCTGCATGCGGAGATGTAAACCGGAACGTAATGTGTAATTCGATTCCATTTCAATCCGAAATCCACTCGGAAGTATATGAATGGTCGAAAAAATTGAGTGATTATTTATTGCCACGTACAAGGGCGTACCATGAAATCTGGCTTGATGAAGAAAAAGTCGTCGGAACACCTGAATTGGAAGAAGTTGAACCAATGTACGGACCGCTTTATTTGCCAAGGAAGTTTAAAATAGGCATTGCGGTTCCTCCATCCAATGACATTGATGTTTACTCCCAGGACCTTGGCTTCATAGCAATTGTTGAAAGTGGAAAACTCGTTGGTTTTAATGTGGCGATCGGTGGAGGTATGGGAATGACCCACGGTGACAATGCGACATATCCCCAACTGGCCAAAATAATTGGCTTTTGTAATCCTGACCAAATACTGGATGTGGCGGAAAAAATCATTACGATCCAGCGCGATTACGGAAACCGTTCCGTCCGGAAAAATGCCCGGTTCAAATATACGGTTGACAGGCTTGGACTCGGAGTGGTAAAGACTGAGCTGGAAAACCGTCTAGGCTGGAAACTGGAGGAAGCGAAAACTTTTCATTTCGACAATAATGGTGACCGCTATGGCTGGGAAAAAGGCATTCAAGGAAAATGGCATTTTACACTATTTGTCGAGGGTGGCCGAATTGCCGATATCAATGATTACAAACTGATGACCGGTTTGCGCGAAATAGCTAAGATTCATACGGGTGATTTCCGTTTGACGGCCAATCAAAACCTGATTATTGCCAATGTATCAAGCCAGAAAAAGAAAAAGATCGTTGAATTGCTCGAAACATTCGGTTTGACGGACGGTGCACACCATTCAGCACTCCGACGTAGCTCGATGGCATGCGTGGCGCTTCCAACATGCGGTTTGGCAATGGCAGAAGCAGAACGTTATTTGCCGGTTTTGCTTGATAAAGTCGAGACCATCGTTGATGAAAACGGGCTGAGGAACGAAGAAATCACGATCCGCATGACCGGTTGCCCGAATGGCTGTGCCCGGCATGCACTTGGAGAAATTGGTTTTATAGGTAAAGCACCTGGCAAATATAATATGTATCTCGGTGCAGCATTTGATGGAAGCAGGCTAAGCAAAATGTACCGTGAAAACATCGGTGAAGAAGAGATTTTAAATGAGTTGCGTGTACTTCTTTCCCGTTATGCGAAAGAACGTCAGCAAGGAGAGCATTTTGGGGACTTTGTCATCAATGCAGGCATTGTTAAAGAAGTGGCGGATGGAACGAATTTTCATGATTAATTAAAACGAACGAGAGACAGGAATGGATTCCTGTCTCTTTTTAATGGAAATGTCAACGGAAGTTTAGATATGGGTATCCTAGCTTTGACTATTTTAGAGATTAAACAGAGTATGGTTACTTACTGACTGCATAGAAGCCTTAACAAACAGGCAATTGACTTCGATAGTATTCCCTCTTGATTATTCAGAGACCCCGGTTTGGAGGATGTCAACTTTGGTTTCTACTTTAATGTCCATCATGGGATAGATCTTTCTCCATTGTTCATAGGTCATTTTTTTATTTTTGGCGTGATATTTTCCCTTCAAGTCAATCGGGTCAATGTTTTTTTTCTGAAAATCTTTAATAAGACGGTTTGCCTGCCTGTTTAAGGAAGTTTCCATATCCTTTTCAATCCTTTTTATCATCTTTTTATTGGTTAGATTGTCACTTCGCATTGATTCTTTAATTTGTCCTTTAATTTTGAGCTTAATCGTAATGGACGGATTTCGCTCGGAGTTGGATACCTCATAGTTTGAACCGCTTCGGATACTTTCTACTACGATATCACTTTTCTGCTTGTCTTTTAATTGGAACTTGTAAATCCCCCGTTTATGAAATTGAACTAATGTCTTGAAAATGAACATATCATCCGTTCGAACTTTACTGACCATTTTATTTTCATGAAACAAGGCAACTCCTGAAACTGCAGCTTCTTTATTAATTATTTTAAATAAAGGAAGAAACGAATCTCCGCCAGCTTCCAGGGAGTTTCTTAAAAAAAGATGGAGGTTTGTTTCCGGACCATTCCCTGTTTCAATTTGTTGATTAATTAAATCCGATAAAAAGACTCCAATATTTACATTCGTATTTGGTGGTTTGGTATTTATGAAATCCTTGACCTTTCCTTCAACGATGCCCAAAATGACCCTGTTTCCCAGTTGAGGCTCACGGTAGAGATAATCGGTCAGTTCTGTCATTCCAATTTCATGTGCGATTTTCTCGCTAAATAAAAAGATGCGTGTCTGTCCAAGCATTACCGGCTTATCCGCTTTTTTGGATACGATAGCCTGAACATCACTCGTTGTCGTCGATGTTCCAGTTAAGATTTGATACATCCCCATCTTGTCCTGTTGGAAGATAGGGATAACGAACATTCCTTCGATTATTTTATCCTTTCGTATATCGTAGCCAATGGCTTGGGCCATATTGACTTCATCAACCACTTTTGGCTGGGCACAGCTGCAAAGGAGGGGAAAAGCCAAGATGACAATGAATAATTTTCTCATAAACGTTTCCTCCTTTTCTTTATATAAATGATGATTAAAAGAAGAGGCAAATATAATGCAAGGAAGAGCACGGCGTATGGATTGATTATTTTATTCAATATATATAGGGAATCTTGATCAAAAACAAATATATTTGTGAGCAGGATAATGATGGACATTGCCCATAATGGATACTTTTGCTGAACGTTGAATATGCGCTTGACACCCCTGCTGGCAGCCCACAAGCAGATGGTCATGTTTGGTATGACAAAAATGGCCCACCAAGAAATTTCTATATATTCAAATCGCTGAATAAAAGGTAATTCGACAATGCTGGTCATTGTAAGTGTCGGCCATATAGTCAGTTCCAACTGTTTTTGTGAATAAAAAATCAGTGAAACTAAATAAATGAATACGGTTAATAAGGTTGTTGTTAAGGCCCCTCCATGAGCATATTTTTGTGAAGTTTTAGCATCTTTGATGAACGGATAAAACATCAGGATCATTTCAAAACCAAGCATAGTTAAGGAAGTACTTCTGGTTCCCTTCAGTATATCCAATAGGTTGTGGTCGAATATAGGGAGCAAATTGGTGAATTCAGAGTATTTAATGGCATAGAATAGGACAAAGAAAATCCAGTAAGACAAAATGACGCTTAAAAAGGCAATTCCCGTAATTGTACGGAAGCCTCCCGTATTTATATAATAAATCAAAAGCAATAAAACCACTGTAAACGCCCAAGAAGCTACCTCTGCAAACATCCATACATGTATGACATTTATATAGCTGATAATCATATTCATTCCAAGGATCAAAAAGTAAAGAATGAATAATAGACTGAAAAAATTCCCAATCCATTTTCCGAATGCATGATTATTGGCAGAAATGATATCACCTGGGACGATACTTAATATTTTATATATGATCCAAATCAATATATGAACGATCAATCCGGCAAGTAGTATCGAAATCCAGCCATCCGTTCCCGCCGACTTTGCTAAAACTCTTTGAAAACTTAAAACGCCTACTCCCGTTTGCATGGAATGCACTAAAAAAAACACATAGAACGGTGATACCTTATAATTTTCATTAACTTCTACTTGGTTCATATAGGACCCTCATTTAAATCATTCATTAAAATCATTTTTTTTGATTTTCGCTTTTTTTGGCGTTGGCTGTCTGGACTTATCATCAGGATGTAAATTTTCAGGTCTGGATTTAAAAAGATTATAAGGAAGCCGAACAAAGCTATCTTTCCAATCTTGGATGCGAAATGGATATATGGGTTCAAGGTACGGGTGTCCCATTGATGTTAATTTGATAAGGTGGGTCATCAAAAACACGGCCGTTAGGATAATGCCAAGTCCCCCCCAAATTTGGGCCCCCACTAAAAAGGGGAATCGCAGTAACCGAATGGCATTCCCCATTTTATAAATAGGAGTAACAAATGATGCCAAAGCCGAGAGGGCAACGATGATTAATAAGATATTACTGGTCAGACCAGCTACAACTGCCGCTTGACCGATAACGATACCGCCGACGATACCTAATGTCTGACCTACCTTTGTTGGCAGCCTGGCTGCCGCTTCACGTAATAACTCAATGGAAATCTCTAAGAATAACGCTTCGATTAAAGGCTGAAAAGGAATTAAGTTCCTTGAAGTGACGATCGTTTCCAACAAATCTTTAGGAATCAGTTCATAATGATAGGTCAGCACGGCTACATAAATGGGAGTTGCAAATATGGAAAAAGCCACCGCAAATATCCTTAATAAACGGAAAGCAGATGCCGGAATCCAAGGCATATTATAATCTTCCATGGTGATAAAGTATTCCAACAATATGGTTGGAGTAATAAGTACAGAGGACGACCTATCGATTAACAAGGCTACTTTACCTTCTGCCAATGCACCTGCGATGCGATCAGGCCTTTCCGTATTTAGAAAAAGGGGAAATAAGGTATTTGAATTATCATATAGCATTTGCGCGAGATGTGACCCGTCCAATATTTCATCAAACTCTACGTCATTGATCCTTTGTATAACATTATCAACATTTTCCTGATCAACAATCCCTTCTATCGATAACACTGCCACTTTCGTTTTAGACAAGGACCCTACAGTCTTTTCATTTACTTGTAACCCTGGGATAGGCAGCCTTTTTCTGACTAGATTCAGATTAATATCAATATCCTCGACAAAAGCTTCTTGAGCACTTATGATTCCAAATTCAAGTTCAGGTTTATTAACTTGCCTGCCTCGTTGGGCCGCAACATTGATTAATAGGCATTCATCAAGATTTCCATCTAAACGAATGGCAATTTCGCCTCTCATGATCCTTTCTTCGATTACAACTTTGGTACTGGTTATAAGCGTATTTTCAATAGGAACGTTTTCTTTAATTTGCTCCAAATTTATCGTTTTCAGAGTTGGTATGACAGAAAGAACACTTTCGTGAAGTTGCTGTGCATCAATTAAAGAGCGATAAAACGATACCCAATAGCCGACGCCATTATATGTTCCTTGATGGTTTATGAAATCATTGGATGAAGAAAGGGAATTGAATAGGTCCCTTACGTCCGAAGTTTTTTTAAATTCGTCATTTTTGACATAATGTTGAATGTCTTTTTTTTTGAACTTTCTACGGTTAAACAATGTTGTCACCTCTAAACTAAAGCTTATTATCCTAGCATTTGCAAATTAATTACATATTAACCATTTTAGTTTGCCCATGGTGCTCGTTTCGGAAAGGGGATTCATTAAAAAACCCTATCAAGATTTCCTTATCAAATAAAAAAATTTAAAAAAGAGGAAACTGAAAATAAACTCATTAACCAAAGGAGTTCGCCATGAAAAGTAAACCCTTGCATACAGAATTGGATATGCAGGATGATGTTGTTTTAAAATAGGTACTCATTCCCTGCTCAGGATTATTTGTATTTGTCAATGGAACGGGATAGCGAATGGTTATGTCTTGAATCTGGAAAAGGAAAAAACCCGTACACTGGGTGAACCTTCAACAGAAAGGGTTGTCCATGGACCGAAAATCGGGTTTATCGAAAGTTTCTTCAAGAAAATATCGGCTTGAAAAGGCAATATTCAAACCACCCTAACCTTATTGTCAAACACAGGGACGTTTGAAAAGCGGGATTTTGCATGGATCTATTACGGAAAAGCAAGCGATTCTTTGCTAAAAGAAGTGAATAAACGGATAGAAGGAGTGAAAGCTACTGATCTTCAAGACACGGGAATGCTTGAAGAATTAATTGAAGATACATCGTATATATCTTTCCCACAGATCCAGAATACGGAGCGTCCGGATAAAGTATTGGCGGCACTGCAGGAGGGAAGGGTGGTCATGATGGGTGACGGCTCACCATTTGCGTTGATGGCACCGGCGACAATCACGATGTTACTGCAGTCACCGGATGATTATTATGAAAGATGGGTCGCAGGATCTTTTTTACACGGTAAGCCTTTAAGTGTTGAAGTGCTTATAAGGACAAGGAGGAAAACCACGACAAAATTGAACGGGAATCATTTGATGATTAATATTAAGGTCTGGTACACAGCAAGACTTTCGGAAGATTGGTATAGCAAGGAAAACTCATTTAATGAAACCTATTTAAAAGAGATTGAGCATATTGCCGAGGCTGAAGTTGAGAAGGATGTCGAGAGAATCGTAGACAAATTACAGCATGAATATAAAACAGGGGTGGCTGGATTATTTCAGTATGTGGAAAATCAGCATCCGGAGTTTTGGGAGAAACATAAGCAGAAATGGGATGGGATTTTCAGTAAAGCTGATATTAATTATCAGGATCATAGACTTTAGTTCAAAAGGAGGGGTGAAGTGAATTGTCAGGGGTAAAGGCGAACATTCCATAAATGAGCAGGCATCATAAGAATGAAAAACCTTACAAATGGGAAGTTTTCAGTTTGTAGGCAAAAAGGTGTCGGAATGTTCTCATTCCGACACCTTTTTGATTTTTTATTGGATGGAAAGGTTTTTTGTCAAGGCTCATTAGTTGATTGAATGCAACATGGTCAAAAAAAGTAAACGATCCCATCATTTATTAAGGCACATCGAAAGTTCTTGGAAGATTCGTCACTTCATGTGCAACCCTGATGCCGGATTGAATGGCCCCTTCAATCCAAGCAGGTACTGTTGATGTATGCTCTCCAGCGAAGTGAACCCTTCCTTCAGGAGTCGGGATGTATGGAAACAAGTCCGTTTCCTGACCAGGTTTAAACATGGAGAACGCTCCGTATGCGTACTGATTCATGGTCCAGCTATAAGAAGCTCCTGATAAAAAATGATCGTATACTTGTTTTCCATGTACCTTTTCCAAATTTTTCAATGCGTGTTGTATACGTTTTTTTTCCGGGAGGATATCCCATAAAGTGGCATCATCCCCCCATGTATAACTTGCTAAGATGATCCCAGATTCACTTGGATTTACCGTTTGGTTGGGGTAATAAGAAAATCTAATGGGTAAATCGGTCATCAATTTACCTCCGAATATTCCTTCCCTTTCCCAGAACCTATGTCTGAACTGAAGTCCGATTTTTGTTGAAGCAGGATAATGGAGTTCCCTTATTGCCTTCCACTTATTATGGGAAAAGGAATTGCGGGGTTCAATATCTATAAATGACAATAATTGAAGAGGTATTGTCACGATGGCAAGATCACCGGTAACGGTTAAGGGTCTTTCGCTTTGAGTGTGTTTAGAATGAATGGTGACTCGATTATCATGTTGAACAATCTTTGTCACTTCATATCTGAAATTTAGATTATCCTTTAATTCGGGTACAAAAGCATAAGGAAGCCGGTCGTTTCCTCCCTCGATTGAATAAAAAACTATGTTTGGATTAAGGAGTGGCAAAAACTCCCGAAGAATGGCAGTAAAAGAAAGTTCAGGGAAACCTTCTAAACCCATTAGGACTTTAATACTTTCAATCGCGCCGGTTGATAGACTCATCCCTACTGGATTGTATTGCAAAAAGAAGCCCATGGAGTATTTATCAAATTCTTTAATAACTATTTCCCAATTTCTAATTGGGTTTTGAATGATGAAATCGGTCACTGGCTTAATTGCCATGTTAAATAATTCTTCAGCTGTTTTACCTCTTTCATGAGGAGCTACTGGGTACTTCAGTATATCCGGGTTTCGTTGATAAATGGCAGCGGTCGTCTTGATTCCATTGGCATAAATGGGATCATTAGGAGTCGCGTTCACAAAAGGGATGATTCGTAAACCGTACTTCTTGATGTATTCAGCAACTAAGTAATGATAATTCGGAATGCGCATGGCACCTGCTTCAAGGTAGAAACCATCTGAAAATGGCTCCCGTATGGTCAAAATACGCCCTCCGACCCTGCCGGTAGCTTCCAATATTGTTACATCGTGTCCGGCTTCTTTTAAAAGGGATGCTGCAACTAACCCAGACATGCCGGCACCAATGATAATGATTTTTTTCGGTATTTTGGATGACCCCAGTCCATTTCTGATGAAAGCCAGCTTTTGATCGGTTGAAAGCGAATCTCTGATAAGGGACAAAGTGTTTTTCTCCTCTCGGGCTACACTTTCCTATATGGGATTTACGCTATCATATTCTTATTGGTTCACCATTTATGATGGGTCTTCAATAATTTGTCATGAAGTTTCCAAAATTACAGTCTTCAAGAAAAAATGTCTTCTTTAAATCTGATAATCTTGGAGCTTATGCCTCCTTTGAAGACGGACCATATCACCATTTTTTTAATGCCTCATATATCCCAAAAATAACCTCGACAGAATATTAGAGAAACCAATCAACCAAAAAACCATCATTAAGTAACTAACTGATTTTTTGCAAAACCTATGAAAACTTAGTTTATGGAATATTATTAAATATTTTCCTTTGCTGCGGAGATACTACCAAGAGACAAAGGTTAGAAAGGAAGGCAGTATGGATCATATACAAATGGCCCGTGCGATGTTCGGGACGAATATGGCTGTACATATCATATTTGCAACGATCGGCGTCGGGTTGCCGATGATGATGTTGGCCGCGGAATTGATGTATCAAAAGACAAAGGATTTACAGTATGTTGTCATGGCTAAACGCTGGACCAAAACATTAGGGGTGTTACTTGGGGTCGGGATTCCGACTGGTACGATTGCAGGTGTGCAGTTGTCACTATTATGGCCTGGATTCATGGAAGTGATTGGACGTGTCATGGCGCTTCCATTTCAGATAGAGATTTATGCATTCATGGTTGAAGCGCTGTTCATGTCCATCTATGTGTATGCTGCTGAAAAAATCAGGCCATGGGCACGAATCGTGAGTTTATTTTTTGTTGCATTCGGAGCAATGGCTTCGGCTGTTTTGATTTCGAATGTCCATGCTTTTGAAGGGACACCGGCTGGGTTCCGGTTTGAAAATGGGGAAATCGTCGACGTCGATCCTTGGGCGGCATTTTTCAACCCTAGTTTCTCGGTGACAGCAGGACATACGGTACTGACTGCTTATACTACAGGCGCTTTTGTTGTAGCAGCAGTTGCAGCCTATAAGATGCTGAAAAATAAATTTGGCACTACTGAATTTAATTTTCATCAAAAAGCACTGAAGCTCAGTATTGTATTAGGTTTGGTTTTCTCTTTTTTGACTGCACTGAACGGTCACACTACTACACAGCATTTATATAGGGAACAGCCGGAAAAATTGGCGGCGGCAGAAGGATTGTTCGAAACGCAGGACCATGCTGGACTCACCTTATTTGGCTATACCGATAGGGAAGCCCAGGAAGTGAAGTATGGCATTGAAATTCCATGGGTATTAAGCTTCCTATCTGGTAATAGTTTTGATACTGTCGTAACCGGTTTGAACGATTTTCCAAAAGAGTATTGGCCGCCGCTTTATGTCCATATCTTATTCAACGCCATGGTCATCATTGGTTCAGGTTTAATTGCGTTAGCCTTGTTTGCATTGATTTGGAATAAGTGGCTAAAGAAGGAGACTTATCCGAAATGGGTTCTCTGGCTGTTTGTCGCTGCAGGACCGCTTTCGGTCATTTCAATCGAATGCGGGTGGATTTTTGCCTGTACAGGCAGGCAGCCATGGACGATATATCGGATGCTGTCCACCGCGGATTCAGTAACTTCGTACGAAAACCTTGGATTTCTATTTACGCTGTTCATTCTTGTATATATCATTTTATGCGTTTCTGTCGTGTTTACACTTTTGTATTATTTCAAACGTCATTCCGTGATGGATGATATATATATAGCCGAACAGAAAGACGTACGGTTTTTCGATTCGAATTCATAAAAGGGGGGAAGGCGAATGAGTGATGCGCTTCTTGCAATAACACTTGTGTGGGGCTTTATTTTTCTTTATGCCATCATGGCCTCCATGGATTTTGGCGCTGGCTTCTGGGCAATGACTTACATTAAAAAGGAAGAAACCAATGCTACGAAGATAGCGAATAGCTATTTATCACCAACTTGGGAAGTAACTAATACTTTTGTGGTTGGTCTTGTTATCGCTATTTACAGTTTATTTCCAGGTGCGGTTTTCCCGATTGGGGTAGCCTTGATCGTTCCCGCAAGCCTGATCTTGGTCCTTCTATGTATTAGGAGTGCATTCTTGGTTTTCTCGCATAGCGTGGACAAATATGAAAAAGTGTTAACGTATATATCAGGATTAACGGGATTGCTCATTCCCGGATTATTAATCAGCGTATTGCCAATCACCCACCTTGGATTTGTCGAGGACGTGGGAGGAAATGAAGGATTGAACCTTTCTAAACTTTTCACAAGTCCAAATGAGTATTCATTTGTAGGGTTCGGAATTATGAGCACACTTTTTTTATCATCCTTGCTCCTATCTGATTACTCGAAACAGGCTGATGAAATGGAAGCCTACAAAATATACCGCAGGGATGCGATGATAACGGGACCGCTTATGTTAGTCATGGCAATGCTCGTTATGTTCACATTAAAAAATGAAGCAAATTGGATTTACGATGGGATGATGAAAAACTCTGCATTATTACTCATCTCGCTCGTGTTTTTTATCATTAGCGGGGTAGCTCTTTATCTGCCCCACTTTTCTAAGCGGGAGGTTAAAGGAATGCCTCGCCTCGCCGTTATAGCGATTATCATTCAGTATTTAATCGGTAGTTATGTTTATGGAATCGCACATTTACCCTATATTATTTATCCAAATGTCACAATCCTTTCAGGATTTACCGACCCGACTTCATTCCGTGCCTTGTTTGCCACATATATTGTGGGCTTTGCGATATTGGTGCCAGGTTTCTATTATTTCTGGTCCATCTTCATGAAAGATCAGCGCCGAAAGTTCAAACGGAAACAAATGTCAAACTAGTTCATCTTGGAAAAGAGAGGTTATCACTATGAAAATGTTAAATCTGCTAAAATATACGGTTTTAGTCATCTCACTCTTTTTGAGCTATCAAGCGGTTGAAGCACATGATAAAAATTTTCAGGTCGATGGCACCTATATTTCAACAAAAAGAGATGTAACAGGAGACCAGAAAATAGACATCATCCAGGTACAGGGGCTGCCATATGAGGAAGGAAGCAAATTTCTGAAGAAAATTGAGTTGAGTGTTGAAAGCAATCGCCGTACAATCAGCGTTCCGCTTGAAGCAGGGTATAATCCAGATCTCAAGGTTACGGACTTGAATAATGATGGTATCCAGGATGTATTGGTCACGGTTTTAATGGAAGGTAAAGATCGTTTGGTATCCAGTTACGCCTATACGTTCAAAGATGGAAAATTGAAGGAACTGGAAGTCCCGCCATCCGTTCCTGTAATGGCCCAATTTCTCGATGGATACAAAGCGGAAATCATTATTGAAGGACAAAAACCTGTGGTGATAGATGTCATTTCCAGAAAACAAACCTATGATGCATTGGGCATTTACAGAAATGGAAAGCTAAATGAACCGACCGAGCTTTTGGTTGATCCCTATTCTTCACTGGACCTCAAGACATTTTTAGGAAAAGGAAAGGGGCTTACAGGGATCCAACATGTGAAAGGGTCCGATGAACGCGATCCGATATTGGAGATTAAATCGGTATGGAATTATAACAATGGATGGCAGCTTGTAAAAGCCCAGGTTAAACCAGTCAAGGCAAAGAATAATAAATAGTCCGTGTGAATGGTAATTGTTCAGACATATCTTAAATAAAGCAGGTTGACAGCTCTTGGTCATGAGGGCTGTTTTTTGTTTATATTTAAAATTGACAATTTTTAAATATTTGGTAAAATCTAAATAAATCCAGTTTATACATAATCAAACTTCTTTTGCTGGATTAAATGTAAGCGGATACAAGGGGGGTGCAGACTTACGGAGTTAAAAGAAAAAATAATCGAAACATCGTTGACGCTCTTCGAACAGCATGGTTTTCATGGTGTTTCCGTTAACGAAATCGTCAAGGCATGCGGAACTAGCAAGGGTGGATTTTATCACCATTTCTCTTCCAAAGATGAGCTCTTATTTGTCATTCATGATTACTTTATTTCATATGTTTTAACTAAAGCACAGGAAGCCATTTCAGCAAGTACCCATCCAACAGAGAAAATGCAAAAGATCATTCAATCTTTCGTTAAAGTTTTTGACCTCTATAAACCACACATCTCAGTTTTCTATCAAGAAAGCATTTACTTAAAACCACCTTATGTTGAAGCAATCAAAAAAAAACGTCAAATATATAAAGAAATTATTTTTTCCGTCATCAAAGAAGGTATTGACAAGGGAGTGTTCCGCAGCGAATTACCGGTTGAAATTACCGGGATGTCGATTCTGGGCATGGTGAACTGGTCCTACAAATGGTACAAAAGGGACGGCGGAAAAACCATCGATGAAATTGGTGATATTTACGTAGATTTAATTCTGCACGCACTATTGACGGATAACCAAAAAGAAGAGGAAATAACCCGGCCATTTTTACTGAAGAACCAATTGGTTGTGGATTAAACAGTAAAACCTGAATTGTACAGACCAACTAGTCGGTCTTAATAGAAAGGGGAATAAACAAATGGATTTCTCACTTACGAAAGAACAACAGATGATTAAGGAAATGGTTAGGGAATTTGCGGAAAAGGAAATTAAACCAATTGCCATAGAATTGGATGCAAAGTCCATGTTTGCGGAGGATGCATTCAAAAAAATGGGGAAACTCGGGTTGCTTGGAATTCCGTTCCCTGAAGAATATGGCGGCTCGGGTGGAGATACGATTTCGTATGCCATTGCAGTGGAAGAGGTTGGCAAGGCATGCGGAGGAACAGGGTTAAGCTATGCAGCAGCCGTTTCACTTGGAGCAAGTCCAATTTACTATTTTGGAACCGAAGAACAGAAGCAAAAATATCTGGTTCCAATCACGACCGGTGAAACTTTGGCAGCTTTCGGGTTGACAGAGCCTAATGCGGGTTCGGATGCTGGCGGTACGAGAACGACTGCCGTATTAGAAGGTGATGAATATGTGATAAACGGCGAGAAAACATGGATAACAAATGCCAGCTATTCAAGAACCATCACCGTTACCGCTGTATCGGGCAAAGATTCCAGGGGTAAGAACATCATCTCCGCGTTCATCGTGCCAACGGATACCCAAGGGCTTACGATCAATAGCAATTATGAAAAAATGGGAGTTCGGGCTTCCAATACTTGTGAAATCATTCTTGATAATGTACGCGTACCAAAGCAGAATTTATTGGGAGATCCAGACAAAGGGTTCAAACAATTTTTATTCACGCTGGATGGCGGAAGGATTTCAATTGCAGCTTTGGCCGTGGGCATCGCACAGGCAGCCTTTGATAAGGCTTTAGCTTTTTCAAAAGAGCGCATTCAATTTGGTAAATCCATTTCAAGTTTTCAGGCGATTCAATTCAAGCTTGCAGACATGGCAATGGAAATTGAATTGGCAAGGAACATGGTATATAAGGCGGCATGGTTAAAAGACAATAAAAAACCTTTTGCAAAGGAAGCGGCTTACGCCAAGCTTTTTGCAAGTGAGACCGCGTTCCGGGCCAGCAATCAAGCGATTCAAATACATGGCGGTTCTGGATACATGCGTGAATATGAAGTGGAACGCTATTTAAGAGATGCTAAGTTATTGGAAATCGGGGAAGGCACATCCGAAATTCAAAGGATGGTAATCGCCAGACAATTAGGCTGTTAATCTTTTCGGAACGAATGAACAATGATGCTTGGGTTCAATCAGATGAGAAGCAGATGTTATCCATACAGCAAAAAGCGTTCATTCTTACTTTTATTTGATAGGAGGAGTTTGATGTCCGATTTGCTAGATGTTACTATCGGAAAACTGCTTGAAAAGACAGCTGAACAATATGGGGATAATGAAGCGGTGGTTTACCATGAACTTGGCCTTCGTCATTCGTATCGCGAATTTGAAAAGATTTGCCGAAAGGCGGCCCGGGGGTTCATGTCACTCGATATAAAAAAAGGGGAACATATCGCCATTTGGGCGTCCAATAAACCGGAATGGCTTATATCCCAATTTTCGACCGCGAAAATGGGCGGGGTACTGGTAACGGTCAATACCAATTACCGTACAAGTGAACTGGAATACCTGCTTAAGCAATCGGATTCGACGACGATAATCCTGATGGAACAATATAAGGATCATTCCTATATAGATACGTTGTATGAAATTGTACCTGAATTGAAAATTGCAGAACCAGGAAAATTACAATCTGAAAAACTGCCAAAATTGAAAAATATCATCGTTTTAGGCGAAACGCGTTATCCTGGCACGTTTTCATGGGATGAAGTCATAAGCGGGAGCGAATCCGTTTCAGAGGAGTTACTGGACCTGAGGATGGGGGAATTGGCTTCCAGTGATGTGATTAATATGCAATATACATCAGGGACGACAGGATTTCCAAAAGGAGTGATGTTGACCCATTCAAACTTGGTCAACAACGGATTGAATGTTGCGGAGTGCATGAAGCTTACAAAGGATGACCGGCTTTGCATCCCCGTTCCGTTTTTTCATTGTTTTGGCTGTTCCCTTGGTACGATGGCCTCTGTTACTGTAGGGGCAACAATGGTGCCTATTGTGGAATTTAATCCACGCGTAGTCCTTCAGGCCGTTGAAGCAGAAAAATGTACGGGGCTCCACGGTGTACCTACGATGTTCATCGCCGAACTTAATCTCGATGACTTCGACCAGTATGATTTACGTTCGTTGCGGACTGGAATCATGGCAGGCTCCACATGTCCGATCGAAGTTATGAAAAGTGTGGTGAATAAGATGGGAATCTCTGAAATTACGATTACTTATGGTCAAACCGAATCATCGCCAGGAATTACGATGACAAGAACGGACGACCCAATTGAACTACGTGTTTCCACAGTGGGAAGGGCATTGCCGAAAGTGGAAGTGAAAATTGTCGATCCGGCTACTGGAGAAGAAGTCCCACGGGGCAAACAGGGGGAACTCTGTTCAAGGGGATACCATGTAATGAAGGGATATTATAATAACCAGGAAGCTACTGAACAGGCGATTGACCGGGAAGGGTGGCTTCATACGGGAGATTTAGCGGTGATGGACGAGAATGGTTATTGCATGATAACAGGCAGGTTGAAAGATATGATCATTCGCGGGGGGGAAAATATTTATCCTCGTGAGATAGAAGAGTTCCTCTATAAACATCCTGCAATTGTAGATGTCCAGGTACTCGGTGTTCCAGATCGGAAGTATGGGGAAGAGGTAGCGGCATGGATCATTTTGAAACCGGGAGAAACCCTTACGGAGAAAGAATTGATAGAGTATTGCAAAGGGAAGATATCATTTCATAAAATTCCCCGTTACATTCAATTTACCGATGCTTATCCAATGACTGCATCCGGAAAGATCCAAAAGTATAAGCTTCGGCAACAAACGCTTGACCTACTATCGGAACGCACTAAATAAGGAGGATACCAAATGATTCGAAAAATTCTTATCGCAAATAGAGGAGAAATAGCAACACGTATTATTCGTACATGCAAGAAGTTGGGAATACTTACTGTCGCCGTCCATTCGGAAGCAGATTCGGATTCGCCGTTTGTGGGACTGGCAGATGAGGCATATTTATTGGGTGGCCCAAGAGTACAGGAAAGCTATTTAAACGTCAATAAGATTTTGGAAATTGCTAAAGAAACCGGAGTGGAAGCCATTCATCCTGGTTACGGATTTCTTAGTGAAAATGCAGATTTTGCACGTTCATGCGAAGAAGCAGGCTTGATATTCATTGGTCCCAACCCAGAGGTCATCCAGCAGATGGGCAATAAAGTCGAGGCACGGAAAAAGATGGAGCAAGCGGGACTTCCATTGGTGCCTGGATTTTCACGTCCGTTAATTGATAGCGCAGAAGCGGCTGCCGTTGCCGAGAAGATTGGCTATCCAGTCATGTTAAAAGCAGCAGCAGGCGGCGGTGGAATCGGCATGCAGGCCGTTGCTAATGAAGATGAACTTACCAAGGCATTCGAAGGGAATCAAAAACGGGCCCAGTTGTTTTTTGGAAATGGAGATATGTTCATAGAAAAATTGATTGAGAAGCCTCGCCATATCGAAATTCAGGTATTAGCGGATTCCTTTGGGAATGCTGTTTACTTATGGGAAAGGGAATGCTCCGTTCAAAGGCGCCACCAGAAGGTCGTGGAAGAGGCTCCCTCTTCTTTCCTGGACGAAGATACAAGAAACAGGATGGGAATGGCTGCAGTGAATGCGGTAAAATCCATTGGTTATAGCAATGCAGGGACCCTCGAATTTTTAGTTGATGCGGATAAAAATTTTTATTTCCTGGAAATGAATACACGCCTTCAAGTTGAGCATCCTGTCACCGAAGAAATTACGGGACTGGATTTAGTCGAACAGCAAATAAAAATCGCGTCAGGCAACAAACTGGAAATCACCCAAGCAGAGATTAAAAAGGATGGACATTCCATTGAAGTGCGCATATATGCTGAAGATCCGAAAACCTTCTATCCAGCACCGGGGAGAATCACCAGCATGGAACTTCCGGAAGGTGAGGGGATCCGTCATGAATTGGCGGTTCATGGAACTTCCGTCGTATCCCATTTTTATGATCCGATGATCGCCAAATTGGTAGTGAGCGGCGATTCGAGGGATAAAGCGATCGAGAGATTAAGAGAAGCTTTGGAAACCTATAAAATAGAAGGAATTAAAACAAACCTTCCTTTGCTGATGGAAATAGTTTCTCATGAAGCTTTTTCCCAAGGAGATACGACTACGGATTTCATTGCGAAATATATTAAAAAATTGACTGTATAAGGCGTATTTTAAAACATAATGATCAGGAGGAATACAAGATGGCAGAATTAAAGGCAAGCATGGCAGGAAGCGTTTGGAAAATCGTAGTGAACGAGGGGCAAAGTGTAACCGACGGACAGGATATCATTATCTTGGAATCGATGAAAATGGAAATCCCCATTGCAGCAGAGGAAGCTGGCACCATTAAAGAACTTAAAGTGAATGAAGGGGATTTCGTAAATGAGGGCGATGTTTTGGCCGTCATTGAATAAAGGGACGGAGGGGTAAGATGAATTGGCCTGAAAAAGTGACAATTAAGGAAGTGGGTCCGCGTGATGGGCTGCAAAATGAAAAGGTCATGATACCTGCACAAAGCAAAATGGATTGGATCGATCAGCTCTCTGATACAGGATTATCTTATATAGAGGTGACTTCTTTCGTACATCCAAAGTGGATTCCCCAATTGAGTGATGCCGCCCTGGTGGCTAAGGGAATAAAGCGCAATCCCGGGATCACTTATGCGGCCCTTGTACCCAATCAAAGGGGTCTGGAATCGGCCCTTGAAGCCAATATCGATGAAGTTTCCGTGTTCATGTCTTCCAGTGAGACCCATAATCTTAAAAATATCAATAAATCGATTTCCGATACCTTTCCAATAATGAAGGATGTCATCGGGACAGCAGCGAAAAGCGGGAAAACGGTTAGGGGCTATATTTCTACCGTTTTCGGCTGTCCATATGAAGGGGAGGTTTCGTCCGAGCAGGTTTTCCGTGTTTGTGATCAACTATTTGAATACGGAATCAGTGAGCTCTCATTGGGTGATACCATTGGGGTCGCTTCTCCAAGACAGGTTGCCATGTTCCTTGAACAGGCTGTAAAAAGATATGATATAAGCCGAATTGCTCTCCATTTTCATGATACAAGGGGAATGGCGCTCGCAAATGTTCTTGAATCACTGAATTATGGTGTGGACACTTTTGACTCTTCGCTCGGAGGTTTGGGAGGATGCCCATATGCACCAGGTGCGAGCGGAAATGTGGCTACGGATGACCTGATTCATATGCTACATAAAATGGGAATTCACACGGGAATCAATCCAGAAAAACTAATGAAGGCTGCGGCCTTGATGCAAAGCTTTTTGGATAAACCACTGCCTAGCCATCAGATGGCTGTTTATAACGCACAATAAGAGAAGAAATTGAGGTGAATTTATGACTTCACTAGTTGAGATCAGTACTGAGGAAAAGGGAATTGCCATCGTGACTTTGAATCGGCCGGATGCTGCTAATGCTTTATCCACAGAATTGCTTCATTGTTTAGCCGAAGGGCTGGATGAATTGGAAAGAGATTCCAATTTACGAACAGTCATTATAACGGGAGCAGGTGAAAAGGCGTTTTGTGCAGGTGCGGATCTTAAGGAACGAGCAGGTATGAATGATGATAAAGTCAAGGAGACAGTCAAGTTGATTGGAGACACGATTACGGCTGTAGAAAACCTTCCAGTTCCAGTCATCGCCGCGATTAACGGTTCGGCTTTTGGAGGAGGGCTGGAGTTGGCACTCGCTTGTGACATACGCATCGCATCGGAAACGGCGAAGGTGGGACTGACAGAAACGTCATTAGGCATCATTCCAGGCGCCGGGGGCACTCAGCGCCTGCCGCGGATAGTCGGAATGCCGACAGCGAAAGAACTGATTTATACGGCAAGGAGATTGGATGCAAAAACAGCACATGCCTTGAAAATCATCAGTCATGTATATTCACCTCAACATTTACTTGATGAAGCGAAAAAATTGGCTGGAGAAATTGCGGTCAATGCCCCATTGGCACTCAAGGCTGCAAAAGCGGCGATCAATCAAGGGGCGGAGACTAGTTTGAAAACAGGGTTGCAAATTGAAAAAGACTGCTATCAGACCACTTTAAAAACCCGTGACCGACTGGAGGGTCTGTCAGCATTCAAGGAAAAACGCAAACCGGTATTTAGGGGCCAATGATTTCAATTAAAGGAGGAACAGGGATGGTAACGACGGATAAACTAACCGAAACGGTTGAAACGATAAAAAAAGGCGGTTTAGAAAAATATCACCAAAAAAACGCTGAAAAAGGAAAGCTTTTTGTTCGTGAACGGCTAGAGCAGCTTTTCGATGAAGGGGTTGAAATAGAGGACGCTTTCTTTGCTAATTGTGCCAGTGATGGTCTGCCTGCTGATGGTGTGGTTACAGGTATCGGGAAAATCAATGGTCAGAGGGTCTGTGTCATGGCCAATGATTCGACTGTAAAAGCTGGTTCCTGGGGAGCAAGGACCGTCGAGAAAATCATTCGCATTCAGGAAACAGCTGATAAGTTACAGCTGCCCCTTCTTTATTTAGTCGATTCTGCCGGGGCACGAATTACGGATCAAGTAGAAATGTTTCCGGGACGCCGCGGAGCGGGACGAATCTTCTACAACCAAGTAAAGTTATCAGGAAAAGTCCCGCAAATTTGTCTATTGTTCGGACCGTCTGCAGCGGGAGGGGCATATATCCCAGCTTTCTGTGATATTGTCGTAATGGTTGACGGTAATGCATCCATGTATTTAGGATCACCGAGAATGGCAGAAATGGTCATCGGCGAAAAGGTGAGCGAAGAGGAAATGGGCGGGGCGAAAATGCATTGTTCTGTTTCAGGATGCGGGGATGTGCTTGTTAAGTCAGAAGAAGAATCCATCGCGTTTGCACGCCGATACTTAAGCTATTTTCCAGGAAATTATCAAGAAAAGCCTAAAGCCAAAAAGCCTGAGCTGCCAGCTGAATTCGAAAAAACATTGGAAGAGCTGATTCCAAAAAATCAGAATGCAGCCTTTAATATGTACGACCTGATCGATAGGATTATAGACAGGCAATCGTTTTGTGAAATCAAGAAGCTATTTGCCCCCGAACTAATTACCGGGCTTGCAAGGCTAAATGGACAAACGATAGGGATCATTGCCAATCAGCCGCGTGTCAAGGGCGGCGTCCTTTTCCATGATTCAGCCGATAAGGCGGCCAAGTTCATCAATTTATGTGATGCTTTCCATATACCGCTGTTGTTCCTGGTGGATATTCCAGGATTCATGATTGGAACGAAGGTCGAACAGGCAGGCATCATTCGCCATGGTGCGAAAATGATTTCGGCCATGAGTGAAGCCACCGTCCCCAAGATTTCTGTCATTGTCCGTAAAGCTTATGGTGCTGGACTCTACGCGATGGCTGGTCCCGCTTTTGAACCGGATTGCGTTCTTGCCTTACCGACGGCATTGATTGCGGTCATGGGGGCAGAAGCTGCGGTCAATGCAGTCTATGCCAATAAAATCAATGCGATGGAAGCGGAGGATCGCCCAGCATTCATCGAACAGAAGCGCAATGAATATAATGAAGACATTGATATCTACCGCTTAGCCTCCGAGATGATAGTTGATGGCATCATCCAGCCAAATGACCTGCGTGATGAATTGAGCGCCCGGTTTGAAGCATATAGCAGTAAACAATTGACATTTACCGATCGAAAACATGGAGTCTATCCAGTCTAAAGAAACAAGCCCGGTCATTATGACCGGGCTATCTATTTACCCTTTTCATTATAAAAGGTCGTTTCTTTGGTCATATTTTTTATCATACATTTAAGTGTTTCGAGAAAGACAAAAAGAAAACGATCCTAACATTGTTTCCCTAGGAAGTTTTTTGGATTTGCCTACATAGGTTCTTATCTGTGTTTTGTTTCCCAAGCAAAATTAATTTCTTTATCATCCCAAGGAATTCTTTTTTCATCTGGTTTGGAAGCGTTATACGACTTTGTCGTACAATAAAGAACAGTTGCTGGCTTTTCGCCAAGTACTCGGTAGCCGTGAGCCACACCTTTGGGAATGAGTAAAATACTAGGATTGTTTTCACCCATATAATAAACATTCGTTTCACCCTTGGTAGCAGAGTGGTCTCTTAAGTCATGTAAAACTACTTGAGCATTACCTGATGGAATAAACCAAAGGTCATCTTGCTCTTCATGGTAGTGAAATGCTTTAATAACACCTGGGTAAGATGTAGTCCATGATAGTTGACCAAAATGAGATAAAAGATTGTCATCATCTCTTACCACTTCTGCAAAAAATCCTCTATCATCACAATGCTTAATTAATTTTTTAGAAATAACCCCTTCAATTTCCATCTTCATCATCTGCCTTTTTTAAGTATTCATGTAAACCTTCTTTCCAATTTCGCAAAAAGAGTCCGTTGGAATTCAACTTTTTTTGACTTAAAACAGAATAATTGGGTCTGGGTGTTTTAAGCCCATATTCTTCTGTAGAAACAGGGATGACTACTGTCTGTGAATTTAAGAACGTAACAATTTCGGTTGCAAATTCAAACCAACTGCAACTTCCAGCGTTTGTGACATGATAAATGCCATGTGGTTTTGTTAGTAAATTTTTTAGTGCTATTCCAAGATCTTTAGTGTAGGTAGGACAACCGTATTGATCATGAACCACACGGATTTCTGGTGAATGGCTGGCTAACTTTTTAATGGTATTGACGAAATTTTTCCCATTATGTCCGTATAACCATGACGTTCTAATGATTGTGGAACTTTCATTAGCAGTTAATGCTAATTCTTCGCCTAGCAGTTTGCTTTTTCCATAAATTGTTTGGGGGGCAGGAGAATCCTTTTCTAAATAGGGTTCAATTTTTTTACCATCAAATACATAGTCAGTACTAATATGAAAAAACTTCACTTTTTTTTCCTTTGCTTCACAGGCTAGATAATAAGGTCCAATTCCATTAATTAAATAAGCTTGATCTATATCCGTTTCGCAAAGGTCAACTTGTGTAAAGGCTGCAGTATTAATAAGATAATCTGGCTGGATTTTCTCAATCATTTCTTTTATTTGCGTACGATTAGTAATATCTAATTGTTGTTTAGTAAATGGAAATACCACATAATCTTCCTCTTTAAAAAGCTGAATGAGTTCTTTTCCTAATTGGCCTCCTGCACCTGTAATGACAATCTTCATATGGAAGTACCTTTAAATTTGTTCATGTGCCAACGAACTGTTTTTTCTAATGATTGATCAAAGGAAGAGGTCTGTTTCCAGCTTAACTCGTCATGTAACTTAGAAGAATCAATGGCATATCTTCGGTCATGACCTTTTCTGTCTTCGACAAATTCAATCAAGTGGTCAGGCTTCCCCATTATTTCTAAAATTTGTTTTACGACATCGATATTTTTCCTTTCATTTCCGCCACCAATATTATAAACTTCACCCCAATTACCATTTTCAAGAATAAGAGAAATCGCTTTACAATGATCTTCTACAAACAGCCAATCTCTTATCTGTAAACCATCCCCATAAACGGGGATTTTAAGGTTGTGAAGCGCCCTATTTACAATGGTTGGAATGAATTTTTCCATGTTTTGAAATGGACCGTAATTATTACTGCATCTTGTCGTAATCAATGGTAATTTAAATGTTTCATAGTAAGATCGTACTAATAAATCCGAGCTTGCTTTCGTAGCCGAATAAGGATTGTTAGGTGAAAGAGGGGATTCTTCTGTGAATGGTTGTTGAGTAGGGCTTAAAGTACCATAAACTTCGTCTGTGGAAATATGGATCATTTTTTTTGCATAGCCTTTGATTAATTGTTGTAATAATTGATAAGTACCGACAATATTTGTTTGGATGAATTTATCTGCATTTTGAATACTATTATCAACATGAGACTCCGCAGCAAAATGAATAATCGCTTCATAATTTTGATCCATCACAGTTTCCATATCTTTTTCATCTACAATGCTTCCTTTAATAAAGCGAAATTTAGAATCAGATGATGTTAGGGTACGTATCTCTTCAGGATGACTTGCGTACGTAAGAGAATCGATAACGGTTATATTGTATGACGTATTTTTTAACAAATAGTGAACAAAGTTGAGACCGATGAAACCAGCCCCACCTGTAACTAGAAGATTCATAATTGCCTCCTTTCAATGAATAGCTGTTAATTTTCTATTAATCTTACAAGGTATTGCCCATATTCATTTTTCTCTAATGGTTTAGCTAAGGCAAGAAGTTGCTGTGGTGAAATAAAACCTTTTCGAAAGGCAATTTCTTCTATACAAGCAATTTGAACGTTTTGCCGACTTTGAATGGTTTGGATAAATAAAGAAGCGTCAAGTAGTGATTCATGAGTACCGGTGTCTAACCAGCTAAATCCTCTCCCCAATAACTCAACATTAAGCTGGTTTTTCTTTAGGTAACATTCATTCACAGAAGTAATTTCATATTCTCCACGGGAAGATTTCTTAATACCCTTTGCGATATCAATAACATTATTATCATAAAAATAAAGTCCTGTAATGGCATAGTGAGATTTAGGCGTTACAGGTTTTTCTTCCAAAGATATCACTTTCCGATTTTCATCAAATTCTACAACACCAAATCGTTCAGGATCTTTAACATGATAGCCGAATATAGTCGCACCGTTATGTCGATTAACGACTTCTTCTAATGTTTTAATGAAATTATGTCCATAAAAAATATTGTCTCCTAATATTAAAGATACAGAGTCCTTTGCTATAAAATCCTCTCCTATAACAAAAGCCTGTGCGATTCCTTCCGGTTTTTCCTGTGATATATAACTTATTTTGATTCCTAATTGTGACCCATCGCCTAATAAACTTTTAAAACGAGGTGTATCAATGGGGGTAGAAATGATTAAGATATCTTTAATTCCAGCAAGCATTAGTACGGACAATGGATAATAAATCAAGGGTTTATCATAAACAGGTAATAGCTGTTTTGAGACAACCTTTGTTAACGGATATAATCTAGTGCCATATCCACCAGCTAATATGATTCCTTTCATTATTATTCACCTCCTCATGTAGTATGATATAAAAAATAAAATGAATTTAAATTTTATCAGTTTCTGAATTTCACGGAAAAAATGATCCTTTTCAACATATGCGTAAAGAATGTGATTGGATTCTGTACAAATGAAGGATAATTTTAAAAAATTTATATAGAAGTCTTGCGAGATTGGCAAGAAAAGACTACAAAGCTAAAGTGAAAACTCGCTTTGTAGTCTTTTTTCTCTCTTGGTTAAAAATCAATCGGGTGAAATAATTCTTTCCTTTACAAAAGGCAGAAGCACAGAAAGAAGGGGTTTCCTCGATATAGAATTTTTAACAAAATGTCTTATTTAGAAAAATTAAGACTTACTATAAGTGTTCTTTAATCCTAGCACTTGCAGTGGAAAAGTGAGATAGTCTGGGTTCTAAAATTTTTTAACTGTAACCCATTAGTTTATAACTATTTGTTAAGCCTTATTACCTGCATTCTATTCTAAATCTCTTTTTAACTGTGCAGGTACTCCTGCATAAAGGGTTTTCGCAGGAATATCATTCTTTACAAATGCTCCGCCTCCTATAATCGACCAAGCACCAATATTGATCTTTTCACGGATAGAAGAACCAATGCCAATGTACGCTCCTTCACCAATGGTAACATTACCTCCAATATTAACTCCAGGACCTATCGTGACATAGTCGGTGATGATATTATCATGGCTAATGTTCGAACTCCGATTTATGATGACAAAATTCCCCACTTGAACATTTGTGGTAATAATGGTTCCTTCACAAATTATCGATCCAACTCCAAGTGTGTTCCGTTTTGATATGAAAACAGAAGGGTGGATTATTGTATCAGCAATCTCAAAACCTGCATTTTTGGTTTTGGTGACAAAGCGCTTTTTTAAAGATGGATCTCCAACACCGGCACAAACAATTTTAACTTTGTTCCGAAGAGAATAAATATCATGAAGATCGCCCAAAACCGGTACATCATCTATTATTAGCCCCTTCATTTCCGATCTTTCATCTAGAAATCCTATAACCTCATAACTTGAATTTTCACACAGATGATTTACCTCACGTGCATGCCCTCCGCATCCCCAGATGACGATTTTTTTCATGGTTCTAATCCCTTAGCAAGCACTTCCGTTACTTGGACGATATCACTTTGCTTCATTTCTTCCCATAGAGGTAAACTAATTATGCGTCCTGAAATATTATTGGTAATAGGCATTAATGTGCGATTGAATGATGTAAAATAATTTTGTTGATGACAAGTAGGGGAAAAATAGGTGCGTGCTTCTATTTGATTGTCAGCCAGCAATTTCACAAAATCTAAATTACTTTGATCTTCAGGACAGAGAACAGGCATAAATTGATGGGGAATTTTTCCTTCTGTTTTTTGGAGTTGCCATTCTTTTTTTAAGACAGGAGTTTGTTGGAATTGCTCTCGGTACCATTGATAAATTTGTTGTCTCTGTTGTCTCTTTTCAGGAAAGGCATCCAGAGTTGCAAGAGCAATGGCTGCGCTATATTCTGAAAGTTTACTATTAAGACCTTGTGATATAGTTTCCCTATCAGTCGAGAACCCAAAATTCCCCGCTTGACGAATTTGATTTATCAGATCTTTATCAGCACTATATATTAAGCCGCCTTCGCCAATACCAAATGATTTCGTAGCATGAAAGCTGAACACAATAGGGCCGGGAAAATTATTACCAAATGATCCACTCCGCCCTGATGTCCCAAAACTAGGGGCAGCATCAAAAACTACCGGTATCCCTGACTCATGAATCTGCTTATAAAAGGATAGGTTTACGTCTGTTCCAAAGGTTGAGTAGGGAACAACGATTGCCACTTTATCTCCTAATTTTTCCAATGCATCTTTTACAAGTTCCTCATTCATACACCAATCGTCTTTGTTCACATCTACAAAATAAGGTTCTAAACCACACCACATAGCCGCTAAAGGGGTGGCTGAAAAAGTAAAGCTAGGCATTAATGCAAACTGCCCTTTGGGCCGTTTACTCTGATTAATGGCTAACATCAGTCCACTGGTAGCATTGTTGACCGTGAGCACCGCTCCGTTTCCTTCATAGTATTCGGTTAGAACTCTATTCTCAAAAAGAGTATTTAATGGTCCATAATTACTGTACAATCTGGATTGTTCAATCTGGGATAAATAATTGGTAAATGCGTCTTGTTTCACCAAGTTGGGTCGTAAAAACGGAATTTTACGGATATTTTTCATCTCCGTTTCAATTAATCTATAAATTTAATTACTTTCTCACATAATGACTGATAAGTATTCAAAGTATCCATCCAAAAATAAAATTATATTCCGGGTGATGCAATGTTTCATTGCTGTAGTGTAGAATTTTTGGGTATGACGGAGTTTTATTGTGTCATGGCCTGATGGCGCGCAAAGCGGATATAAATCTGGACTTGATAAAAAAACTACCTCAATCAAAAGTATATCCAGCCATATATTCCATTTGTTGCGGATTGCTATTTATGGATATTTTTTAATTCAATAGTTCTTTGGTGTCCTTTCCATTAATATTCCTTTTGAATAAATTTTATGGCTATAAATTGCAATTAACAGGAGTCCTATAATTTTTATAGTTCTTTAAAATGACATTTTTGAAAAAACAGGGTTGTTTTAACTGTACAAAAGTACATATAGCAAGGGGAGATTTTCATCATCTCTGAGGAATTGAAAGTGATTTTTAGCATAAGATTACGTTGCGGATTAAGAGAAGATTAGACAGGAAATGTTATATACTCAACGGATTGCAGAAGTCAGCTTTTAAAGCGATTTAAATGGATCGGTGTAGTTTCCAGAGCATTTAGTGGAATAAAAAAACCGATTTATAATGGACGAAGTGATTAAGGAATACGTCATTTAAGCCATCTGATGACACTGTGAGTCAAATGAAATGTAAATCCAAGTAAGAAGTAATGGATGAAATCGTATGACGTTATAGAGTCTAAAGGAAAACACAATTCATTTTCCCTCAGACACACAGAAACTAAAGGCAGAAATGTTCTTCTTAAGAAAGCATTGCAGCCTTCAGCATTGATTAGAGTATATATAGGCCACAAAGCAATGAATTTCCCCCTTTAATTACTCAGATAATAGCTTGTGCAGTTCACTATTAGCTTAGTTCTTACTTCGCCGATCTCATTCCCGATTAATGCTGGTGATAAAGCATTAGTTGTGTTTAATATAGATCCAACGACCATAATTGTCTTGCTGTTAAAGGTTTCAAGCGCGGGTAAAACGATTATTAAAATTTTGTTAGTAGTTTCGAATTCAAGACATCGATTGCAGATTAACAAAATGGATGAAAAATTTATCACGCCCATAACAGTTTATTTTAAAACGGGAAGGAGTAATAATCTTCCCGTTTTTGTCGAATGGAAAGGTGTTTATGAAAACAACCCATTGTTACATTAAAATAATTTTTAAAAACCCTAAATTGGTTTCACATTTAAGTCATTCATTCCTTACTTTTAGCCTATTATATATAGTGTTTTATAGCTAGTTTTTAATATCCTATTTCTAATAAATAACCTATTCATTTCTGATGGTGTAGATGTGTCAGAATAATAAAAATAGAAATTCAGTTAGATGTGTGTTTATTTTTTCAATTTATTATTTAGTGGATATAAAGAAATTGTGAGCCTTATCAAATGACCAAAACACATAATGGGGTCGAAATTAGAAGGAGGAGTACGTCGTCTCATCTAGCCATCAAATGACACACAGAGTCAGATGAAACGTAAATTAAAGAAAGAGTTACTGGATGAAATTGTATAACATTATAGATTCCTAAGAAAGCACTTTGAGTTCTCCCTGGAAAAAAAGAGACTAACGGCAGCAATATTCTTTTTCAAGTAGTTTATCTCCACTGTGTTACTAGAGAATCATGTTTGGGTAACAAAGACAGGATAACCTATGACTAGGATTTTTTTAATGATGTGCTTTTGAATTTTACAATGGTTCTGGTTCTGTGCTTTTAATAAATGGGTGTAATTCACCCAATCCAATTTATTCCCAATTCATAGACTAAAGTAATGTTTTAAGAAAAGGAGGATACAGAATTGGGTAAGGATAAAAAATGTAAAGATTGCGGACATCGCAAATGTACATGCAATCATAAAAAATGTAAAGATTGCGGACATCGCAAATGCACATGCAATCATAAAAAATGTAAAGTTTGCGGACATCGTCAATGTAAATGCTCATCTAAACAAGTACAAAAGGTAGAGCAAAATGTGAAAGTGAATGTAAAATCACCTCCTCAAGGTACTCAAGGCCCACAAGGGCCGCAAGGTCCGCAAGGAGTTCAAGGTCCGCAAGGAGTTCAAGGCCCGCAAGGGTTCCAAGGTCCACAAGGGTTCCAAGGTCCACAAGGATTCCAAGGTCCACAAGGATTCCAAGGTCCACAAGGATTCCAAGGTCCGCAAGGATTCCAAGGTCCACAAGGGTTCCAAGGCCCACAAGGATTCCAAGGTCCGCAAGGATTACAAGGTCCACAAGGATCCCAAGGCCCGCAAGGGTTCCAAGGTCCACAAGGATTCCAAGGTCCGCAAGGGTTCCAAGGCCCGCAAGGATTCCAAGGTCCGCAAGGGTTCCAAGGTCCACAAGGATTCCAAGGCCCGCAAGGATTCCAAGGTCCACAAGGATTCCAAGGTCCACAAGGATTCCAAGGTCCACAAGGATTCCAAGGTCCGCAAGGGTTCCAAGGTCCGCAAGGATTCCAAGGTCCGCAAGGATTCCAAGGTCCGCAAGGGTTCCAAGGTCCACAAGGATTCCAAGGTCCACAAGGGTTCCAAGGTCCGCAAGGGTTCCAAGGTCCACAAGGATTCCAAGGTCCACAAGGGTTCCAAGGTCCGCAAGGGTTCCAAGGTCCGCAAGGGTTCCAAGGTCCACAAGGGTTCCAAGGCCCACAAGGATTCCAAGGTCCGCAAGGGTTCCAAGGTCCACAAGGGTTCCAAGGTCCGCAAGGATTCCAAGGTCCACAAGGGTTCCAAGGTCCACAAGGGTTCCAAGGCCCACAAGGGTTCCAAGGTCCGCAAGGGTTCCAAGGTCCACAAGGGTTCCAAGGTCCACAAGGATTCCAAGGTCCGCAAGGGTTCCAAGGTCCACAAGGAGGCACTGGTGGTGCAATCATTCCATTCGCTTCCGGTACTCCAGTAGCATTGACTAATGTTCTATTAGGATTAGCTAATACTGGAGGTCTTATTGGGTTCGGAAGTTCTACTGATGCTGTTACTATTGGTGGAGGAACAATTACTCTAAGTCCTGGTGTAGGGGGCGTTCTTGACTTCGCATTTGTAGCACCACGTGCTGGAACTGTATCATCAATATCGGCATTCTTTAGTGCGACAGCGGCAGTAGCTTTAGGTTCAGCTGTTACTATAAGAGCAGAAGTATGGACGGCAGCTGCAGCTAGCAATACGTTTACTCCCTCAGGTGCCTTTGTACTATTAACACCAGCTTTAGGACCTGGTATAACCATTGGAGAAACAGCTAATAATACTGCTTCAACTGGACTCGGAGTTGCTGCAGGGGATAAATTATTACTGGTTTTCTCTATAGAGACTGCAGTTTCGGTTCTCACTACGGTTGAAGGTTTTGCAAGCGCGGGTATAACGATTATTTAATTATTAGTTTATATCTTTGAATTCAAAACATCAGTTGCAGATAACAAAATTGATTAGAATTTTATCACGCCTGATAACAACTTTATCTAAAAAAAACGGGAATGATTAATAAATCTTCCCGATTTTTTTGTATGCCCGGCATGAGGGCAATCTATAAGGTGAAAGCCCCGTACCATGAAGGCAGTAATAGTGGTTAACTTAATGGAAGGGTGTCCACGATAACATGGAATCTGAATGAAGCAAGCGGCAAACCTCCGATCTAAGGAACGCGAACTTCATATAGGGCTAGGTATCAGACAAAGTCCTTACTGCATAATGTGGTACAGAGTAAATGAAGCAGATAGATAGATGGAGGGAAGGATTGCACTCTTACCCGGGGGTGTCTGGTGACAGCCAAGTACAATTGGTGACCTCTGTCCAGTGATGGGCAGCTGAATCATCAGGAGTCAGCAGAGGTTATAGTACTTGTCTACTCGAGAAGATAAGGAGGGAGCGAACAGATTAAGGAGGACGGATACTAGGTGTTCGTTATCTGCGAAGAAGCAAACAATTCCTAACGGAACTTATTTGAAGGAAGAAGAGGTGATTACACGGGGAACTTCAAAAAGGTGAGCAAATAAAGGCATAAATAGACCATTTATCCAAATAGAAAGGATATCAACGATGTTAATGGAACAGATACTAGAGAGGGAAAACTTAATACAGGCATTGAAGCGTGTAGAAAGAAATAAGGGAAGCCAAGGTGTAGATGGAATGCCAGACTGCACCTTATAACTGGTGGCACAGCATGAAAACAACCCTTTTACAAGGGATCTTACATACCGCAACCCGTACGTCGTACCGAAATCCCGAAATCAAACGGCGGAGTTAGGTTATTGGGTATCCCGACCGTTTCATTCAATAAGCCATTGCCTAGATATTGACCAAGAAATATGACTCAACCTTTTAAGAAAATAGCTATGAATTTTTCCTAACAAACAAGGGCAACAGGCGGTTCAAAAGCGTACTGAGGAAATTAGATTCATGGATTCGAAGAAGGCTCAGGATGTGCCAATGGAAACAATGGAAGTTACCAAGAACGAGAGTGAGAAAGCTCAAAGGACTGGGCGTTCCATTTGGAAAAGCATATGAATGGGGAAATAGCAGATAGGCTATTGGCGTATTGGCCATAGCCCAATTCTAGAGAAAACTTTTGATAACTTATTAATGGCATCACCTGGGGGTTGGATAGTTTATATGAAAGATATAAAAACTACGTCAGACATAAAAGCGAACGGTACGTACGGTGTGAGAGGTCGGAGGCTAGGCGCCTCCTCCTACTCATTGGCTATTAGGTTTGTAACGTTGTACTTCATCTATACCTATTGCATGATTCAAAGAGTTTATTTTATTTTACGGATAAGGCGCAAACTGTCGTAATCACAGACGTATACGTATTCTTTACTCTCACAAAGTTCATCAACAGCTCTTTTAACATCTTGGTAAGTACTGTAGTCATGAAATGCAATCATGCCTCCGTCTACGACTCTTGGAGCATAAAGTTGTATATCCTGCTTTACGTTTAAATAGCTATGATTACCATCAACAAAAAGTGCTGAAATAAGCTCAGGGCATTCACCGATTGCTTCATGACTGTAGTTCTTTATTGGAATTACATAGTTCTCTAGTTGAAAACCTTGAATAGCTTTTTGAAAATCGTTAAAGTAATTTCCATGATATCCGCTATTAGGAATAAATGGATCTATTGCATATATCGAACGTTTGCGCTCACTAATCCACTTACTTCCGAGACCTAAGGCTGTTGTACTTTTTCCTTTAAAAGAACCAATCTCAATGATGTCCCCTTGCAAATGATCAACTAAAGCCGGTAGATGCAAAAGTGCCGTTTGTTCCAAATGTGTCAACCAGCCATCTACGCTTTCAATGAAACCATATAATTCACTAATCTTTAATTGAGGAAAATCTCCTTGTGTATTCAATTTATTAAGTCACCTCTTACATTGTAGTTTTCTTCCAATTAATATATAAATAATTTGAAGAGCTATTAATATTTATAGAATAATCTATCTTAATCCATTATTATCCAGAGCTTTTTTTACTGCTTCCAAATATTGATATCCATACTTCTTATCTGGCTCCAAATATGTTCCTTCCGCCCACTCATTCCAAGCATTGATAAACAAAAATTCACTATTGTTTTTAACTGCCTTTTGAATTTGCTGACTTAGATAGTAAGAGAACTTTTCAGGGGTCGACCCTTGAAAAATCAGCGCTCGATTTCCTACTCTGGCTGAGTTATCCCAATCAATAAATGCACCTGGAAATGTCTTTATATTTTTCTTTAATTCACTTCTATCTAAAATACATGAACATACTTGATCATAATCCATCACAATAAACTTTTGTTGATACCCATCCACAGCTCTCCGGAAAGTTGAACCACCTCCATGATTCAAAGTGTAACCTGGTTCAAATTCAAGAGAAGCATCGAATCCTGCAATTTGAGGAATCGTGAATATATTTAAAGTTTTAACAAAGTAAATACCATCAAGTCCATTTTGTTTAGCTAGATTTTGCCAATACTGTAACATTTCCTCACATCTTGGAATGCTACCAGGTCGATATATAGTAAATAAAGGTTTGTTGTCCACTCTGATATACCTTTCATCCTTAAATGCTGTTAGTAGAAAATCAAAATGTTCTTTCCAATCCTCTTCATCACCATAATCTTGAGGCATTAAGACGTCGTGAATCCAACCATCCCACCTTCTAGTCCACGGTTCATTTGCCCATGAGAGACAGAAAGGAAGATCAGGTTCTCCTGTTCGAAGAACTTCATTAAATGGTTTTTCGAGTAACCTTTTTCCTTTGAACCAATAATGATAATAGCAAAATCCATAGATACCGTATTTTTTGGCAATTTGTGCTTGCCATTTTCTCGCAGTATCATCTGCCAAATCATAGTAATAATCTTGATAAGGTTCCCGTGGTTGATTATGTCCAGGAAACAATGTTGGGGCTTTTTTTGTATTCGTCCATTCGGTAAATCCTGGTCCCCACCAAAGGTTATTTTCTGGAATTTGGTGAAATTGGGGCAAATAGAAAGCTATAAGTTTCAAATTCTTCTCACTCCTATAAAAATGTTAAACATAATTTAAACTAATTGCATTGGGATGAATCCATTCATAAATTAATATTAATGATTAAAGAGTCCAGTAAAACCGGCGAAGGAAATCAGGATTAGTAAGATTGATAGCCAGGGGATAAGATGACAAGCTTAATAACCGGATGGCTATGCTGGAAGCTGTCGGGTATTTTTTTTTTTTGGATGGAAAAAACAGTATAACGACAAAATAAAACTTTTCAATTTAATCAACAACTAAGCGTCACAAAGCAAGATTTTTAATCCAAGGTTGTTAAAATCATATCAATCTGCTTGATATCTTCTGCAAGTTCATGATATTTCTTTATACGTTCACGATAAGAGTGAAGAGCAGTTTTGAATAAATCGTTCGTATCAAGAAATCCATCTTCTCGTGAGGCAATCATAATATCTAACCATTCACTAAATGCTTTTAAGCCTAGTGTATTGTTATTTTGATTCGGATGTCTTCGAAAATAACTAAGAGCTTCTGGAATATACACAGCTTTCCCTTTGGATAGCAACGACAACCAGGCAGCTATATCATTGATCAGAGAATACTGTTTCCCTTTGTATACACCATATCGTTCGGTAAGGTCTTTTTTTCTAAATAACACTGTTGTCGGTTCACCGATAACATTGAGACAATGGGTTAATGCTAGGTCTCCCAACATCTTTCCGTCAAGGATCCTTGTTTCTTCATATATTCGAGCTGTAGCACCAATAGGAGGGAGAAATTGACCGGATGCATCGATAGTTTGTCGATAAGATGTGACAAGGGTAATATTTTCGAATTCCTTGAAAAAATAAACCATTTTTGCGATTTTTTCTTTATGATACACATCATCATCCATCAAGTAATTAATATATTCTCCCGATGCCAAATCATAGCATTTATGCCAATTTTCAAGAAATAAATTTCTTTCGTTTTTATAATACTTAATTTTAGGGTTTGAACCTAAATAAGGTCCAAGCATTTCTTGTACTCGATTATCTGTACTATCATCACAAATAATAATTTCGATATTAGGGTAGGTTTGTTCTAATACACTGTCAATCGCTATTTTTAGAGTATCTGGTCGATTATACGCAGGAATGACGACACTAACTAAAGGATTTCCCATATTGATTACCCCCTTGTTTCCTGAAATTTACTTCACTGTTTAAGGTACGAAATTTTTTATTACTTATTATTATTGTTCCTTAACCCCAAAGAAGGCAGCAGAAGCAACCATTGATACCCAAAATTCATTGGTTTGTTGATAGTATTCAAGGTTCATTTTTATTCAAAACGTAGCATAGGGGGTAAAAACGGCTACCTCATCGCTTAATATTAGCGCGCCTCTTTAAGGAGTTTTTCATCCATAACCAACTAGCCTAACGGCAATCAATAAATAGGGCTCTAAACCACACCGCAGTCAAGGGGGGAATGTAAAACCGGGATTGGGTATATTTACCTTTTGTCCGTTTGAATTGTGAAATAGTAATTCGCTTTGACAGTTGTAACTGCTTCAAATGTGTTCAAAGTATTCATCCAATACTTGTTACTCAAAACGTGTTTATTGAAAGGACCAAAAATGCTATATATTCGACATGATTCTATCTCAGATAATAGGGACTAGCTCCTCACACTATACAAAGTTAGGGCGTATAAGTAGAATTTTTTCATGAGTGAATGAAAATTCAATTCCTTTCCTAAATATATTGCTAACGCCCGGGTAATAGACTCAACTGATTCAAAATTTTATTGATCTTGCTGGAATTTAAATGCATGTTCCTAGCTTTTCTTCCATTCGCTCTTTAATTTCATGTCTTTTGACGACCATTCAAGTGTTTTCTACATAGTGCACAAGAAATTTCCAACTCCATTTTCCTCTTTACTTTATAAGTATGTATCCATTGATATTGTAGTGTTATTCATTATGACAAGAAGATTTGAGTTTTCATTGAGTCATATTTTTTTGCTATTTCTCATATTAATTAAGGAAGAATAACAGAGAAAAAGATAACCATTTGTACCAATTGGATTTATCATGCACTTGTTATTCGTTATTAAGAAGGCCTTAAAAATCATTATATTTATTTATAAATAGATATTATATTTGCGAGTTCCAATATGACTCCATTTCAATATAGCCAGTAACCAAATAATTTGTTGTACGAGCTTGCAAGATTTATATAAAAGCATAAGACAAACAAAGCTTGCGTAAAATTCCCATTTTTTACTCATGGACTAAGTTATAGCTGCAGTAGGAATGAGAAAAGACAATGTTTAAGTAGGAAAAGGAGATCAATAGAGATGTTTAAAGAAATTGATAATAAAAATCAATTTAATGTCAAAAAAAACGGTTACACTGTTGACCAAAAAGAAGGGGGGGAGGGACCATCATCGGATTTAATGATCAAAGATGAAGTTGGTCTTAATGACAGATTTGATTTCTGGAATAAAAGTGTACTTTATATTCATCCTTGGCATGGAGATACCTACAGGGTTATTAATCAAGGAATTATTGAGGAACTTAGATATTTAGTGCGTGAAGTATATACAGCAAAAGCGGAGGAAAATGTGGTTAGTCTTGCAGCTGAACTAAGGCCGGACCTTTTGCTTGTTTTACTTGGAGATACATTTCCTATTGACCAAGTGAAAGCCATTAGGGAAATGGGTATTAAAACAGCAGTGTGGTTTACGGATGACCCATACTATACAGACGTAACAACAAACATAGCCCCCTATTATCATTATGTTTTTACACAAGAGATAAGCTGTGTATCTTACTATCAGTTGTTAGGTTGTCCCCAAGTTCATTATTTACCTCTCGCAGTCAATACAAAAGTTTTCCATTATCAGAGGGAGAGGAAGGATAACTCGATTCCTATTGACGTTTGTTTTATGGGGTCAGGTTGGAACAACAGAATCTCTTTGTTTGATGAAATTGCTCCCTTTCTATCAAAAAAAAATACACTCATCGTGGGGTCGCGTTGGGACCGGATGCGGAATTATCACTTACTATTTGATAAAATCCGTTTTGGTTTCCTATCTCCGAGTGAATCAGCCCGCCTTATTAACCAATCCAAAATTGTGATTAATAACCATCGTTTATACGATGATACTACGTTATTCAATCGTAACAGTAATAAACTTACGGCCCTTTCAATTAACCCTCGAACCTTCGAAATTTCTGCCTGCGGCGCATTTCAGCTTTCGGATATTCGACAAGAATTAAAACGTTATTATGAATTAGGGAAGGAAATTGAAACTTACACATCTCCTTCTGAATTGACTGAAAAGATAGATTATTATTTAAACCATGACGAGGAGAGAAATACGATTGCGCAAAGAGGGTATATTCAAACATTAAAAAGTCATACTTACGCGAAAAGACTAGCAACTCTGTTGAAGTTGATATATGGATAATTCCAATTCTGGATTCGAGTAGTAGGTTCACTTTTGTTCATCATGTTTTTATGTTCAAAAGTAAATTTGCACCTGTATAAAACTATATTTTTGAAAGGAACATAAATATTAACTTGGTGTATAATAACGGTGAATTTTCTATCTTTTGTATTCACGATAATTGATACCTATTTATTTTAGGAGGGTAAATATGACGACCAATCATACTCCACTATTGACAGTCCATCTATTTGTTTCAAAGAGGAATTCAGGGGATGGGTTGGAAGAAATGTTAATGAGACTGGCTGAAAGTGACATTACAGTGAAGGTTTATGGTCCTGATGATGCATTACTGGATATAAATCCCAAAAACCCTCGCGTCTATGTTTCATTAGGAACGGAGTGGGGAAAATTTAGTGAGCTTAATACGTTACCTGTTCAGGAGAGAAAACGTTGGCTACATTTCGATTCTCCAACAGAAATTCAACCATACAACTTATTTTACTGCTGGCTCAAACAGACAGATCCTTTCCCAGAAAATAAAACCCTACCGTCGACCCGTTTTTCTTCAGATACTCCTTTAGTGTCTGTGTTTACAGCCAGTTACAAGTCAAAAGAAAAAATTCAGCGACCTTATCGTTCCCTACTAAATCAAACATACTCCAATTGGGAATGGGTGATTGTAGATGACTCCGGTGATGATGATGAGACATACAATCAAGACTTACTCCCTCTAGACGATCCCCGTGTGAGGAGGTATCGCCAAGATTCCCGCAATGGCTACATAGGGGCCATCAAACGGTATGCAGCAGGTCTATGTACAGGGGAAATTTTAGTAGAAGTAGATCACGATGATGATCTAACTCCTGACTGTCTAAAGAAAATCGTCGATGCACTTCAACAACATCCTGAATGTGGCTTTGCTTATGGAGATTGTGCAGAGGTGCACGTAGGCAGCCACGATGCTCATTGGTATGGTTGGGATTGTGGTTTTGGATACAGTCTGCATTATCGAGTCTGGGTACACGAAATGAATCGATGGCAAAATGTGCAAAGACACACTACCATCAATGGGAATACAATCCGTCATTTGGTTGGTTTACCGAATCATCCTCGTGCGTGGACGAGAGATTTTTACCATCTGATTGGAGGCCATCGCGAAGAACTATTGGTTGCAGACGATTACGACATGCTCGTTCGGACGTTTCTTTGTACGAAGTATATATCGATTCCCGATTTACTCTATATCCAATATCGAAATGAAAATGGAGATAACTCTACTTTTCAGAGAAATAATCAGATTCAAATCCTCGTAAAAGAACTAAACAGTTATTATCGTCCGAGAATCTATAAAAGATTGGAAGAACTGGGTTTACAAGAGGAAGTGCCATATAGTCGTATTTGGGAGACAACTTCAGATAATCCCGCAAGAAAAACTGCTCATATCATTCATGAGGAATTATCCAAAGTTTCAATCCTGTTTCCTATTCCTCACTCCTGCCCCACAAATGAGCATACCCAATTATTTAAGACACTTCAAAAGGGCATAGATACCAATTTTAAAGAGATCGAAGTAGTTGTTGTTGGTCGTATTCCTGCAGAAATCGAAACCTTTGCGTCGATGGCGCCCATGGGAGCCATCCGATGGTGGCCAATGGAGCCGAACGATTCTTTAGAAACGTGTATCGAATATGCCAAGCTTTGCTCTTCATGTACGGAGAAAGTAGTGGTGTTGCCGTGAACCTTTAATAATGATAAGGGTTGCTGCTAGTTTTTTCAAAAACACTATGACCATTCCAACATGCACCTTACTCTTATTTATTACGCTTGATACCAATTTAATTTAAAACGGGAAGGGTTAATAACTGTAGGAAAAAGGGGTTTGGAATGTTTCATTCCGGACCCCTTTTGAAATTCCCTTTGAATCTTGCTCAAGAATAAGAGATTGGACGTCTAAACAAAATGAAAAATATTTATTCTGAGATTAATAACGCAACAGCATTTATTAACGGATCTCCAGAATACAATGTTGGATAGTAAAAGTTTTATTGATTATTTAGATAAGGTTTTGGATCCGTTGCTATCTTCGTAGATGTATTCGAACTTCCAAAAATAGATGGGGAAGGTCATTTTATTGGGGATGTTTGGATTCTATTAAGTGAAACGAATTTTGTTAAAATGATGGAGTATTGAGGAGTTTAAGGAAGAGAAAAAGGTTTGAAACCAATCTTTGGTTGCTGCTATTCCTTGTTATTCTGAAACACTAAACTTAAAAACAATGGTTCACACCCGTCCAATAGCTATAGAATTAGAACCAATACCACCCCCATTATCCTTAGATCAAAGAGAAGGAGTTGGATATAAAAAAATAAAGAGCTTGCGGGAGAGTTGTGTAATGCAGAAGACAAATAATCACCTCTGCTTTATGAACCAACGGTGCTTCGTATTATAAGGTTGATCAGTAAAAAAATACTGGTTGACCTTTTTTTTTGCGCTCTGCATGTGAAAGTCCTGAACCAGTAGTGATTAGCTTCAGGGAAAGTTGTCCACGGTGTCCAGGAATCTGAAGGAAGCAAGCGGCAAACATCCGGTCAGTTACTGCCGAAAGTCTACAAAGTAAATGAAGTATATAGATGGTAGGAAAAATGTACTCTTTCCCTGGGAGATCTGGTGACAGCTAAGTGCACTTGGCAGCCTGGGTCATAGTACTTGTCTATTCGAGAAGATAAGGAAGGATCTAACAGATTAAGGAGGACGGATACTAGTCGTTCTTTATCTTGTGAAGAAGCAAACAATTCCTAACGGAACTTATTTGAAGGAAGAAGTGGTGAATACACAGGGAACTTCAAAAGGGATGAGCAGTTAAAGGTTTTAGTTTCACGAGGTCTAAGAAGACACCAAAGGTTCGACTGGCTCACCAAAGCTTGAAGAGAGTAAAGATACGTAACAGAGAAATGACCTTGAGAAAATCACCGATACCCATGGAAGTCAAAAGTAAGAAAGCTAAAGCAATTCCTCAGAGGATGAATCGGGTATTACGCATTCGTAGATACTCCGAGTGTATAAAGGAAATTAGATTCATGGATTCGAAGAAGGCTCAGGATGTGCTATGGAAACCATGGAGGCTGTCAAAGACGAGAGTAAGAAATCTCAAAGGATGAGGTGTTCCATTTGGAAAAGCATGAATGGGGAAATAGTAGACGGGTTATTGGCGCATTGCACATAGTCCCATTCTAGACAAACCTTCGATCCATGCTTAAGGGTTAGAAAGTCTATATAAAAGGTATACAATATTACGACAGATCTAAACTGAACTGCGTATACCGAACGACGGTGGTGTGAGAGGTCGGAGGCTAGGCGCCTTCTCCTACTCGATTAACGTTTTAAAATAAATGATTTTTCAAATAATAAGATTTTTTTCCCATTAAAAGTTGCTAAATCACAACAGGAAGAGTACTATAATTAGTAATTAATGATTTACTAATTACATAATCCATACTTAGTGAAAGAAAGTGAGAGTTGCCATGGTTCAGCAGGAAAAAAAGAAATATATTACTCCAGATGGATACACAGCAGATATTGCGATCTTTACTATAACTACGAAGAAAACGGCAGAGAAAGCGCCGCCTGAAATGCTTTTGAAGCTATTATTAATCAAACGCGCAACAAAAGATAAGGAAGGAAGCCCAAATGTTGAAGGAGATAAATGGGCTTTGCCCGGAGGCTTTGTCAATGCTGGCGAGACTGCATATGAAGCAGCTAAACGGGAATTAAAAGAAGAAACGGGCGTAGCTGGATTCCATGTCAAGCATTTCGGGGTTTATGACCGGCCAGGACGCGATCCCAGAGGATGGATCATATCCAATGCTTTTTATGCAATTGTCCAGGAAGAGTTTCTTCATCAAAGAAAAGCGGATGACGATGCAGCTGAGGTTGAATTGTTCACGATACAGGAAGCCTTACAATTAGAACTTGCATTTGATCATCATACAATTATTAACGACGCGATGAACTTACTGAAAAAAGAAATGGTGCAAACGACGATAGCCCAAAAATTCCTGCCGGATGAATTTACACTTTCTGAACTGCAACGGGTGTTGCTGACAGCTAGAGATGATGCAAAAATCAGCGCGGATTCACTTTTTTATGCAAAAGCCCCTAAACTCCCGTTCTTGGAGAAAGTCTTGGATGAAAAGGGTATTCAGAAGAAAACGAAACGAAATTCGTATCGGCCTTCACAACTTTACCGATTTAATGCAGAGATTGTCATGGACTCTATTTATTATTAAGGGGGATTAGGTGAAATGGGTAAAAAGGCATTGATCAATATCGATTATACGTATGACTTCGTGGCAGACGGGGGTTCATTGACCTGCGGGAAGCCAGGACAGGATATCGAGAAGACACTAGTCAGTATTACCAAGGAGTTTATCAAGCAAGGGGAATACACGGTCTTCGCGATTGATTTACATGAAGATGGAGACCGCTTACATCCTGAATCGAATTTGTTCCCACCACATAATATAAGCGGTACAATGGGTAGAGACCTATATGGGACGTTAAAAGAAGAATATGAAACAAATAAAAATCAAAAGAATGTTTATTATATAGATAAAACGCGTTATTCAGCATTTGCAGGAACGGACCTTGATATCCGCCTAAGGGAACGTCACATTACAGATGTATATTTAGTCGGGGTTTGTACAGATATCTGTATTCTGCATACGGCAATCGACGCTTATAATCTAGGATATAATATTTTTATATATGAAAATGCAGTGGCCTCATTCAATGATGCCGGTCACCATTGGGCCCTTGGGCATTTTAAAGGATCTCTTGGAGCAACCATTCTATAATATCCAACAGAATAGAAGGGAGGCGAAAGCTTCTCTTTTGGGAGGAACTATCCATGGAAAAAATATACAACGATGACAGTTACGCACTACACACTGACCTTTACCAAATCAACATGGCCCAAACTTATTGGCAGGACAAAACACATAACCGAAAGGCAGTTTTTGAGATATTTTTCAGAAAACTTCCATTTAACAGCGGATATGCGATTTTTGCGGGACTTGAAAAAATTGTCCATTACCTTCAAAACTTTTGCTTCTCGGAAAGTGATATCGACTATTTAAAAACGGACCTGCACTATGATGAGGAATTTTTGGATTATTTGCAGAACATCCGTTTCACGGGAGCGATCCGCTGCATGAAAGAGGGAGAGCTTGTCTTCGGAAATGAACCGATTTTACGGGTGGAGGCACCGCTTGGTGAGGCCCAACTCATAGAAACGGCGTTGCTAAACATTGTGAACTATCACACACTTGTGGCAACAAAGGCCTCGCGCATAAAACAAGTTATTGGAGATGAATCTGCCCTTGAATTCGGTTCGAGACGGGCACAAGAAATGGATGCTGCAATTTGGGGAGCGAGAGCGGCCTATATTGCTGGCTTTGATTCCACTAGTAATGTACGTGCTGGAAAGCTGTTCGGCATTCCGGTTTCAGGGACGCATGCCCATTCCATGATCCAAGCTTATAAAGATGAATATACGGCTTTTCATAAATACGCCGTTTCCCATAAAGACTGTGTATTCTTGGTTGATACCTATGATACATTGCGTTCTGGCATCCCCAATGCAATCCGTGTTGCCAAGGAACTGGGCGATAAAATCAATTTCATTGGCGTCCGTCTTGACAGCGGTGATTTAGCTTACTTATCAAAAGAAGCACGACGTATGCTTGATGCTGCAGGGTTCCATGATGCGAAGATTGTCGCTTCCAATGACTTGGATGAATATACGATCATCAACCTGAAACAACAAGGAGCAAGAATTGACATTTGGGGCATCGGAACCAAATTGATTACGGCATATGACCAGCCAGCGCTCGGTGCTGTTTATAAAATGGTTTCAATAGAGGGTGAAGATGGGAATATGAGAGATACCATCAAAATTTCTTCTAACCCTGAAAAGGTTACGACACCTGGCTTAAAACGAGTATATCGAATCATCAATAAAGTGAACCATCATGCTGAAGGTGATTATTTGGCGATGGAATATGAGAAGCCGCAGGAACAGGAAAAATTAAAAATGTTTCATCCTGTCCATACCTTCTTAAGTAAATTCGTCACGGATTTCGATGCGGTTGATCTTCATGTTGATATTTTCAAGGATGGCAGCTTGATTTATGAAATGCCAACCATAGATGAAATCAAGGCCTTCACGCAAAGAAATCTCCAAGTATTATGGCCGGAGTACCTGCGTGCACTTAATCCTGAAGCATACCCGGTAGATCTAAGCCAGGATTGTTGGGATAATAAAATGAGGAATATAGATGAAGTTAAAGCCAATGTAGAAAGAATGCTAACGAAATAACCAATCTATTTTATTAGAAAGCGGGGCTATGCCAATGCGTCCATTACAAAAAGAAATCGTAAAAAAATTACTTGTCCAACCAACGATCGATCCTGAAGTCGAATTCAGGAAAAGTGTTGATCTATTAAAAGGATATATGAAGAAAAATACGTTTTTGAAAAGCTTTGTACTTGGAATATCTGGAGGTCAAGATTCAACACTGGCGGGGTATATTGCCCAAACCGCTGTCAATGAATTGAATGAAGAAAAAAATGGCAGCGACTATAAGTTTGTTGCTGTTAGTTTGCCATATGGAGTACAGGCTGATGAAGATGACAGGCAGCTGGCTTTAAAATTCATCAAGCCAAGCCAAACGGTTACAGTTAACATCAAGGAAGCGGTGGATGCATCAGTAAAGGCTGTGGAAGAAGCCGTTTCTGAAAAACTATCGCATTACTTAAGGGGAAATGTCAAAGCACGTGAGCGGATGAAGGTACAATATGATTTAGCCGGTCTTTACAAAGGTGTCGTGCTTGGTACGGACCATGCGGCTGAAGCAATCACAGGTTTCTTTACGAAACATGGTGACGGTGCAGCGGATATCATGCCATTATATCGATTAAATAAAAGGCAAGGAAAAGAAATCCTGAAATTCGTTGATGCTCCTGAGCGTCTTTATACGAAGGTTCCAACGGCCGATTTAGAAGATGACAAACCGTTAATTCCTGATGAAGTGGCTTTAGGCGTTAGTTACGACGAAATCGATGATTACCTTGAAGGAAAGGAAATCAGGACGGAAGCTGCCGAAATCATCGAAGGATGGTATACTAAAACCGAACATAAACGGAATGAAGCCATTAACGTCTATGATACTTGGTGGAAATAAAAGAATGGGTGAAGCCAAGAAGTTCAAGCCTCTGCTTGGCTTTAAATTTAAAACCCGCATCACTTTTAAAGATGCGGGCATTTTTGGGAAGGCCATTGAATATCACCTTTGCTAACACATGAGTAATAAAAAATATTTTACCGGCAAAGGGGAAAATTAAATGTCGACTATAAATATGGATTTATCCAGGCTTATTGAAGAAACCAGCAAGGAAATTGAATTCTCCGGTGTAATTGGTGTGAAAACGGGAGACGATCTGATATATAGCTCAGGACATGGCTATTCTAATCGATCGGATGAAATTATGAATACGGCTGAAACAAGGTTCGGAATTGCTTCTGGGTGTAAACTGTTTACGGCGATTGCCATATGCCAGTTAATACAAGAAGGGAAACTTAGGTTCGATTCTAAGCTTAAAGACTGTCTCCCGATCGTGTTTCCTGATTTCCATCAAAATGTAACCATACATCACCTCTTAACACACACCTCAGGTATTCCTGATTACTTTGATGAAGAAGTGATGGAGGACTTTGAAGAGCTATGGCAGAAAAATCCGATGTACCATATAAAAAGATTAAAAGATTTTCTGCCCATGTTTCAAGATGATGTGATGATGTTTGAACCTGGGGAAAGATTTCATTATAATAATGCTGGCTATATTGTATTGGGATTGATTGTTGAGGAAAAAACTGGACTTGAATTTTCCGAATATATTGACAAGAACATCTTTCTGCCTTGTGGTATGAAAGATTCCGGTTACTTCTCCATGGACAAACTCCCTAAAAACACGGCGCTAGGGTACATAGACCAAGAAAATGGAACATGGAGAACGAATGTTTATTCCCTTCCCATCAAAGGCGGAGCAGATGGAGGGGCGTATATTACCATTAAAGATATGTTCAAGCTATGGGAAGGGTTATTTTCCAATCAGTTACTGAATAAAGAATATACCAATCTTTTATTGGAACCCCATATTGCTGCGGAAGATGAAGGGAAATTCTATGGGTATGGTATATGGATTCGTAAAAAAAATGACGCGATTTTCAAATATCATCTTATGGGGTATGACCCGGGTGTAAGCTTCAATTCTGCGGTATACCCGGCAAATCGATTGAAAACCGTCATTATTTCTAATGAAAGTATGGGTCCATACGATATTACCTGCGCGATCGAGAAAGAATTATAAACAAATGGAACCTTTCCGATAGTGAAGGGTTCCATTTGTTTATAGTCAATGTGACTTCATTCATGGCCTGTTTTTATTCAAGAACGCGGCTTTAATGACATGGCGTATCACTTTTCCATTTCTTGTCACGGGAAGCTCTTTAAATAGGTAGATTTCTTTAGGTTTCAAGGCTTTTCCAAACAAAGAATTTGTATATTTAGATATCTTGAAGTAAAGTATATTTAATATACACCATTTTAACCGGTATTTTCCGATGGAGGTTCTTTTTACGTTATGAAGGCAAGATATGAACTCGCAAACATGAACTTAACACTAAGCAACGTGACTTTACGTAATGCAGCGGATAGTTATGTCCTCTTGAAAGCTGCAGATGATCAAAATAATAATGAAATCACGATCAAGCTTTCCCACGGTCAAGCTGAATTTCTAGAAGCGGAATTAAGGGAAGTAAATCGCCGTCGCAGGGAAAATAGTTCTGAATTATCCGGGTATGATCAGGACCGTTTGAATGACGACGATTCTTTTAATCTGTTTAGCATTGATTTTAACGAAAGTGAACCGAAGTAATTGATAGCATGTGTTCATTACCTCGCCTGAAAACGGCTTCTCTGTAACTTTCCCTTTCCATATTAAAATGTTGCCACAGAGAGTGTCCCATTCCCGCCAATAAAAAATCCAATGGCCATAAGGAATAAGGTGACATGTCGTTACCTTTTTTCTGATTGCTTGAAAAAGTTCTTCACTAAAAGGAATATGGATGACACTGCAGCAAAAACCATGAAAAATACGATAAAGCCCCAAAGGCCAACAGCAGCATCTTGAAATTCCATATTCCCTCTGCTGGTAAGGGCCTGCTGAATTTCAATTGCAAATACTAAAACAACCATGACAGTAAAGGTATAAAGGAAAGAAAGTATCGTAATCCCAAAACGCATCCGGGAAATTAAATTAGATAAAAATAACACGAACAAAAAGATGATAATACCGATGATTCCCATTATCCAAAAATGCAAATCCTTGTCCGTTGCATTTGAATTTAATGTATCGCTCACAAAGAATAGGATGAAATCGTGAAGATTATTGACGATTTCCGCTAATATCTGGATGAATTCTTTCATTTTTCACACCTCCAATTCCTTAGATTATAGCAGGTTATAAATCTATATAGAAGAGGGCAGGTTCTATGGAGGGGCACGACTGACCTTAGATGCAGTATTATGAAATATAAACACGCTAAGGGGTGAATATCCACTACTATGTCAGTATTTATTCTTTCGCATTTATTGGGATACATAAAAAAAAGCATAAGTGAATGAATTGGAAAATCAGGACATGAAACGTCAGCTAAATAAAGGTATAGTTAATATATTGTGAATAGGTTAACCATAATAATATTCAATACATAAAAAAATTAAGAATTAGAGATTCTGAAAGTAGGTATTCCTGATTTCTAATATTCTAATGCCTCTAGTAATCTTAGTCTTTATCGTTTTGATTGGTTTCTTCATTAATATACTTAAATGGTTTCAAGGTTGGAGGAAAATAGAATGAGTGATGTACATAATAATATGTTAACAATAATCGATTATATGATAACCGGTCATAATACTTGCTTTGTAAAAGTATCCGGTTTTGATGCTGAATCCGAAAAGAACTTTGAAGGTGAAGTTAAATTTGTCGGGGATTTGCCATTTGGAGATTTGATACACCCTCAAAGGTCACCTCTATCTTCCACTTGCAGGGAATTTGTCCGGGAAGACTTGGTGTTCAGATACGGTAAAGGGCAGTTTGAATGAAGTGATTGAAATACTTATGGACGATCTAAGGAAATAAGGAATCTATTCACTTGTTTAAAATTGGTAAAATTCAGGGTATAAAGAATATGGTATGTATGATATTATCATGCCAATCTTCTCTGTTAACTGACAAAATAGCATATTTTTCCCTATTTAACTCTCGGACTTTAATCCTTATAATTAAATAAGAAAAATATGACAAATAATGTAGAAATATACTATTTGAGGTGAGTTTCATGGTATATGCAGATATTTTGAGTAATATTCACTCTGCTATCTCCAGTAAAAAAGCTGATTTAAATGCGAAAATTGAACGGTTAGAAAAAGCGAAAAACGATATCATAAAAGAACAGAGTATGTGTCTTAACGAGATTAGGAAAATAAAAGACCCTGAGCTTGGTGGAAGTTGGACCGGGAAGCGCTCGGATCATTTTCAGGAAGCCCGTCATGATGCCTATAATGTCATGTTTAGTATCATTCATGACGATTATGACGATTACCAATGGAAGATTGAAGCGATGATTACAAAGCTAAGTGCCGAGAATACCCTCCTGAATATAGCAGGGAATATAGCCCAAGAAGCCGACAACCTTTTAAGCAAAGGCGAAGAGGCATTTGAGCAACTGGAAAATAAAATATCAGATTTAAAAAGGCGGTTGATTTAATGACGACAATCAAACTGAATCATCCTGCCGTAACGAAGCAAGTCGATCAGGTGAAGACGGCGCTTGGTACAGTCAAGCTTGGAAATCTGCCGGCAGGCGAGCTTGGCAACAATAAATTGGAATTCACCTCGAAATGGATCGACCGGGAAACGAATTTGGAGAAGGTCTTTGAGCAATATATCAAAATCGTTCAGAAAAATGTGGAAGATACCCGTGCCAACATCGACTTATTAAAAGAACAGGATGAAGCCATCGCCCATACATCTTCACATGGGTATCATCCGAGATGAAAATATATGAAGCCAAGACATTGACGGCCGCAACCAAGTCGCGCGCCAAGCAATATGAAGAACTAAAGAAGGAAGTCGCAGCCTTGAAAAAGGAATTTCAGGGTATCGTCGGCCTGGATAACGAGTTTCAAGGAGCCGGTGCGGCTGCCATCAAAAGCTTCTATGAAGCACAAATCGAGGTGGCGGACGCCTGGATGGAACTATTCACTACCCAGATCAGTTTTTTGGAAGGCATTCCGGCCAGTCTGGAAGAGGCGGACCTCTCCGGAAATACGGTGGTCGAGGTTCCCTTTTTAGATGGGGAAGTCTCGAATGGCATCAGCCAAGCGAAGTCGCTTGTCGCTGAACAAGCGAACGATCTCCAAAGGATCCTCGATACCATTGACGATATCCTGCCTCTTGATATATTCGACCAAAAAGACTTTAATGAAAAAATCACGCTGGCCGGACAGAGATTGGATGACACCGTGACGAAGGTCGAGAATGTTGACAGGCAATTGGTCGAGGAATATGATGTGTCCGTCGGACAGGAAAACGTGGCCGTTGGCCTTTTCCGCGCCTTGCTTGATGCTACCAAACAGGACGGCAACGTTTCGCCGATGACTTTCAACCAAACGGCATTTAAAAATAGTGAAGTCTATCAAGTGAAGGATGAAGTAGCCGGTCAGATGAAAGACTATCAGACCTTCAAAAAGCAACAAGCAGAAGCTAAGGAAATCGAACGTGAAATGGAAGAACTCGAAAACCGCCCATGGTATGAAAAAGCCTGGGATACGACAAAAACCTTTACAGGGGAATTCACGGGATATTATGATTCAATCAGGGCCTCAACCGGAGTCGATCCAGTGACGGGCCGCAAGCTGTCCGAAGCCGAGCGAATCGCCGCCGGCGCCATGGCCGCCGCTGGATTCATCCCTGTCGTCGGCTGGGCCGGCCGGGCCATCAAAGGCGGAAGCGCCATCTACAAAACGGCCAAAGGACTCAACGCGGCGAACCACGCGCTCGACGCCTATAAAACGACAAAAGGCTTTAGCCTCCTCCAGAAAACCGAATACGGGATATACGGACTCCTCGCAGCCAACGGCCTCGGCGAAGCAGCCACAGGCAAAGACATGTTCGGCAACCAGCTTACTGAGGAACAGCGCCAGAATGGGCTGTTGATGGCTCTTGGAATCGGCGGAGTGGCAGGCGCGGCGAAGGTCGCAGATAAAGTAGTAAGTGGTACAAAGTTCGTCCCTTACAGTAAGGAATTTGCGCAAAGGCGGGTTCAGAAAGTTCAAGCCTTCGGCAGAAAATTTGGCAAAGTGGAAGTGCCACTTCGAATCAGAGTTGAGGAATTAGCCACAACGAATGGAGTCAATTTCAAACATGTTACGTTTGATAAGACGACGATTCAGGATATTGTACAGAAGTTTGCAGTGAAGAGACTTTCTTCTGTAAACCAAGTGAAGGCCGATGATGCGATGGTTGAAGCAGCTAGAAAACTACCAGCATATGCAAGAAGACCTAACCAACCAAGAAATTATAAATATAAAGAACGTAATGAAGACGGAACTACACTGTACACTTTTATTTCAACCAAAAACGGCAAAGAATATCAAGTGAATTATGACAAAGGTGGATTCCCGATTTTTCATTCAAAATATGATATTTTCTTACCAGAAAAATATTATTTAGAAACAGATGCCGTACAATTTGAGTATTTATCTAAAACCTTATATGAAGAAGTAATCAGGAATCCAGAATTAGCGGAAAAGTTCACTGCAAAAGAATATGAATTATTAAAAGAAGGTAGAGTTCCAAAAACACTTACTTGGCATCATCATCAGGAATCAGGTAGAATGCAAATTGTGGATTATTTTGAACACCAAGCAGCCGGACATACTGGTGGAAGAGCTATATGGGGCGGTGGTGAATCGGGAAGAAAGGGTATTATAAAAAAAGAGATTCTGGAGATGGTAAGATGGGATTGAAAAAGTGGCTATTTGTAGAGGAAGAAAAGCCCGATGAGAGTGTAATAGCTTCGATTGAAAAAGCGTTTGATATAGAATATCCTGATGATTACAAAATATGTGTTATGAAATATAACGGAGGTTTTCCAGAACCTAATATCTTTAATTTCAGTGAAGGGCAACAGGGAGTATTTAATGATTTAATTAGCTTTACTGATAATGATATAAATATAGAAATGTTTTATGAGAGATTTTCTGGTCCAACGTTAAAAGGAATTGTGCCTTTTGCTAGAGATCCATTTGGAAACTACTTATGCTTTGATTATCGAAATAATCATTCTTCTCCAAAAATAGTTTTTCTCAATCATGAAGAGGAAACGTTATTATTAGTGTGTGATACATTTAATGATTTGTTGAAGCAATTGTATTCTTTAGAAGATACAAAGTAGGAGGGGGAGCAAAAAATAAGATGGAATACAAGTTTGAATACGCATTTAAAAAAATTTCGGTAAGTGAAATTGAAAATTTTGAGAAAAAATTTAATATAGTACTACCGAAAGATTTTAGTAGGTTTTTATTATCTAATAATGGCGGAAAAGCAGTAAATAGAAGATTTAAAACAAAAGATCGTACAATCACTTCCTCGATTATACTATTTTTTCCTTTATCAAGTGAAATAGATGAAAATCTAGAAAGTAATTTCATTAAGTATAATGAAAGTAAGATAGTACCAAAAGATTTTCTCCCTATAGGATTAGATCCGGCTAATAGTTTAATCTGTTTATCTTTAGATAGAGAACAAAAAGGTAAGGTATATTTTTGTGATATGGACTATTTTGAAGAAGATAACGAGTTAAGGAAAGAATTTATCAAACCGATATCTGGAAATTTTAAAGAGTTCATGGACAATTTACTTGTCGCCAAGTAAAAACAAATATAATTTTTGGGAAATAATAAATAATATGAGATAAACCAAATCTTAACTGATTTAAGTTAAAATTTGGTTTATTTTGTATTTAAGGTCAAAAGGATTATAACCATAGCTGGTCCTAAAAACATAGGAAATATAAACAAAAGCAGGATCAGGTAGCCTCCGCTATCATCAAAGCATAAAGTATAAGATAATAGTCGTGGGGAGAGAAGGATTTTTGAAAATAGATCAGGAGGTAGGTAAATATGAATGAAATAAAACTGAATAGTATTTATCAACAAATAGCTCAAACTATTAATGAAACTATACCAGAGGAATGGTCAAAGGTATTAATGTACGGTGAAATTGGTGACGGTACCGGTACTGCTTTCTTTTTTTATTATACTACTAATAGTGAAGTGCCTATTTATAGTCATGATATACCTGAAATATATAGATTAAATGAAGAAGAATATGATAAATTATGGTATCAATTATTAGATCAATTAAAAGTATTGTCAGATGAATTTAAAAATAATAATCAAGAACAATGGACCAATTTAACTTTTACCTTAGAAAGTACAGGGAAATTTAAGGTTGATTATGATTATGAAGATTTATCAGATGCTGATGATCATGAAAGAAGGGTTATCTGGGAATATACTCGATTGGATCTTTTACCTGAATCAGAATATGATAAAAGTATTTTAGAAGAATACCGTAAGAAAGAATAATGGAGGACACAAGAAAAGCTTGTTCTTCTGTATGACCTTAACGCAAAAGTTAAGGTCTTTTCATTGTTGATATGAATATGTATCATCTTAAGCCATATCGGGTGGTTCCTCAGATAATAGTCCGTAAGGACTTAAAATCAAATAGTTTTACTTTAGACAAGGTGGCTTAGAAAAAAGTAACAAGTGGGACAAAGTTCACCCCTTACAGCAAGGAATTTGCGCAAAAGCAGGTTCAGAAGGCTCAAGCTACAATAACAGACATCACGAGATCTGGAAAAACCACGTTAAATAATATAGGTGAAGAACTAGGTAAAAAAGAAATTCCGAAACGTATAAGTGTGGAACAAGTTTCCCTCGCAGGAGGACCAAACCTTCCCCACGTTGTAATGGAAAAGCAGACAATTAAGGAAGCCTATCAGAAATTCACGGTGAAGGATAGCAAAGTAGAGGATGTTTCAAGGGGAAGTATTTCTAAGGGTACGGGTAATACTAGTAAGGCAGTTGATGATGTAGTTAAAGATGGTAGTCACTTTTTAGATGAATTTAAATTGAAACCTAATGTAAAATATGAAACGAATGGATGTTTATATCAAACAGATGAACTAGGACGAATTGAGAGAGCTTCTGGAGAATTAACGTTAGAGATGGGAGAACGTAATAGTAAGCATCAGTTAGCTGCTGGAGGAGAAGATAGAGTTAAAGCTCCTAGTACTCAAGGAGATCATGGTGGACATTTAATCGGTACGCAATTTAATGGATCTCCGCTTATTGATAATATAGTTGCAATGAATGGTAATGTTAATGTAAGTGCTTATAAAAAATTGGAATCTGCTTGGGCAAAAGCTTTAAGAGATAAGCGGGAAGTTATAGTTGATATTAGACCTGTATATGAAGGGGATTCTCTAAGGCCTGTTAGCTTTAACATAAAATATAGAATTGATGGAGAAAAATTTAAAGCTAGTTTGAAAAATGTATATGGAGGAAAGTAAATGAATACAGAGAACTTGGAAAGTATTTATCAAAAAGTAGCTATGCAGTTAAACAATGTTATTCCAGAACCATGGGAAAGAGTAATGGTATATTCAGAAGTTGATGAATATAGTGATTCGACGGTATTTTTCTACTATCCAAAAAATAAGCAGGAACCGATATACAGTTTAGATATTGAAGATATGGAAGGGATTGATGAAGACGAGACTGATCGACAATTAAATCTTCTTGACAGCATCTTTAGAGAGTTATGGGAAGAATTTAAAGGAAATAAGCAGCAACCTTGGACCAATTTAACATTTGAGTTATATTCTACTGGTAAGTTTGATGTTGAATTTGATTATACTTTATTAGAGGAAGAAAATAATTATAATCATTATGAGAGATTAATTATATGGAAGTATAAAAAGTTAGGGATTTCCCCTGATGAAAAGAGAGAAAGTGATGTGAAACTAATTAGAGAATATATTAATACACAAAAATGACCTCTATTAGAGTTATAGATATAAGGTGTTTGAAAATACATACTCCATGATGGTTGTACCATCATAGGTACTACGTGCAATGATAGAATAGTGCTACAAGCTGGGCGTCCTTATTAGGTCCCGTACTAAAGCCAATAATTTCACGATTAAAGAGATCGACAAAGACACATATGTAATGCCATTTATTTTTGACTTTGACATATGTTAAGTCGCTGACCACTACTTTTTTCTCTTCTTCTTGTTGAAATTCCCGATTTAATTCGTTAGCCAGGACTGACTCGTTACATGAGGATTGCTGCGGTTTGTATTGAGCAACTGTATAAGATGATACAAGCGCTTGCTCTTGCTCTTTCATAATCCGACCAATTCGGGGTCTGGAGACCGTTAGGTCGAGCTTCAGTAACTCTACTTTAATCTTACGTGTTCCGGTACCTTACGGTTCTTTTCAAATATTTCTATAATGGCGTGCGTGACATCATCTTCTGAGTTTCGTTCTTTTGATTCGTAGTAATAGGTGCTCCGTGATAGATTCAGGACGTTACACATGGCTGATACCGAGTATTTGTCTTTGTTTAGCTTAATAACATTTACTTTCGTCCTAGTATCAGCGCTGCTTGCTTTAAAATATCATTCTCCATCTATAACTGTTTCAATTCTTTTCGTATCTTGATAAGCTCTTTTTCCTTAAGGGAACCTGTGTTTTCACTCTGTTCAATCCACCGATCTAAAGAAGAAGGAGTAAGTTCATATTCTTCAATAAGAGCCTTTCGTGTTTTTTCGCTTTGATAGAGTTGGATCATCTGTTTTTTAAATTCGGAAGTGAATGTACGGCGTTCTCTTTTCGTCATTTTGAATGCTCCTTATCTGTAATAAGTTAAGTGTAGCTGCCCTTAAAATATCTGTCCAGATAAGTGTAGACGATTCAGTTATTTTAATATTAGGCAATAAGAACGAGCATAGAGGTCAGTATTTATCTATGTATTGTTAATATAAGCAATCTATTTAACACCCTCTATACTTAATATAATTAAAGAGCCTTACAAAAGGCTCTTTAATCACTGTTACATCTCTTATTTATCTTTCCTTACAAATAGTGAACAGCACTCCACATGTCCAGAGTGTATGTGGCAACACATGGGATGCTGGTGAGACCATAACAAAAAATCCCCCAAACTCTTATTCTGGGGGAACATAAAACGCACTTCAATATTCTTCTAAAATCCGCTAAAAATTCCTGCGGCGAATCCAATTATATACTTAGTAAATTCCCACCGAATCAAATCCGGCAGCAGCTGCAGCCTCTTCCTTGCTGCCTTCACCATAAATATCAATTGCAGACTGAACAATAGCCTTACGAGCGTCACTAAAATCGGAATTTGGCGTTAAATAAACGCTTATTGCACGATAGTAGATTTGCCCTAACTTGTGCCTTCCAATTTCTTGACCAATCAAGTATGCAGCATGGTTTGTAATCGAGGAGTTAACATGGACACCGCCGCCATCTACTGAAGTTGGCATGTGATAAAATTCATCCATATGAGCCGGATAGACTCCACTACCATATGCAGCTCTTTCTGCATTACTTACTACAACACTGTTTGGATTACTCAAGCTGCGCAATCTCGTTACACCGTCAGCTTTAGCAGCTGGTGCCATAATATCCTCACCCATTTCCCAATCATCGTCGTCTACAAGTGCACCAAAGACGTCAGCAAATGATTCGTTTAGTGCTCCAGATTGATTGCGGTAAACTAAATTTGCTGTATGAGTGATGACGCCATGAGTCATTTCGTGGGCAGCAACGTCAAGACCGGCTGATAGTGAAATAAAGAACTCACCGTCACCATCCCCATAGGTCATCCAACGCCCATTCCAGGATGCATTGTTGTAATTATTGCCATAGTGGACCTTGGAAATGATTGCCATTCCTTCACCGTCAAGAGAATTTCGGCCATGCTCATTAAGGTAATAATCATATACCTTTTCCGAATTATAGTGTGCATCGACAAGAGCTCGATCATAGTCGCCGATAAATGCAGCAGAATTCCCCACATATAGAGTATCATTACTGGAACTATTATCATTTTTAGCATCATACGTAAGTATTCCATCAAGACCATTATGAGAGTAATCAGCTAACGCAAACTGAGTTCCAGATTTAGGTTCCTTCACTTGGGTAATATGTAATTCTCTGTGAGCACCATGTACCCCTTTTCCAGTACCTTTTTGTGTTTTCATTTCATCAGCATGCATTAAACCATTATACTTATCGATGATTTCTCCTGTGTTTGCATCCACAAAGACAAACCAGTTGCCAGGCTCATCCCCCATGAAGTTAACATTCACTTTATAAGCTGTATGATTCTCTCCTTCAAAAGAATAGACTACAAGCTCAGAAGTTGGATCATACGTTAGCTCTTCAGGGGCATTGACAGATGATAGTGCCTGCTTTAGTGCTGCATCACTGCTTAAGGAGGCAGTCGTGTCCACCGCATCATCGGCAATCGTCTGATTTACTCTTCCGTTGACGGATACGACTTCATTATTCTTATTAAAATGAACAATAACTTCGGATCCTTCTACGTTCACTCCATTTATTGATTGATTAAAGCGAACGTGGGTCATACCGAGTTTATCTTTTTGTGAATCTGTTACTTTTAGGTTTTTATCTGGATTTTTAATTCCGGTTTTACCTTCGTTTTTCTTTAAATAATTTAGTGCATTGGAAGGGTTGCTAGAAGGGAACTTCTCAGCAAATCGCTCCTTCACAAAAACAGGAACGCTTGCCTTCTTGTTCCATTTTTTAGTAGCTTGTACACTACTAGCCACCTTCGAATCAACCGGGTTCGCAAATACATTACCGGCTGGGATAGAACCTACCAACAACGCTGACGATAGAACTGCAGGAATAATAAACTTTTTCTTCAATATCGATCCCCCCCATTTTTTCCATCGACTTTATTATAGTTTAATAAAAGTTAATTTACATGAATAATTGTAATTATTTTAATTTTCTAAAAACTATTAAGAAAAACCCAGATGCTATCTTGTAGGTACAATTTACCACTTAGCTTCGTGATGAAATTAAAAATACCTCTAAATTTATAGAATTTTCTTTACTTTTTTGTAGTTAATTTAAACTAATTATAAAAAGTAGGATCTTAGCTAGTTAATTTAGAATCTGCATTATAATAGGTATATGATAGTCGGGTTGACACGGAAGCTCTGCGGGCATGATGCACGGCCATGCCGCCTAGTTTTTAGAGAGTTAGAGACATTTGGGTTAGTCCCAAGAAAAGAAGTGCCAGTCACCTTCCAATTTAGTTGATTTTCTTCAAATTAATAGTGTATTCGAAATGAAACTCGAATACTCTTTGGACTGGCTAGGCGGTGAAATGACTTTATGGATATTAGCTGCGATTAACGTCAATTGCTTCATTCGTCGTGAAATTCATCCCCGAGACCAAAAACAAGATGCTCAAGGAAATCAGAAAATACGAAAAGCAAGCAACAAACAAAAAAAGCTGGATCATATATATTTGAAGAAAAATATGGAAGTGTATATAATTCTATAAATATAGTATAGAAAGGAAGAATAATGTGAAAATGTTAAAAAAAGGTTTTTTAATCATGTTAGCAAGTTTTTGTCTTTTATTCGTAAACATTTCGAAACCGGTTTCAGCTCATGAATCCAAATCAAAACAAACGGTAATAACAAGCGAAAATGGATCAGTGGTTTTAACTAAAATAAAAAAGGATGTATGGGTCCATACAACTTATACGGAAATCGATGGTTTTAAGATTGCTGCAAATGGCATGGTTCTTAATACTACAGAAGGAATCGTCTTAGTTGATGCGACATGGGACGATAAGCTGGCAAAACAATTATTGGATATGATTAAGAAGGAGTTCAAAAAACCTGTCAAGCTGGCTATAATAACACACCACAAATACGATAGAATTGGGGGTATACAAACATTATTGGATCAAAAAATAAAAACGGTAAGTACTCCTGAAACTGCAAGATTGGCAAAAGAGTTCAACTATCCTATGCCTGATCCTTCATTGGATTCAATGGCATCAACTTTAAAAGTTGGAAATATGAAAATCGAAACATACTTCCCAGGAGAAGCCCATACTTCTGATAACATGACAATATGGCTTCCAAAGTATAATTTATTATTTGGAGATATGATTTTCGCGCTGGAACAAAAGAACTCCGGGATCATTGATGAAGCTAACATGGAAGCGTGGCCAAATACGATGAAGAATTTAATGTATGTATATAAGGATGCGAAAATCGTTATTCCTGGCCATAAAACGTGGGGAGATTTCAGTTTGCTCCCACATACATTTGAGATTGTACAGAACCATGGAAAATGAATCCCCTTCTAAACTTTTAGCAACTTGTCCACACCTTCCATAAGTCCATGCATATACAATAGTAAGGAGGGTGTTAGGATGGAACTATATTGTTGCTTTGTAGAAAAATGTTTTGAGGATAATGACCCCAGTAAAGTATGGGTGCCTAGAAAGCGTTGTAAATGTAAAAAATGCAAGAAAAAGCACCATTAAACTGTAAGGCAGTTGTTCTACAGGGGCAGTCCTAGTGGCTGCCCTTTTTTATTGAGTATGCAGTCCATGGTATAGTTGTCAGTGGGGACAAACGGTAGTTAAAAAAATGATGAAAGACATAAGCAGATGAAAACACACCCAACCGTAAGGGCCGAGTGTTTTAGAGCTAATCTTTCTCTAGGATTTTCCTGCTTTGCTGAATGATTTCATTATTTTTATTTATGGCTTCAACATTGTTTAACTTAACATGGTCATTGATCAATTCATTGTCTTCCATATATTCAAGTAACAATTCGACTGATTTATCCAGCAATCTTTCTAGTGGGATATCCCTTTCTTCTGCTAAACGAGTGAGCCGCTTGTTTAAATCAGAAGCGAGTGAAGAAACGAATGGATCTCTACCTTCATTCATTTGCATTTCCCCTTCCTCTTTAATAGCTTCATTATATGATGGAAATGATTGGAAGGCAAAGGTATGAAAAGAAGTTTAATGAAAATAATATCGATTGGCGAAGTATGTTGATAGCTGTGTGATTTTTGTGTCGGACTCCTACTTATTCTGTTTTTTACTGTATAATAATAGTGTATTTTACATTTAGGAGGGAATTTCATGGATCAAGCAAGCAGTTTAATAGGGCTATTTGCAATCATACCGATTTTATTTTATCTGGGACTTCTTTTTTTAAGCATTTATTTTGTAATTAAGGTGATAAAATTCATCAATGCCAAGACAAAATTAGATCAGGAAAGAAATGAAAAGCTTGATGAATTGATAAGAGTTTTAGGTAGCGGTAAAGAAGATCAAAATAGGCCTTTATAATAGAAAAAAAGCGCAATCCAATCCATGGGTTGCGCTTTTTTTATTTCACTGGATTTTTTGGAACGTCAAGGTAGGTGTACAAGCATTTCCTAATAAGCACCATAACATATTAGGAGGTGATTAAATTGACTGTTAAATTAAAAACTTTATTGGATCGTTCGGAAAAGAATATGGGCAGCGGAATTCATCCAGTCGTTAAAGAGTCCGCGTTGGAAATGGTCAAACAGGCATACCAAGAAGGCATTTTCGTGCAAATCAGCGCAGGTTATCGTTCTATGGAAGAGCAAGCCAAGCTGTATGGTCAAGGTCGCCTAGGTTATAACTACGGTGGTAAAAACTATAGTGATTTATCGAAACCGAAAGTGACGAATGCGATGCCAGGTCAATCTTATCATAACTATGGACTAGCCATTGATTATTTCATAGTAAGCGATGATGGAAAGAATGCCATATGGACTGTTGATGCAAAATGGAGACGAGCAGCGGACATTGGTAAATCCTTGGGCTTTGCTTGGGGCGGGGATTGGTCAAGCTTTAAAGATTATCCGCACTTGGATATGACGGGCGGACTAACTTATTCTCAGCTAAAAGCGGGAACAAGGCCTAAACTGATATCAAAAGTCGCATCGGATGACAATGTAAAAAATACGCCTGCAAAGGATACCGGCAATCAGACTATCAAGTCCATTCAAAGGACATTAAAAAGCCGATATAATGCAAAAATAGATGTTGATGGTTATTATGGCCCTAATACTAAAAAAGCGCTGATAAAGGGTTTTCAAACCGAATTGAATAAACAATATGGTGCAAAGATTAATTTGGATGGAATATGGGGACCCCAAACAAAAGCGTCTTCACCTAATGTTAGGGAAGGGGCGAAAGGGAATATAACCTATATCCTTCAAGCAACACTTTATTTAGAAGGACGTAATCCACATGGCATAGATGGTATCTTTGGAAACGGAACGGAGATAGCGGTGAAGGCATTTCAAAGGGCCAAGGGAATATCTGCAGACGGTATTGCCGGTGAAAATACCTTTGCAAAATTATTTGGATGATTAGCTTAGCAAAAAAGCCCATAAAAAAAATGAGGCTGCTGAAAAACTCACGTTTTTCTAACTAGTACGGTAAATCAAATTAAAAAAAGACGATTCTCATTCGATACTTGAATGGAAATCGTCTTT
>NZ_JBNNOR010000020.1:0-48216 GCF_050274955.1 Peribacillus sp. NPDC006672
AGCGAAGAGGTCACACCCGTTCCCATTCCGAACACGGCAGTTAAGCTCTTCAGCGCCGATGGTAGTTGGGGGTTTCCCCCTGTGAGAGTAGGACGCCGCCAAGCCATTTACAAGATCAGCCATTCGGCTGGTCTTTTTTGTATTGCTTGAAATATGAATTGATGAAATAAGCTGATTTTGAGTGAAGAAGCCTTAAGGGTTGAAAAAATTGCAGGTTTTGTACTTATCTTTTTAGGGTATTTATGTAAGATATTTCAACTTTAATGTTCAATGGGGTATGTAACTACATATAATTTGGAGAAAATGGATATTACAGAAAGAAAGTGCGTTTAAGTTGCAAAATGCATTTTTCCTTGTATAATAATAGTCAAATATAGTCAAAGTCAGATTGGAGGAGGCTGAGTGAGAAACATATCTGATGTTATCGAAACTTATTTGAAGCAAGTACTGGAAATAAGTCAAAAAGATATCTTAGAAATTAAAAGAAGTGAAATAGCAGATAAATTTCAGTGTGTTCCTTCTCAAATCAATTACGTAATCAATACCAGGTTTACAATCGAGAGAGGTTATGTTGTAGAGAGTAAGCGTGGTGGCGGTGGTTATATACGCATCATGAAAGTGGAATCACAGGATTCCGTGCAACTTATTAACCAATTATTATCGCTTATTGGTTCTAGGGTAACCCAATCAATGGCTGAAGGAGTAATTTCCCGGCTGATGAATGAGGAAGTAATCAATGAAAGAGAAGCAAAGATTATGATGAGTGTCATAGATAGATCGGTTATTTATATCGACCTACCTGACCGCGATGAGCTTAGGTCAAGAATTTTAACTGCGATGCTTACGACTTTAAAATATAAATGAAACTGGCAGAGGTGATGAACGTTGATTTGCCAAGAATGTCATCAGAGGCCTGCTACCCTACAATTCACCAAAATCATCAATGGAAAAAAGACTGAAGTAATGATTTGTGAGAAATGTGCTCAGGAAAAAGGTGAGATGTTCATGGATGCAGGTGGACCTGGTTTTTCAATAAATAATTTATTAGCAGGATTGTTGAATATGGAGTCGAATATTCAGACAAAGGCAAATGCATTTCCGAAAACGGAAGAGACACGTTGCCCGCATTGTCATCGATCTTATAAAGAATTTGTCCATATTGGTAAGTTTGGCTGTGCCGAATGTTATAAAACATTCAATGAACAGTTAAACCCTATTTTAAAGAGGGTTCATAGCGGCAATACAGCACATATAGGGAAAATTCCAAAAAGGATTGGCGGCACCATACATCTTCGAAAGCAAATTTTGGATTTGAAAGAAGTCTTAAAGAATCACATTAATGAAGAGGAGTTTGAGAAAGCGGCAGAGGTAAGAGATAAGGTACGTTCCCTTGAAAAAAGGTATGAAGCACAAGAGGGAGGCGAGGAATTATGAGCTTGGAAAAGTTTGTAGAAAACGCCTTGAGTTCCTGGATGAGTGCCGAAGGGCCGGAGATGGATATTGTATTGAGTTCCAGGATTCGGTTAGCTAGGAATTTCAAAGACTTTACCTTCCCAACCTCCTTTTCTAACGAAGAAGCTAAAAAAATCATTGAATTGGTCAAAAAAAGAATTGAACAGGAAGTAACTCCGGAAATTGGAAAACTGGAACTTTTAGAGATTGACCAATTACAGCCACTGGAAAAGCGCGTTCTCGTTGAAAAACATTTAATCAGTCCTCATTTAGTTGAAGATTCAGAAAAAAGCGCGTGTCTCCTTTCGGAAAATGAGGAAATAAGTATCATGATAAACGAAGAGGATCATCTCCGTATTCAGTGTTTAATGTCGGGGTTGCAGTTAAAGCAAACCTTAAAGATTGCAAATGTTCTTGACGATTGGATTGAAGAATCCATAGACTATGCATATGATGAAGAAAGAGGATACCTAACTAGTTGTCCAACTAATGTGGGGACAGGATTAAGGGCTTCAGTCATGATGCATCTGCCCGGTCTAATCCTTACACAGCAGATGAATAATATCATACCGGCAATCAATCAATTGGGGTTGGTGGTTCGAGGGATTTATGGAGAGGGCAGTCAAGCGTTGGGGAATATCTTTCAAATCTCTAATCAAATCACTCTTGGAAAGTCGGAGAGGGATATCGTTGAAGATCTAACGAGTGTAGTGCAACAAATCATAGCTCAGGAACGCTCAGCGAGGGATGCATTAGTGAGGACTTCCCACATACAATTAGAGGATAGGGTTTTCCGTTCATATGGGATATTGTCCAATGCTCGAATCATTGAGACCAAGGAAGCAGCTACCTGTATCTCCGATGTTAGGCTAGGTATAGATCTTGGGTATATAAAAAATATTTCTAAAAGCATTCTTAATGAGTTGATGATTTTGACACAGTCGGGATTTTTACAAAAGTACGCAGGTGGCCCTTTAAGATCCCATGAAAGGGATATCCGCAGAGCAGCACTCATTCGAGAACGCTTGAATTTAACGGAATCTACCTCCTCATAGAGGTCATTAACCTCTGAGTGAGTGCCATTATTCATGTAATAGATTTGGGGCAAGAAGAAGCTTCTGCCATTACTTATAGAATTGTCAGCAACTTTATTCAAAACGAAAATTCTTAAGGAGGAATTCCCTATGATGTTTGGTCGTTTTACTGAAAGAGCCCAGAAAGTATTAGCATTAGCCCAAGAAGAGGCAATCCGTTTAGGTCATAATAATATTGGCACGGAACATATTTTACTGGGCCTTGTCCGAGAAGGTGATGGCATTGCAGCCAAAGCGTTATATGCACTTGGATTGGGTCCGGATAAGATACAGAAAGAAGTGGAAAATTTAATTGGCCGTGGACAGGATACGGCTCAAACGATACATTATACCCCAAGAGCTAAGAAAGTCATTGAGCTTTCCATGGATGAGGCAAGAAAATTAGGTCACTCATATGTTGGGACAGAGCATGTACTTCTAGGTTTGATACGAGAAGGGGAAGGTGTAGCTGCCCGCGTGTTGAATAATCTTGGAGTTAGCTTAAATAAAGCTCGACAACAGGTATTACAACTTTTGGGTAGCAATGAATCAGGTGGTCATCAAGGTTCAGCTGCCTCAAATGCAAGCACACCGACTTTGGATGGTCTTGCCCGTGATTTGACGGCAATTGCCCGGGAAGGAAGCTTGGATCCCGTTATCGGAAGAAGTAAGGAAATACAGCGTGTCATTGAAGTATTAAGCCGCCGTACAAAAAATAACCCAGTATTGATCGGTGAACCTGGGGTAGGTAAAACAGCCATTGCTGAAGGCCTTGCCCAACAGATCATCAATAATGAGGTACCTGAAATATTACGTGATAAACGCGTAATGACACTTGATATGGGTACTGTCGTGGCTGGTACAAAATACCGTGGTGAATTTGAGGACCGATTGAAGAAAGTAATGGATGAAATTCGTCAAGCGGGTAATATCATCTTATTCATCGATGAATTGCACACATTGATTGGTGCAGGCGGTGCAGAAGGTGCCATCGATGCTTCCAATATCCTTAAACCATCATTGGCCCGTGGCGAATTACAATGTATCGGTGCTACTACTTTGGATGAGTACCGAAAGTATATCGAAAAAGATGCTGCGCTTGAACGTCGTTTCCAGCCAATCCAAGTCGATGAACCAACTATGGAAGAGTCCATTCAAATTCTCAAGGGTTTGCGTGACCGTTATGAAGCCCATCACCGTGTATCGATTACGGATGAAGCGATTGATGCCGCAGTCAAATTATCCGACCGTTATATTTCCGATCGCTTTTTACCGGATAAAGCGATTGACTTGATTGATGAAGCTGGATCCAAGGTTCGGTTGCGCTCATACACAACGCCGCCAAACTTAAAGGAACTTGAAGTGAAGCTAGATGATGTCCGTAAGGAAAAGGATGCTTCCGTTCAAAGCCAGGAATTTGAAAAAGCTGCTTCGCTTCGCGATACAGAACAACGCTTAAGAGAACAATTGGAAGAAACGAAAAAGACTTGGAAAGAAAAACAAGGGCAAGAGAACAGTGAAGTTACTGTGGATGATATTGCACACGTCGTATCCAGCTGGACGGGAGTTCCAGTCACTAAACTGGCGCAAACAGAGTCAGATAAACTGCTTAATATGGAATCAATCCTCCACGATCGCGTAATCGGGCAGGAAGAGGCCGTCATTGCGGTTTCTAAAGCAGTACGGCGTGCAAGAGCAGGTTTGAAAGATCCTAAACGTCCAATTGGTTCATTCATCTTCCTGGGACCTACAGGGGTCGGTAAAACTGAGCTAGCCCGAGCTTTAGCTGAATCCATTTTTGGTGATGAAGATGCTATGATCCGCATTGATATGTCCGAATATATGGAGAAACATTCGACTTCACGTCTTGTTGGATCCCCTCCAGGATATGTTGGATATGAAGAAGGCGGGCAGTTAACGGAAAAGGTGCGGAGGAAACCATATTCCGTGGTTCTGCTTGATGAAATAGAAAAGGCACATCCCGATGTCTTCAATATTCTTCTGCAAGTATTGGAAGACGGAAGACTGACGGATTCCAAAGGGCGTACTGTAGATTTCAGGAATACCATTCTGATTATGACATCGAATGTAGGGGCGTCTGCCTTAAAAACTGATAAGTATGTCGGCTTTAACATCCAAGATACTGGCCAGGACTACAAAAATATGAAAGGGAAAGTGATGGAAGAACTCAAACGTGCATTCCGTCCGGAATTCCTGAATCGTATTGACGAAACTATCGTTTTCCACTCATTAGAGAAGGACCATTTGAAACAAATCGTTACACTAATGTCAAATCAACTTACTACCCGATTGAAAGAACAGGAAATATACTTGGAGCTGACAGATGCGGCTAGAGAAAAAATTGCTACGGAAGGGTTTGATCCTGAATATGGGGCACGACCAATCCGCAGGGCACTTCAGAAGCATGTAGAAGATTACCTCTCCGAAGAGTTGCTTAAAGGTAACGTGAAAAAAGGGCAAACGGTCGTGATGGATGTCGTGAATAATGAGTTTGCAATCCGACAAGGCGAGCCTGTCAATATAAGTGAATAACCTGATTCTAAACTTCGAGGTACACGCAGATTTTTTTGCAGTGTACCTCTGTTTTTTATCCGTAGGTAGAAATGAGTATAAGTCGGACAAGGTAGAGTAGTTATTTTTTTAAAAAAACTTAGCCTTAAGAAGGTTTAAATAAAACAGAGGTATAATATCCTTAATATAGGTATTTTTTATAAAGAAAGAGGAGTAATTTATGGCTGTAAAAAAGAAAACCAAATTTATGTGTCAGTCTTGTGGATATGAGTCCGCGAAATGGATGGGGAAATGCCCAGGATGCGGTGAATGGAACAAAATGGTCGAGGAAACTGAAATCGTTAAACCTGCTAGAAAAGGTGCTTTTACCCATTCAGAGGTCAGGGGAGAACGGGAGAAGGCAGCACCCATAACTACTATTCAATCAGAAAAAGAACCCCGGATTAAGACGGATTTAATGGAATTGAATCGTGCTCTTGGGGGCGGGATCGTACAGGGATCTCTTGTGTTGATTGGAGGGGATCCGGGTATCGGTAAATCGACCCTACTTTTGCAGGTATCTTCCCAATTGGCCCATAAACAGAAAAAAGTGCTTTATATATCAGGCGAAGAATCAGTCAAGCAGACCAAGTTGAGAGCGGACCGGCTTGGGACCATGTCAGAAAATCTATTTGTTTATTCTGAAACCGATATGGATTATATCCAACAGGCGATTACAGAGGTGAAACCGGATTTAGTCATTATTGACTCCATTCAAACGGTGTACCATTCGGAGGTTACATCTGCTCCGGGAAGCGTTTCACAAGTGAGGGAGTGCACAGCTTCACTCATGCGCATTGCTAAAACGAATGGGATTGCGATCTTTATTGTCGGGCATGTTACAAAGGAAGGTGCCATTGCAGGGCCTCGGCTGCTTGAGCATATGGTAGACACCGTTTTATATTTCGAAGGAGAAAGACACCATACATATCGAATTATACGTGCGGTCAAGAACCGCTTTGGTTCGACGAATGAGATGGGTATTTTTGAAATGAAAGAACATGGTTTGGAAGAGGTTGCAAATCCATCGGAAATTTTCCTTGAAGAACGGTCGCAAGGAGCTTCTGGTTCTACAGTCGTCGCATCCATGGAAGGAACAAGGCCAGTGCTTGTCGAAATTCAAGCATTGATTTCACCTACGAGTTTTGGCAATCCTAGGCGGATGGCCACAGGGCTTGACCACAATCGGGTTTCGCTCTTAATGGCTGTTCTGGAAAAAAGGGTGGGACTGCTGCTCCAAAACCAAGATGCGTATTTAAAGGTCGCTGGTGGTGTCAAGCTGGATGAACCGGCAATCGATCTCGCTGTCGCAATCAGCATTGCCTCGAGCTTCCGTGATAAGCCAACAAACCCTGCCGATTGCATCATTGGTGAAGTGGGGCTGACTGGGGAGGTAAGAAGGGTTTCACGAATTGAACAAAGAGTGCAGGAAGCAGCAAAACTAGGGTTTAAGCGGGTTATAATACCGGCTAATAATATAGGGGGATGGACTGCGCCAAAAGGGATTAAGATCGTTGGTGTTTCATCGGTTTCAGAGGCTCTTCAACAAGTGTTAGGGGGTTAAGTATGACAGATAAAAAAGGGTATGAGAAAACAAAACTGGAGATTCTGCAAATTGTAGCTCCGGGTACCCCGCTTCGGGAGGGTATTGAAAATGTCCTGAGGGCAAATACTGGTGGTTTGATAGTGGTCGGATATAACGAGAAGGTTCGGACGATTGTAGATGGCGGCTTCGAAATTAACTGTAACTGTACTCCAAGTACATTGTATGAGTTAGCGAAGATGGACGGGGCCATCATTTTAAATGAAAAGGCCGATACGATCATTTTCGCAAATGCACAATTAGTGCCGGATAATAGTACACCTTCCACTGAAACGGGAATGCGGCATCGGACAGCTGAACGTGTAGCAAGGGAGACCAAGTCGTTGGTCATTGCAATCTCACAACGTCGGAATGTCATAACTTTATATCAAGGCAATTTCCGGTACGCCCTCAAAGATATAGGAGTCATACTCGCCAAGGCTAATTTAGCCATTCAAACCTTGGAAAAATACAAGGTGGTTCTACAGCAGAGCATATCGGTATTGGGTGCACTGGAGTTTGAGGAAATCGTGACCTATGCCGACCTTTTGCAGGTATTTCACCGTTATGTAATGGTACTCAGAATCAAGGCGGAGCTATTAACGTATCTTAATGAGCTTGGTACGGAAGGAAGATTGATCCGTCTGCAGATGAATGAGATCCTGGCGGATATTGAAACGGAAGGGAAGTGGCTTATCAAGGATTATACCTCCAGCAATGATGAAAAACCTGAGGAAATCATTTCTCGGCTTCAAGAGTTGGCGATGCAGGAAAAACTGGATGAAAGCATACTTCTAAAGGTGCTGGGCTATAACGGATACATACATCTTGATGAGTCAGTACACCCCCGTGGTTACCGTATTCTAAATAAAATCCCACGCTTGCCGGGTTTGATCATCGAAAATTTAGTGAAACAGTTCGGAAGCTTTAGTGAAGTCAATAAAGCTACGGTTGAAAGCCTTGACGATGTAGAGGGTATTGGAGAAGTCCGTGCCAATAAAATTAAAGAGGGACTCCGTATTTTAAAAAATCAACTGGTTACAAATAGAAGGATGTAAGGTGCAGCTTGCCATCAAAAATTTCCTGAATTAGCTTGAAATGAATAGTGTTTATTTTTGACACTCAAAACTCAGGGTGCTAGGCTAATATTACGAAAAAGAGAAGAAGTCATATTTGTAAATCCACTAATTCCTTAGGTGAATTTCACGTATATAATGAAAACGAATTTTCGAAGGTTTCATTTTATTTTATTGGTCAATAATGAGTAGAGGGAGGTGAAAGGGATGTTAAAACGCATTATACAAGCATGCTTCTTAATAGTCGGCGGAACACTTGGTATGATACTTATTCCAGAATTATTAATTGTTTTACATGCAGATGATATTGCTTTAATAAACAATCCTTATGTAAGTGTACTGTTGGGTGCCATTATCTTTTATCTTATTACTTTTTGGGCAGTAGATCATGTGATCTATTTTATGAAGTGGCTGGAGGAACAGCTTGTTAAGATACCAATTACGGACATAATCTTTGGCAGCGTCGGTCTTTTAGTGGGACTGCTTGCGGCTTTCCTGGTTGGCTCCGCCTTCAGTGCCATCAAGGTGGTTCCGATCATCCTTACGCTTTTATTCGGTTATCTTGGTTTCCAGGTGGGCTTTAAAAAACGTGATGAACTATTGAATTTATTCACGAAAAATAATAAGAAAAAGAATTCTGATGGTGAAGCAAGTGAAGAGGATGAAGAAGGTTATAGCAAGCGGCTGAAGATTCTCGATACAAGCGTCATCATTGACGGAAGAATTGCGGATATCTGTCAGACAGGTTTTCTAGAGGGGACCATAGTCATCCCTCAATTCGTATTAAACGAACTACAGCACATTGCTGATTCATCTGATGCCTTGAAAAGGAATCGTGGAAGACGTGGTTTGGATATCCTTAATCGGATTCAAAAAGACCTTCCGATTAAAGTGGAGATGTATGAGGGAGATTTTGAAGATATTCAGGAAGTGGACAGTAAACTTGTGAAGCTAGCCAAAATATCGGGCGGAATGGTCGTTACCAATGATTTCAACTTAAATAAAGTATGTGAGTTTCAAAGTGTGGCGGTCCTTAATATTAATGACCTGGCCAATGCCGTTAAACCTGTTGTACTTCCAGGGGAAGAGATGAATGTACAGGTCATTAAGGACGGGAAAGAGCAGAACCAGGGCATCGCTTATTTAGACGATGGTACAATGATCGTTGTTGAGGGCGGCCGTGACCATATTGGAAAACGTATCGATGTACTTGTCACAAGTGTACTGCAAACCTCTGCAGGTCGTATGATATTCGCTAAACCGAAACTATTAGAAAAAGCATTATAAAGAAGAGTAGGAGAAACCGTCATGTTTTATGAAGTAGTGATACCTGCAGCTGGACAAGGAAAAAGAATGAAGGCGGGCAAGAATAAACTTTTTATTGAACTATCGGGTATCCCGATTATTGTTTATACACTACGTGTCTTCGAAGAAGACCCAGACTGTCGGGGGATTATCCTTTCGATAAACCCGGCGGAAAAGGATTATTTCAGTCAATTGATATCAACGTATGGGCTTAAAAAGGTCAGGAAACTCGTCATGGGCGGCAAGGAGCGCCAACAAAGCGTTTATAATGGGCTGCAACATGCAGGAGAAGAAATCATCCTGGTCCATGACGGAGCTCGCCCTTTTATCGATTTAGGACAAATTAGTGAATTGACTACCGCCGCTTCCCTTCATGGAGGTGCCGTTATTGCAGTGCCCGTTAAGGATACGATTAAAAAAGCGGCAAACAAAAAGGTGTTGGAAACGGTGGAACGATCAAGCTTGTGGGCGGTACAAACTCCACAGGCTTTTCGTGTATCTATATTAAAAAGGGCGTATGAAGCGGCAGAGGCTGAAGCATTTTTAGGGACGGACGATGCAAGTTTGCTAGAACGGATCAATGAACAGGTAGTTATTATTGAGGGCAATTATGATAATATTAAAATTACGACTCAGGAAGACCTTTATTTTGCAGAAGCGATTTTACATAAAAATTATGGAAAACGATGATTGGGGAGAATGATATGTTTCGAATTGGACAAGGATATGACGTTCATCAGCTTGTTGAGGGAAGACCTTTGATTATTGGCGGAATTACTATTCCGCATGAGAAAGGTTTGCTAGGTCATTCTGATGCGGATGTCCTTCTGCATACTGTTGCTGATGCTTGCTTGGGGGCAATTGGTGCAGGGGATATCGGAAAGCACTTTCCGGATACGGATCCTGAATTTAAAGATGCCGATTCGGCAAAACTGCTGCAGTATATTTGGGCGATTGTAAAAAAAGAAGGATACACCCTAGGCAATGCGGATTGTACAATCATTGCACAAAGCCCGAAAATGGCACCATATATTGAAGCGATGCGAGGCAGGATTGCAGAACTTTTAGATGCCTCGATAGATCAAATTAATGTAAAGGCGACCACTACTGAGAAACTTGGGTTTACAGGCAGAAGCGAAGGAATCGCGGCACAGGCTGTTGTCTTATTGGTTAAATCAAACTAAATTCATTTTTAGAGTGGATGCCTTTAATCCAATGTATATAAATGATAAAATACTACAATAGAAAAGAACGACTGGGAGGTCTATATATATCATGAGCAGCGATATTCGAGTTCGCTATGCACCGAGTCCAACTGGACATTTACATATAGGTAATGCACGGACGGCTTTATTTAATTATTTATACGCACGAAATAAAGGCGGGAAATTCATCATCCGCATTGAAGATACCGACCAAAAGAGGAATATTGAAGGCGGCGAGGAAAGTCAGCTTAAATATTTGAAATGGCTTGGAATGGACTGGGATGAAGGTGTTGATGTTGGCGGTGAATACGGTCCATATCGTCAATCCGAAAGGAACGACATTTATCAGGAATTATATCAAGAACTTTTAGGTAAGGGTTTGGCTTATAAATGCTATTGTACGGAAGAAGAGCTTGAAGCAGAGCGAGAAGGACAGGTCGAACGGAACGAAACGCCAAAATATTCAGGGAAGTGCAAGCATTTAACTGAAGAAGAGCAAGCAGAGCTAGTGGCTGAAGGAAGAAAACCAAGCATTCGCTTTGCTGTTCCAGCCGGGAAAGTCCTTACTTTCAAAGATATGGTTAAGGATGACGTTTCGTTTGAAACAGATGGTTTTGGTGACTTTGTTATCGTTAAAAAAGATGGCATCCCAACCTATAACTTTGCAGTGGCAGTCGATGATCACTTGATGAAGATTTCCCATGTCCTGCGTGGTGATGACCATATCTCCAATACTCCAAAACAATTGATGGTTTATGAAGCATTCGGATGGGAACCGCCGGTTTTCGGACATATGACGCTGATTGTAAACGAAAGCAGGAAGAAACTAAGTAAACGTGATGAGTCGATCATTCAATTCATTGAGCAATATGAAGAGCTTGGTTATGTACCTGAAGCTTTATTCAATTTCATTACGTTACTAGGATGGTCTCCGGTTGGGGAGGAAGAGATTTTCACGAAAGAAGAGTTCATTAATCTTTTCGATGCAGATCGATTGTCTAAATCACCTGCACTTTTCGATAAGCAAAAGCTTACATGGATGAATAACCAATACGTGAAGCAATTGGACGGCGATCGTGCAGTGGAATTGTCAATGCCTCACTTAATTAAAGCTGGGAAGGTTTCAGAGACAATAACGGCTGAAGAAGAAGAGTGGGTACACGGCTTAGTTTCCCTTTTTCAAGAGCAGATGAGCTATGGAGCGGAAATAGTTGAGCTATCTGAACTGTTTTTCAAGGATGAGGTCGAGTTCGAGCCAGAAGCTAAGGAAGTGTTGGCTGAAGAACAGGTACCTGAAGTCATGAAAGCTTTCCTTCAGGAAATCGAGGGGCTTGAAGAATTTAGAGCGGACGAAATCAAGAAGTCGATTAAAGCTGTACAAAAAAGCACAGGGCATAAAGGGAAAAAATTATTCATGCCGATAAGGGCGGCCGTCACGGGTCAAACACATGGCCCTGACTTGCCTAAGGCAATTTCATTATTGGGCAAAGAAAAAATTAAACAGCGTATTCAGAGTATTTTATATTAACAATTTGTCGAAAATGTAATATAGTATTTAATAATCTTACAAAAGAACGCGTAGATGGGGAGAAGTAAGCAAACGAAGCTTTTTAGAGAGAACCATAACCTGCTGAAAGTGGTTCAGGCCTCTCGTTTTCTGAAATGCACCCTTGAGTCCTTTGCTGAACTAACCTATAGTAGGCACAGGCGGAATGTCCTCCGTTACAGGGATTAAAGTTGGGGATGAAAAAAACAGGGAAAGCTTTACCTGCTTCGTACATCCCAAACAGAGTGGAACCGCGCTTAAAGCGTCTCTGTCTATTTGGACAGAGACGCTTTTTTATATGCTTTAAAAGCTTCAAAAGGGGATGTTGGAAAAGGGACATAGGGGGGAATCATTTTGTTAAAGATGTTTAAAGAGGATATCGAAGTGGTTTTTGATCAAGATCCTGCTGCGCGCAGTTATTTGGAAGTCATTTTGACGTATGCGGGTTTACATTCTATTTGGAGCCATAGGGTGGCTCACGCACTATTTAAGAAGAAATTCTTTTTCCTGGCGAGAAGTATATCTCAAATCAGTCGGTTTTTTACCGGAATTGAAATCCACCCAGGAGCCACCATTGGACGTCGTTTCTTCATTGACCATGGAATGGGGATCGTCATTGGCGAAACTTGTGAAATTGGTGATAATGTGTCTGTCTTTCAAGGTGTAACCCTTGGGGGGACGGGAAAGGAAAAGGGAAAACGTCATCCTACGATAAAGGATAATGTGTTGATTGCAACAGGAGCAAAAGTGCTGGGTTCCATTACTGTTGGTGAAAACTCCAAAATCGGTGCAGGATCAGTCGTTTTAAAGGAAGTGCCACCTAACTCTACAGTGGTGGGCATTCCAGGCAAAGTGGTCATTCAAGATGGTATCAAAATCAACAAAGACCTAAATCATTGTGATCTTCCTGATCCAATCAATGATCGCTTTAAGGAATTGGATAGCGAGATCAGGTCCTTAAGAGCGAAGCTAGCTGAACAGAAGCAGGAAGAAAGGAGTCTATAATATGGCGATTAAAATATATAACACAGCTACAAGAAAAAAGGAAACCTTCGTCCCGATTGAAGAGGGAAAGGTGAAGATGTACGTATGCGGACCCACTGTCTATAATTACATTCATATTGGGAATGCAAGACCGGCAATCGTGTTTGATACCGTTCGCAGGTATTTGGATTACCGTGGATATGATGTGCAATTCGTTTCGAACTTTACGGATGTGGATGATAAGCTGATTCGTGCGGCAAAAGAATTGGGGGAAGATGTCCCAAGCATATCAGAGCGATTCATCAAGGCTTATTTTGAAGACGTTTCGGCATTGGGCTGCAAAAAAGCGGATGCCCACCCAACCGTAATGGAGAACATGGATGCAATCATTGAATTCATCTCGGCATTAATTGAAAAAGGATTCGCTTATGAATCTGAAGGGGATGTGTACTACCGTACTCGTAAGTTTGATGGGTATGGAAAACTTTCACATCAGTCCATCGATGAGTTGCGAGTGGGGGCACGTATTGAAATTGGGGAGAAAAAACAAGATGCCCTTGATTTTGCCCTTTGGAAAGCGGCCAAGGATGATGAAATATCGTGGGAGAGCCCATGGGGGAAAGGGCGTCCTGGCTGGCATATCGAGTGCTCCGCAATGGTCAAAAAGTATTTGGGGGATACAATCGATATTCATGCTGGAGGTCAAGATCTAGCTTTCCCGCATCATGAAAATGAAATTGCACAATCCGAAGCATTAACAGGCAAGACCTTCGCGAATTATTGGATGCATAACGGGTATATAAATATTGAGAATGAAAAAATGTCTAAGTCCTTAGGCAATTTCGTGCTTGTTCATGACATCATTCAGAAGCATGATCCACAAGTGTTACGCTTCTTCATGTTATCCGTTCATTACCGTCATCCCATCAATTATAGTGAAGAAGTGCTTGAAAATGTAAAAGCGTCTCTTGATCGGTTACGGACATCTTATCAAAACTTAAAGCATCGTCTTCAGGTAAGCGACGGATTAACTGAGAATAATGATGTTTGGTTGGAGAAGCTTAATGAATTACATGAACAATTCACTAAGGAAATGGACGATGATTTCAACACTGCTAATGCAATTTCCATACTCTTTGAACTTTCCAGACAGGCAAATTATTACTTGATGGAGAAAAATACAGACAAGGAAGTCATTGATGCGTTCCTTGAAAAATTCAATATCTTATTTTCTGTCCTAGGTTTGTCCCTTGAAGAAGAGGGGCTTTTGGATGAAGAAATTGAAGGCTTGATCCAGCAGAGGATTCAAGCGCGGAAAGACCGCAATTTTGGGTTATCTGATGAAATTCGTGATCGTTTGAAAAACATGAACATCATATTAGAGGATACCCCTCAAGGTACAAGATGGAAAAGAGGGTAATTAATGCTTCATTACGATAGTAAGGTAGATGCTAAAATGCTGAACAGTCTTGCTTTAGCTTATATAGGTGATGCCGTATACGAAACGTATATCCGGCATCATCTCATACAAAAAGGAGCGGTCAAGCCCAATCTTCTTCACAAAAAAGCTACATCTTTTGTAGCGGCTAAGGCTCAAAATAAAATTATCCATTTTTTCCTGGATTCAGATTGGTTATCGGAAGAGGAATCCGCCGTCGTTCGGCGCGGCCGAAATGCAAAATCCGGTACGGTTCCGAAGAATACAGATGTGCAAACGTATCGTTACAGTACAGCCTTTGAGGCACTAATGGGATTTTTGTATTTATCCGGTCGGATAGAAAGAATGGAAGAACTCATCAAAAAATCTATTGAATACATTGAAGAAGAAAAGGGGAGTAACCCATGAGCGAAGAATATATCATTGGCAGAAACCCCGTATTGGAAGCTCTTCGCTCCGAACGGGAAATTAATAAAATTTGGATAGCAGAGGGCTCACAAAAAGGCTCGATGCAGCCACTCATCGGTCTGGCGAAGGAAAAGAAGGTATTCGTGCAAATCGTACCGAAGAAAAAAATTGACCAAATGGCAGAAGGCATCCATCAAGGCGTTGTCGCACAAGTGGCTGCATATGAATATGCGGAATTGGATGACCTATTCGCAAAAGCGGCTGAACGGGATGAAGCACCTTTTTTCATGATTCTTGATGAAGTTGAAGACCCGCATAATTTAGGTTCGATCATGAGGACCGCTGATGCAGTAGGGGCCCATGGAATCATCATTCCGAAAAGAAGAGCGGTGGGCTTGACGGCAACTGTGGCCAAAGCTTCGACGGGTGCAATCGAATATATTCCGGTAGCTCGCGTTACAAATTTGGCAAGGGCAGTCGAAGAGTTGAAAGAGCGTGGAGTATGGATAGTCGGTACCGATGCGAAAGGCAGCGATGATTACCGTAACATGGATGGAAAGATGCCTATCGGACTTGTTATCGGTAGCGAAGGAAAAGGTATGGCCCGGTTAATGAAGGAAAAATGTGATTTTCTCATCCGTCTCCCTATGGCAGGACAAGTAACATCGTTAAATGCATCGGTAGCAGCCGGTTTATTGATGTATGAGGTTTATAGAAAAAGAAATCCCCTAGGGCAATGATGGGATGAATATTCTGTTGGTGGACGGTTATAACATTATAGGAGCCTGGCCGGAACTGAGAGAATTAAAAGAAAGGGATCTTGCTGCTGCAAGAGACCGGTTGATTGAAATGATGGCGGAATATCAAGCATTTACCGGATACCGTGTAATTATCGTATTTGATGCTCAATACGTTCAGGGAATTGCCCGTATATTCAAAAATCACAAAGTTGACGTAATTTTTACAAAAGAAAATGAGACTGCCGATGAAAGAATAGAAAAGATGGCCATTCAACTGAATAACGTCAAAACGCAAATTCAAGTAGCAACCTCTGACTTCACAGAACAGTGGGTGATCTTTGGCCAAGGGGCTCTAAGGAAATCTGCTCGTGAATTGCTTATTGAAATGGAAGAAATTCAAGGGGAAATCAAGAAAGATGTAAGAAAAACAACGACGATAAAACCTGCAGCTAAAATTCCTTTGAGTGAAGAAGTGGCAGAAATTTTCGAAAAGTGGCGCCGGGGTAAAATTTGAACCATTGACGGGTAAATTTTACCTGCTGTATAATATTTCTATCTGAGTCAGGTCAGGGGGATATAATGTGGGTCTCAAATTCGGAATGAAACTGAACGAAAAGTATCTGCAGTTTGAGGATGATGAATTGATAGGGTTGGTACACACTGGAGACAGTGAAGCGCTGGATTATTTGATCCAAAAGTATCGTAATTTTGTTAGAGCAAAGGCAAGGACTTATTTCTTAATTGGTGCAGATAAGGAAGACATCGTGCAAGAAGGTATGATTGGTTTATATAAAGCCGTCCGTGATTTTAAAGGGGATAAGTTATCTTCCTTTAAAGCATTTGCAGAACTGTGCATTACGAGGCAAATCATTACAGCTATCAAAACAGCAACACGTCAAAAACATATTCCGCTCAATTCCTATGTTTCCCTGGACAAACCCATTTATGATGAGGAATCGGACCGAACTCTAATGGATATAATATCGGGTACGAAAGTTTTGGACCCGGAAGAACTGATCATCAACCAAGAAGAGTTTGACGATATCGAATTAAAGATGGCTGAGCTCCTGAGTGATCTTGAGAGAAAAGTGTTAGCTCTTTACCTGGATGGACAAACCTACCAAGAAATTTCGGAAGAGTTGAACCGGCATGTTAAGTCAATCGACAACGCCCTTCAGCGGGTGAAAAGAAAGCTCGAGCGCTATCTGGAAGTAAGGGAAATCAGTTTATAATCCCTCCGCTTTTTCCGCTTAATTTCATCTGTCCCTTCTCCGCATGGTAGTTTATTATTCACTATGTTAAGAAACCGATATTTTGATTTCCGGTATCCATAATGGGCTAAATCTGCTTTGATATTGACAATAAAAGACAGCCGTGATAAGGTTTTATGGATATAGTAGATAGGATAGGTGTATCTAATGCGAAAAAAAATAGTTCTTGCCTGCATTGATTGCGGTTCAAGAAATTATAGTTATGAGAGCAAACAATCGACAAGCGGCGAACGCCTGGAAATCAAGAAATTTTGCAGTACGTGCAATTCACACTCGATTCATAAAGAAACGAAATAACTGTTTTATAAATAGATTGACAGAAGCTTCTAATGCTTGGAGGTACATTCATGAAACGTTTTACCGAATTTTTCAGCGGTGTCGCTCGCGAAATGCAAAAAGTAAGCTGGCCGAAACGCAAGGAGCTTACCAAATATACAATCGTGGTAGTAACGACTGTATTGTTTATGGCTTTTTTCTTTACAGTGGTCGATTTGGGCATTTCCGAATTAATTCGCTTAGTTATTGAATAAGAGATTCGAAAATAAGGTATAATAGTGATAGAATAATATGTGTCAGCAGAAAAGCCCGGAAACGGGTTTTTTAATTTGTCTTTTTTAAGAAGTGAAGAAGTTCCAAATCGAGCACTGCTGTAATATGAATCATCACAATATATTCTAGTTAAGCCGGGATAACGCTGGAATTGGCTTTTTGGCTAAAACGTTCAAAGATAAAGATTAATAAAGAAAATGATTGATTGCAGGGAGGGAAGGACTTTAAAGTCCTAACACATGGAAAAGAATTGGTATGTAGTTCACACCTATTCAGGTTACGAGAACAAAGTTAAGGCTAACTTGGAAAAACGTGTTGAAACTATGGGGATGGAAGATAAGATCTTTCGCGTTGTAGTTCCAGAAGAAGAAGAAACGGAAATTAAAGATGGCAAAAAGAAAGTGACCAAAAAGAAAGTATTTCCAGGTTATGTATTAGTTGAGATCATCATGACTGATGATTCTTGGTATGTAGTCCGGAATACACCTGGTGTAACAGGTTTCGTAGGTTCATCTGGAGCTGGGTCAAAACCGACTGCGTTGCTACCGGAAGAAATTGAAGTCGTTCTTAAACGAATGGGCGTAGATGAAAGTAAATTCGAAGTTGATTTTGAAATCGGCGATACCGTTCAAGTTAAAGAAGGACCTTTTGCAACATTTGCAGGACCGATTGAAGAACTTGATAAAGATAAAGGTAAAGTAAGGGTCCTAGTCAATATGTTTGGCCGTGATACACCGGTTGAACTTGATTTTAATCAAGTGGAAAAATTATAAACGGAAAAAAACTTGAAATTGCCTTTTGAAAGTGGTAAAATTTCAAAGGTCAGTATGTTTCAATTTTTAGGCCTCAACGATACAAGCATTCTTTATTAATATATAAAGAATTCAAGATGAGTGGGAGGGTATACCCCTATTACCACATCACGGACTTATAAGGAGGTGTGTCTCGTGGCTAAAAAAGTAATTAAAATGGTTAAATTGCAAATTCCTGCTGGTAAAGCGAATCCGGCACCGCCAGTCGGTCCTGCATTAGGTCAAGCTGGTGTAAACATCATGGGATTCTGTAAGGAGTTCAACGCTCGTACAGCAGATCAAGCTGGTCTAATTATTCCTGTTGAAATCACGGTATTTGAAGACCGTTCATTTACATTCATTACAAAAACTCCACCGGCTGCAGTATTGCTTAAGAAAGTAGCTGGTATCGAGTCTGGTTCTGGTGAACCTAACCGTAAAAAAGTTGCTACAGTCAAGCGTGATCAAGTGCGCGAGATTGCTGAAACTAAAATGCCTGACCTAAACGCTGCAAACGTTGAAGCTGCAATGCGTATGGTTGAAGGTACTGCTCGCAGCATGGGGATTGTCATCGAAGACTGATCCATGTAATTGCTATTTGTTTCTACGGGGTTGCGATTGATACTCGCAACCTTTATTCGTGGGAGGTTATTCCGTTAAAACCACAATTTAGGAGGATTTATATCATGGCGAAAAAAGGTAAAAAGTATCTTGAAGCAGCTAAGCTTGTAGAAGTTTCTAAGGCTTATGCTGTAACTGAAGCAATCGAAGTTGCTAAAAAGGCTAACTTCGCAAAATTCGATGCAACTGTTGAAGTGGCTTTCCGTTTAGGCGTAGACCCTAAGAAAGCTGACCAACAAATTCGTGGAGCAGTTGTTCTACCGAATGGTACTGGTAAAACTCAACGCGTATTAGTATTCGCTAAAGGCGAAAAAGCAAAAGAAGCGGAAGCTGCTGGTGCTGACTACGTTGGCGAATCTGACTTCATCAACAAAATCCAACAAGGATGGTTCGAATTCGATGTAATCGTTGCGACTCCAGACATGATGGGTGAAGTTGGTAAACTTGGCCGTGTGTTAGGACCTAAAGGTTTAATGCCTAACCCTAAAACTGGCACAGTAACATTCGACGTAACAAAAGCTGTTAATGAAATCAAGGCTGGTAAAGTTGAATACCGCGTAGATAAAGCTGGAAACATCCATGCTCCAATCGGTAAAGTATCTTTCGAGGATGCTAAACTAGTGGAAAACTTCACTACTATCTATGATACATTAATGAAAGTTAAACCTGCGGCTGCTAAAGGAACTTACATGAAAAACGTTTCTGTAACAACTACAATGGGCCCTGGCGTGAAAGTTGATCCTTCTACTTTCAATAAATAATTGACATTCCAAAACTATTATTGTTATAATAAGTTTTGTTGTGAATAAATGAATATCATTTGTACCGTAGACAGTAGGTGCTCCATGCGAGCTTAATTCCCTGCCGAGGTAATTCGATAATAATAGTCCTTGACTATGACTTTTGAAATTACTGCCTTCATGTCTGCAATAGAGATGAAGGCTTTTTCTTTGAAACGGTATAAATGTTTTCAAGCAAATCTACAGGAGGTGTAAGGATGAACGCAATTATTGAACAAAAGCAAAAAATCGTTGCTGAGATTACTGATAAATTAACTGCAAGCCAATCAACAGTAGTTGTTGACTACCGTGGATTGACTGTTGCTGAATTAACAGAACTTCGTAAGCAACTTCGTGATGCTGGCGTTGAGTTTAAAGTTTACAAGAACTCTATGACTCGCCGTGCTGCGGAAAGTGCTGAACTTAGCGCTTTGAACGAATCATTAACAGGACCAAACGCAATTGCATTCTCAACTGAAGATGTTATTGCGCCAGCAAAAATCCTTAACGATTTTGCGAAAAAACATGAAGCGTTAGAAATCAAAGCTGGAGTTATCGAAGGAAATGTTGCAACTGCTGAAGAAATTAAAGCTCTTGCAGAACTACCTTCACGCGAAGGCCTACTTTCAATGCTACTCAGCGTGCTACAAGCACCTATGCGCGGACTTGCTCTTGCTACAAAAGCTGTTGCAGAGCAAAAAGAAGAACAAGGCGCGTAAGCTAACCGCTTATATAGCCTGCTGATTCAAAAAAAAACCAACCATTTCGAGGAGGAAATAATAATGACTAAAGATCAAATCATTGAAGCAGTTAAAAATATGACTGTTTTAGAATTAAACGACCTTGTAAAAGCAATCGAAGAAGAATTTGGCGTAACTGCTGCTGCACCTGTAGCTGTAGCTGCTGCTGGTGGCGCTGCTGCTGAAGAAAAAACTGAGTTTGATGTAATCCTTACATCTGCTGGAGATCAAAAAATCAAAGTTATCAAAGCTGTACGTGAAGTTACAGGTCTTGGACTTAAAGAAGCAAAAGAACTTGTTGACAACACTCCAAAAGCAATCAAAGAAGGCGCTTCTAAAGAAGAAGCTGAAGAAGTTAAAGCTAAACTTGAAGAAGTTGGAGCTGGCGTTGAAGTTAAGTAATCTTGCATAAACAAAAAGCTCGCTATCACTGGCGGGCTTTTTTCTCTTCATTTTAAAGAAATGATGGAAATTTGCCGTTAATGGTTTGATTAAAAAGGTTTCGTAATTCAAACATTCCGGCATGCAAGTATCCATTCTTCAAATCTCTTCTCTCAATAAATCTTCAATATTCCTTTCTGATAGGGGGAGATGACTCTGACAGAGCATTACTACTCACATAAACCGGATGTCGTAAGCAATCCGAAATTTTGGGATTTTACATTAAAGGGACGTACCTTTCGCTTCAAAAGTGATAATGGTGTTTTTTCGAAAAAAGAAGTTGATTTCGGTTCGCGTCTTTTGGTTGAGAGTTTTAACCTTGATGAAGCTGTGGAAGGAGATATTCTTGATGTTGGTTGCGGTTATGGACCAATCGGAATATCGATTGCGGCAGCTTATCCCGATAGAACGATAGAAATGATTGATATAAATAGCCGGGCAGTTGAATTGTCAAAAGAGAATGCCGCTTCTAATGGGATTGCAAATGTGAAGATTTACGAAAGTGATCGTTTTGACAAAGTTGGCTCCAATCAATTCGCGGCAATTCTTACGAACCCTCCCATTCGCGCAGGCAAAAGTGTAGTCCACGAAATTTTAGAAGAAGGCTATCGCAGTTTGGTAGCTGGTGGAGAATTATGGGTTGTCATTCAAAAAAAACAAGGAGCTCCATCCGCTATGGATAAAATGGAGCAATTATTTGGAAATATTGAAGTGCCCGTTAAGAAAAAAGGTTACTATATACTATTATCCAAAAAGGTTTGACTCTAAATTTTCGCTATGTTAGTATTATAAAATGCATATATATAATTCCGTAACTATGCAATTTTTATACCATTGGTGTATAACCAATGGATAATATGGGAAAAATATATAAATAATAGTTCGTTTTATGAGAAATAGTGGTTTTTAAAATAAAAACCATTTTCTTTTTGTCTATGGAAATGATTCCTTTTCCGAGGCAATTGGATCCTTATAACGCTTGATTTAAGGGGTGAATCAGTTGACAGGTCAACTTGTTCAGTATGGACGACACCGCCAACGTAGAAGTTATGCAAGAATCAGTGAGGTTTTGGATCTTCCGAATCTGATTGAAATTCAAACAGCTTCTTATCAATGGTTTCTAGATGTAGGTTTAAAGGAAATGTTCCAGGATATTTCTCCTATTGAGGATTTTACAGGTAATTTATCGTTAGAATTCATCGATTACAGCTTAGCTGAGCCGAAGTATTCTGTAGAAGAAACAAAAGAACGCGATGTTACGTATTCTGCACCACTTCGAGTGAAAGTGCGCCTTGTTAACAAAGAAACAGGGGAAGTGAAAGACCAGGATGTATTTATGGGCGACTTCCCGCTGATGACTGAAACAGGTACATTTGTAATCAATGGTGCTGAACGGGTAATTGTATCCCAATTAGTGCGCTCACCGAGTGTTTACTACAATGGTAAAATGGATAAAAACGGTAAGCTTGGATTCTCTGCGACCGTTATTCCTAACCGTGGTGCATGGCTTGAGTATGAAACAGACGCCAAGGATGTTGTGTATGTTCGAATCGATCGCACTAGGAAATTGCCTATCACGGTATTGATGCGTGCCCTTGGATTCGGAACAGATCAAGAAATCATTGATTTGATTGGTGACAACGAATACCTTCGCAACACTCTTGAAAAGGATAACACTGAGAGTGTAGAAAAAGCATTGCTAGAAATCTATGAGCGTCTGCGCCCAGGTGAACCACCTACTGTCGATAACGCGAAAAGTCTTTTAGTATCCCGCTTTTTTGATCCAAAACGTTATGATTTAGCAAATGTAGGTCGTTATAAAATAAACAAAAAACTGCATATTAAGAACCGTTTATTCGGTCAGCGTATTGCAGAGACCTTGATTGATCCTGAAACAGGAGAAATCATCGTGGAAAAAGGCACAATGCTTGATCGTCGGACTCTTGATAGGATTCTGCCTCATATCGAAGCTGGAATCGGATTCAAAACATTCCATCCATCAGGTGGTGTAGTAGAAGAAGAAACTCTTCTTCAACCTATTAAAGTGTTTGCACCAAACGATGCTGAAGGCGAAAAAGTGATCAATATCATCGGTAATGCCTATGTGACCGACCAGGTCAAAAACATTACACCGGCTGATATCATTTCTTCTATTAGTTATTTCTTTAATTTACTGCATGGTGTGGGAATCACGGATGACATTGACCATTTAGGTAACCGTCGTCTGCGTTCTGTTGGTGAATTGCTGCAAAACCAATTCAGAATTGGTTTATCTCGTATGGAGCGTGTCGTTCGTGAAAGAATGTCAATTCAGGATACGAATACAATCACTCCGCAGCAACTAATTAACATTCGCCCGGTCATTGCATCCATTAAAGAGTTCTTTGGAAGCTCACAGCTTTCTCAATTCATGGATCAAACGAACCCGTTGGCTGAATTGACGCATAAACGTCGTCTATCTGCATTAGGGCCTGGTGGTTTGACACGTGAGCGTGCTGGATTTGAAGTGCGTGACGTTCATTATTCCCACTATGGCCGTATGTGTCCGATTGAAACGCCAGAGGGACCGAATATTGGTTTGATTAACTCATTATCCAGTTTTGCAAAAGTGAACCCATATGGCTTCATTGAAACACCGTATCGTCGTGTGGACCCTGAAACTGGTCGAATTACAAGCCAAATCGATTACTTAACAGCTGATGAGGAAGATAACTATGTAGTTGCCCAAGCGAATGTACGTCTATCAGATGACGGATCATTCCTTGACAATGATGTTGTTGCACGTTTCCGCGGTGAAAATACCGTTGTTCCGCGTGACCGCGTTGACTACATGGATGTATCTCCTAAACAAGTTGTATCTGCTGCGACAGCATGTATTCCTTTCTTGGAAAATGATGACTCCAACCGTGCACTTATGGGAGCGAACATGCAACGTCAAGCAGTGCCTTTGCTACAACCGGAAGCTCCTCGTGTCGGAACGGGCATGGAATATGTTTCAGCGAAAGACTCCGGTGCTGCTGTCATCTGTAAACACCCAGGTATTGTAGAACACGTGGAATCACGTGAAGTATGGGTACGCAGGGTAAGTGAAGTTGACGGACAGCAAGTAAAAGGAAATCTTGATAAATACCGTCTATTAAAATTCATTCGTTCTAACCAAGGGACGTGCTATAATCAACGCCCTATCGTCAGTGTTGGCGACAACGTTGTCAAAGGTGAGATTCTTGCTGATGGTCCTTCAATGGAAAAAGGTGAGTTAGCACTTGGACGTAACGTATTGGTTGCCTTCATGACATGGGATGGATATAACTATGAGGATGCCATCATCATGAGCGAACGATTGGTTAAAGATGATGTGTACACTTCTATTCATATTGAAGAATATGAATCTGAATCACGCGATACAAAATTAGGGCCTGAAGAAATCACTCGTGATATCCCTAATGTAGGGGAAGATGCGCTTCGTAATCTTGATGAGCGCGGAATTATCCGTGTTGGTGCAGAAGTAAAAGACGGAGACCTTCTAGTTGGTAAAGTCACGCCTAAAGGTGTAACGGAATTGACTGCTGAGGAACGTTTATTACATGCAATCTTCGGTGAAAAAGCACGTGAAGTAAGAGATACATCACTTCGTGTACCTCACGGCGGCGGTGGAATCGTTCTTGATGTTAAAGTATTTAACAGAGAAGATGGCGATGAACTTCCTCCTGGTGTAAACCAACTTGCACGTGTATATATTGTACAAAAACGTAAAATCCATGAAGGCGATAAAATGGCTGGACGACATGGTAACAAAGGGGTAATCTCCAGGATCCTTCCTGAGGAAGATATGCCTTATTTACCAGATGGCACTCCAGTCGACATCATGTTAAACCCATTGGGTGTACCTTCACGTATGAACATCGGTCAGGTGTTGGAGCTTCACTTAGGTATGGCTGCACGCGCACTTGGCATTCATGTAGCATCTCCTGTATTTGATGGTGCTACTGAGGAAGATGTTTGGAGTACGATTGAAGAAGCCGGGATGTCCCGTGATGCAAAAACCGTCCTTTACGATGGCCGTTCAGGTGAAGCATTCGATAACCGTGTATCCGTTGGTGTCATGTATATGATCAAACTGGCACATATGGTCGATGATAAACTTCATGCACGTTCAACTGGACCTTACTCCCTTGTTACGCAGCAACCACTTGGTGGTAAAGCGCAATTTGGTGGACAGCGTTTTGGTGAGATGGAAGTATGGGCACTTGAAGCTTATGGTGCTGCTTATACATTACAAGAAATCTTAACCGTTAAATCAGATGATGTCGTAGGTCGTGTTAAAACGTACGAAGCGATTGTCAAAGGTGAAAATGTCCCTGAACCAGGTGTTCCTGAGTCCTTCAAAGTATTGATTAAGGAACTTCAAAGTTTAGGATTGGATGTTAAAATTCTTAATGCCGAAGATCGTGAAATCGAAATGCGAGATTTGGAAGATGAAGAAGAAGCCAACCAAGCAGACAAATTAAGCCTTGATTCAGAAACTAAAGATATGGTTGCTTCCGAAGTAGGAGCACCTGTCAAAGAATAAAATTAAATATAAACATATCTAGTTATATATTACCCGCTCTGACTGGCAGCAAGATGTTTCTTTGAAGATCATGCTGCCTTGTTAGAGCCTTATTGATTCAATCAACCATCATCCGGTGTATGATTGCCTGATACTTGACGGCAATCAAGGGTTAAACCTGGAGATTAAAAGGGAGGTAGGCCCCTTGTTAGACGTTAATAATTTTGAGTATATGAAAATTGGTCTTGCTTCACCAGACAAGATTCGTTCTTGGTCCCATGGAGAAGTTAAAAAACCAGAAACAATCAACTATCGTACGTTAAAGCCAGAAAAAGACGGTTTATTCTGTGAGAGAATTTTTGGTCCTCAAAAGGACTGGGAATGTCATTGCGGAAAATATAAACGTGTTCGTTATAAAGGCGTAGTCTGTGACCGTTGTGGCGTTGAAGTCACTCGCGCTAAGGTACGTCGTGAGCGTATGGGTCATATTGAGCTGGCAGCTCCAGTTTCACACATATGGTATTTCAAAGGAATCCCTAGCCGTATGGGACTTGTTCTTGACATGTCTCCACGGGCATTGGAAGAAGTTATTTACTTTGCATCTTACGTAGTAACTGAAACGGGCGATACAACTTTAGAAAAGAAACAGCTTCTTTCTGAAAAGGAATATCGTACATACCGTGAAAAATACGGTAAGAAGTTCCAAGCTGCCATGGGTGCGGAAGCTATTAAAAAACTTTTACAAGATATTGATACGGAAAAGGAAGTAGAGTCGTTGAAAGAGGAGCTTAAAACAGCTCAAGGACAACGCAGAACCCGTGCAATCAAACGCTTGGAAGTGCTTGAAGCATTCCGTAACTCCGGAAATGAGCCATCATGGATGATCCTTGACGTGCTTCCGGTCATTCCACCGGAACTTCGTCCTATGGTTCAACTTGATGGTGGACGTTTTGCCACATCTGATTTAAATGATTTATATCGCCGTGTTATCAACCGTAATAATCGTTTGAAAAGATTACTGGACCTTGGAGCGCCAAGCATTATCGTTCAAAACGAGAAGCGTATGCTGCAAGAAGCTGTCGATGCTCTTATCGATAATGGCCGTCGCGGCCGTCCGGTAACTGGACCTGGTAACCGTCCGTTAAAATCTTTATCTCACATGCTAAAAGGTAAACAAGGTCGTTTCCGTCAAAATCTTCTTGGTAAACGTGTTGATTATTCTGGCCGTTCCGTTATCGTAGTAGGACCAAACTTAAAGATGTACCAATGCGGTCTTCCGAAAGAAATGGCGATTGAATTATTCAAGCCATTCGTTATGAAGGAGCTTGTTCAAAGAGGTTTAGCGCATAACATCAAGTCTGCTAAACGTAAAATTGAACGTTTATCTCCTGAAATATGGGATGTGCTAGAAGAAGTAATTAGAGAACATCCAGTACTATTGAACCGTGCACCGACTCTTCATAGACTTGGTATCCAAGCTTTTGAACCAACGTTGGTTGAAGGTCGCGCAATTCGTTTGCATCCGCTCGTGTGTACAGCTTACAACGCTGACTTTGACGGTGACCAAATGGCGGTCCACGTTCCTTTATCTTCTGAAGCCCAAGCTGAAGCACGTATGCTTATGCTTGCAGCACAGAACATTTTGAACCCTAAAGATGGTAAACCTGTCGTTACACCTTCTCAAGATATGGTATTAGGTAACTATTACTTAACATTGGAAAGAGAAGGCGCAATCGGTGAGGGTATGATCTTTAAAGATACAAGTGAAGCATTACTTGCATACCAAAACGGATATGTACACTTGCATTCCCGTTGTGCCGTACATGCATCTTCACTAAATAATGAAACATTCACTGAAGAGCAAAACAGCCAACTTCTAATTACCACTGTCGGTAAATTGATCTTCAATGAAATTTTACCAAAATCATTCCCGTATATTAACGAACCAACACGATATAATCTGGAAACCAAAACTCCAGAGAAATATTTTGTGGAAAAGGGCGCTAATATCCCTGAATTGATTAAGGCTCAACCTGCTATTGATCCATTCAAGAAAAAAATTCTTGGAAATATCATTGCGGAAGTCTTTAAACGTTTTAAAATTACCGAAACATCCAAAATGCTTGACCGGATGAAAGATCTTGGATTCAAATATTCGACAAAAGCTGGTATTACCGTTGGTGTGGCTGATATTGTCGTTTTAAAAGAAAAACAAGAAATCATCACTGAGGCTCAAACAAAAGTGGATAACGTCTTAAAACAATTCAGACGTGGTCTAATCACTGAAGATGAGCGTTATGATCGTGTTATCTCAATTTGGAGTGCTGCTAAGGATACCATCCAGTCCAAACTAATGGACTCACTGGACCGACGCAACCCGATCTTCATGATGAGTGACTCCGGTGCCCGTGGTAATGCTTCCAACTTTACGCAGCTTGCTGGTATGCGTGGTTTGATGGCCAACCCGGCTGGACGTATCATTGAATTACCGATCAAATCAAGTTTCCGTGAAGGTTTAACAGTGTTGGAGTATTTCATCTCCACGCATGGTGCACGTAAAGGTCTTGCCGATACAGCACTTAAAACAGCCGATTCCGGTTACCTTACTCGTCGACTTGTTGACGTTGCCCAAGATGTCATCATCCGTGATGACGATTGTGGAACGGATCGCGGCTTGAAAATTTCAGCCTTGAGAGAGGGTACTGAAATAATTGAGCATCTTGAAGAGCGCCTAGTAGGCCGTTATGCAAGAAAAGCGATTAGAAATCCAGAAACAAACGAAGTGATCGTACCTGAAAATGGCCTTATCACTGAGGATCTTGCTAATTATATTGAATCACTTGGAATTGAAACAGCATGGATTCGTTCTGCCTTTACATGTAACACCAGCCATGGTGTATGTAAAAAATGTTATGGACGCAACCTGGCTACTGGTCAAGAAGTTGAAGTGGGCGAAGCAGTCGGTATTATCGCCGCTCAATCAATCGGTGAACCTGGTACACAGTTAACGATGCGTACATTCCATACTGGTGGGGTTGCTGGGGACGATATCACTCAAGGTCTTCCTCGTATCCAAGAAATATTTGAAGCGAGAAACCCTAAAGGTCAAGCTGTCATTTCCGAAATCGAAGGAACGATCGTTTCGATTAACGAAATTCGTGATAAACAACAGGAAATCGTTGTACAAGGAGCAGTTGAATCACGCACATATACTGCACCGTACACAGCGCGCTTAAGAGTAACTGTTGATACTCCTGTCCGTCGCGGTGAAGAGCTGACAGAGGGTTCTATCGATCCGAAAGAGTTGCTGAAGGTTACAGATGTACTTACTGTGCAGGAATACCTGCTTCATGAAGTTCAAAAGGTATACCGGATGCAAGGGGTTGAAATCGGTGATAAACACATCGAGGTAATGGTTAGACAAATGATGCGTAAAGTCCGTGTACTTGATGCAGGTGAAACTGAAGTGCTTCCAGGGACATTATTGGATGTTAACCAGTTTACTACAGCAAACACAGATGCATTGCTGACTAACAAATTACCAGCTACAGGACGCCCTGTACTACTAGGTATCACAAAAGCATCACTAGAAACTGATTCCTTCTTGTCCGCCGCTTCATTCCAAGAAACGACTAGAGTCTTGACTGATGCAGCAATAAAAGGAAAACGTGATGAATTGCTTGGACTTAAAGAGAATGTCATCATCGGTAAACTTGTCCCTGCAGGAACAGGAATGCTTCGATACAGAAAAGCAAACCCTGTCGTTGTCAGTGACGAAAGTGCCGATACAGTAACAGTGGATTAAAAGATAAAGGACCAGCTCAATAAGTAAAACTGAAAACCGCACTCCAGGGTTCTTGGAGCTGAAGGCTCAGAATTTATTGAGCTGGTCTCTCTTATTACTCATGGCTGACTGAAGCCGTATGAGAACCGATATATTCCCTTTAGGCAAAGTGAAAATATAATGGAATTATGTAAGGAAAACCTTTTGCTAGAATTATTTTTTGAAAGAAGTTGACAGTATCCGACTAATAATGATACTATAGCAAAGGTGCTCCTATGTTACCCTGTAACTTTGGAGGATATGGACCATGTCTTATGAAAAAGTAATACAGGCAAAGTCAGTGATTATAGGGACGAAACAAGCAGTTAGAGCTCTTAAAAACAATTTAATTCAAGAAGTTATCATCGCTGATGATGCAGATATATACTTGACTGGGCGTGTCGTTGAGACCGCTAAAGAATTGGATGTTCCTATCACATATGTTGATTCGATGAGAATGCTTGGCAAAGCATGTGGTATTGATGTCGGAGCAGCAACTGTTGCCATTAAAAAGTAAAAATGTTTTTGCAATTATTTTTGCAAAGACTTTGTTTTTACCCATTTATGAACCACCTGGATGTGTGGTACTAGAAATGAAAACGTGAAGGGAGGAAAAATGTAATGCCTACTATTAATCAATTAGTGCGTAAAGGACGCGAGTCTAAAGAGGTTAAATCAAAATCTCCAGCACTTAACAAAGGCTACAACAGCTTTAAAAAAGCTCAAACTAACGTATCATCTCCGCAAAAACGTGGTGTTTGCACTCGTGTGGGTACTATGACACCGAAAAAACCAAACTCCGCGTTACGTAAATATGCGCGTGTACGTTTAACAAACGGTATCGAGGTAACAGCTTATATCCCAGGTATCGGTCACAACCTACAAGAACACAGCGTGGTTCTTATCCGTGGCGGTCGTGTAAAAGATTTACCAGGTGTACGTTATCATATCGTACGTGGTGCTCTTGATACTGCTGGAGTTAACAATCGTATGCAAGGCCGTTCTAAATACGGTACTAAGCGTCCGAAAGCAGCAAAAAAATAATCTTAAACAAAAATTAAACTTTCTTGAAAGGAGGAAATATAATGCCTCGTAAAGGACCTGTAACGAAAAGAGACGTATTACCAGATCCGATTTATAATTCAAAACTTGTGACTCGCTTAATCAACAAATTAATGGTTGATGGACAAAGAGGTAAATCACAAAAAATTCTTTACTCTGCATTTGATTTAATCAAAGAACGTACTGGCAATGAGCCGATCGAAGTTTTCGATCAAGCACTTAAAAACATCATGCCTGTATTAGAAGTAAAAGCACGCCGTGTGGGTGGAGCTAACTACCAAGTACCAGTTGAGGTGCGTCCAGACCGTAAATCGACTCTAGGACTTCGTTGGTTAGTAAACTACTCTCGCCTTCGTGGAGAAAAAACGATGGAAGAGCGTTTAGCTTATGAAATCATGGATGCTGCTAACAATACTGGAGCAGCAGTTAAGAAACGTGAAGATACACACAAAATGGCTGAAGCTAACAAAGCATTCGCTCATTATCGTTGGTAAAATCAAACACTATAAAATCCTTATAGAAGGAAGGAGAAAGACAAATGGCAAGAGAGTTCTCCTTAGCAAACACTCGTAATATCGGTATCATGGCTCACATCGATGCTGGTAAAACGACAACAACAGAACGTGTTCTTTATTACACTGGTAAAATCCACAAAATTGGTGAAACGCATGAAGGTGCTTCACAAATGGACTGGATGGAACAGGAACAAGAACGCGGAATCACGATCACATCCGCTGCAACAACTGCACAGTGGAAAGGTCACCGTGTAAACATCATCGATACGCCAGGACACGTAGACTTCACAGTTGAAGTTGAACGTTCTTTGCGTGTACTTGATGGAGCTGTAGCTGTACTTGATGCCCAATCAGGTGTTGAGCCTCAAACTGAAACAGTTTGGCGCCAAGCTACAACTTACGGTGTACCACGTGTCGTATTCGTAAATAAAATGGACAAAATCGGTGCTGACTTCCTTTACTCAGTTGGAACTATCATCGACCGTCTACAAGCTAATGCTCACCCAGTTCAGTTACCAATCGGCGCTGAAGATCAATTCTCTGCAATCATCGACCTTATTGAAATGAAAACTCATTTCTATGGTAATGACCTAGGAACTGATATCAGTGTTGGTGAAATTCCTGAAGAACACCGTGAATTAGCTGAAGAATACCGTGAAAAGCTTATTGAAGCAGTAGCGGAAGTTAATGAAGACTTAATGGAAAAATACCTTGGCGGCGAAGAAATCAGCATTGCTGAATTGAAAGCAGCTATTCGTACAGCAACCGTTAACGTTGAATTCTTCCCAGTTATCTGTGGATCTGCGTTCAAAAACAAAGGTGTTCAATTAATGCTTGATAACGTTATCGACTTCCTTCCATCTCCATTGGACGTACCAGCTATTAAAGGTACTCTTCCGGATTCAGAAGAAGAAGTAGAGCGTCATTCAGATGATGCTGAACCGTTCTCGGCTTTAGCGTTTAAAGTTATGACTGACCCTTACGTTGGTAAACTTACATTCTTCCGTGTATACTCAGGTACATTAGAATCAGGATCATATGTAATCAATTCAACTAAAGGTAAACGTGAACGTATTGGACGTATCCTTCAAATGCACGCAAACAGCCGTGAAGAAATATCAACTGTATACGCAGGGGATATCGCTGCTGCTGTTGGATTGAAAGATACTACAACTGGAGATACACTATGTGATGACAAGAACCAAGTAATTCTTGAATCCATGGTATTCCCAGAGCCAGTTATTTCACTTTCAGTTGAACCGAAATCAAAAGCAGACCAAGACAAAATGTCTCAAGCTTTACAAAAGCTACAAGATGAAGATCCAACATTCCGTGCGCATACTGACCAAGAAACTGGTCAAACGATCATCGCTGGTATGGGTGAACTTCATTTGGACATCCTTGTTGACCGTATGCGTCGCGAATTCAAAGTGGAAGCAAACGTTGGTGCTCCTCAAGTAGCATACCGTGAAACTTTCCGTGGTTCAGCTAAGGTTGAAGGTAAATTCGTTCGCCAATCAGGTGGTCGTGGACAATTTGGACACGTATGGATCGAATTTGGTCCAAACGAAGAAGGTAAAGGATTCGAATTTGAAAATGCTATCGTCGGTGGTGTAGTACCACGTGAATATATCCCTGCTGTACAAGCTGGATTAGTTGATTCACTTGACCGTGGTGTACTTGCTGGTTACCCGCTAGTCGACATCAAAGCGAAATTATTTGACGGTTCTTACCATGACGTTGACTCCAACGAAATGGCATTTAAAATTGCTGCATCAATGGCACTTAAAAATGCAGCTTCTAAATGTAAACCGGTTATCCTTGAGCCAATCATGAAGGTAGAAGTAGTTATTCCTGAAGATTATCTAGGCGACATCATGGGAGATATCACATCTCGTCGTGGTCGTGTAGAAGGTATGGAAGCTCGCGGTAACACGCAAATGGTTAAAGCGATGGTTCCACTATCTGAAATGTTCGGATATGCTACGTCTCTACGTTCTAACACACAAGGACGCGGAACGTTCTCTATGCACTTCGATCATTATGAAGAAGTACCTAAGAGCATTTCTGAAGAAATCATCAAAAAAAATAAAGGTGAATAATTGATTTTCATCTCTTATTAAAGTATAACTATCTTATGTAAGCTGTGATGGAAGAATTAGTCTTCTTTCACAGCCCTTATATACTTAATCTTTTATTTATAATTTTAAGGAGGAATTCCTAATGGGAAAAGCTAAATTTGATCGTTCAAAACCGCACGTTAACGTTGGAACAATTGGTCACGTTGACCATGGTAAAACAACTCTAACTGCTGCAATCACAACTGTACTTGCTAAATCTGGTGGAGCAGAAGCTCGCGCTTATGACCAAATCGATGGTGCTCCAGAAGAAAGAGAACGTGGTATCACAATCTCTACTGCACACGTTGAGTACGAAACAGCTACTCGTCACTATGCACACGTTGACTGCCCAGGACATGCTGACTATGTTAAAAACATGATCACTGGTGCTGCACAAATGGACGGCGGGATCTTAGTAGTATCTGCTGCTGATGGCCCAATGCCACAAACTCGTGAGCACATCCTTCTTTCTCGTCAAGTAGGTGTACCATACCTAGTAGTATTCATGAACAAATGCGACATGGTTGATGACGAAGAACTTCTTGAATTAGTAGAAATGGAAATCCGTGATCTTCTATCTGAATACGAATTCCCTGGCGATGACATTCCAGTTATCAAAGGTTCTGCTCTAAAAGCTCTTCAAGGAGAAGCTGATTGGGAAGAAAAAATTCATGAATTAATGACAGCTGTTGACGAGTATATCCCAGAACCTACTCGTGACACTGAAAAACCATTCATGATGCCAGTTGAGGATGTATTCTCTATCACTGGTCGTGGAACAGTTGCTACTGGCCGTGTTGAGCGTGGACAAGTTAAAGTCGGTGACGTTGTTGACATCATCGGTTTCAACGAAGAGTCTAAACCAACAACTGTAACAGGTGTTGAAATGTTCCGTAAACTTCTTGACTATGCTGAAGCTGGTGACAACATCGGTGCACTTCTTCGTGGTGTATCCCGTGAAGATATCCAACGTGGACAAGTACTTGCTAAACCAGGTACAATCACTCCACACACAAAGTTCAAAGCTGAAGTTTATGTTCTTTCTAAAGAAGAAGGTGGACGTCACACTCCATTCTTTACAAACTACCGTCCTCAGTTCTACTTCCGTACAACTGACGTAACTGGTATTTGTAACCTTCCTGAAGGCGTAGAAATGGTTATGCCTGGAGACAACATCGAAATGACTGTAGAACTTATCGCTCCAATCGCTATCGAAGAAGGTACTAAATTCTCTATCCGTGAGGGTGGACGTACTGTAGGCGCTGGCGTAGTTGCTACAATCCAAGAATAATTGATTGATAAAACAATATTGGAAGGGACGCCTTCCGGAAGAAGCAGATGGGACGCCATCTGCTTCTTTTCTATTTACTGGACTTTATTTTTTTCTTCTATAATATCCGTTGGAAATTGAGTACATTCCAAAGGAATTGATGGTGAATTACAAAATGAAGAAAATGGATATGAAAGACCGTGTAGAATGTACTTGAAAATACTTGAGATAGTATGTATAATAATAAAAGTGTGTTGCACAAGAAAGTCTAAGTTTAACTTGCATTCTACTTGTGCATTATGTATAATAGACAATGTTGGTCTTTGACTGCGATGATATGGAAGGTTGCTGACACACCCGGCCGCTTTGCCATGGCGAGTGTGTGGGAAATTTCCATTGAGAAGGTCTATTTCAAAATAGGCGAAAAGGAGGGAAAATTATGGCAAAACAAAAAATTCGTATCCGTTTAAAAGCATATGATCACAGAATTCTTGATCAATCTGCTGAGAAAATTGTTGAAACTGCAAAACGTTCTGGTGCGGCTGTATCTGGTCCAATTCCATTACCTACTGAAAGATCGGTATACACGATCCTTCGTGCGGTTCATAAATACAAAGATTCTCGTGAACAATTCGAAATGCGTACGCATAAACGTCTAATCGACATCGTAAATCCAACTCCACAAACAGTTGATTCATTGATGCGTTTAGATTTACCATCAGGCGTTGACATTGAAATCAAATTATAATTCATATAAATATGAACAATTACTCTAGGAGGTGTGACTTATGACCAAAGGAATCTTAGGAAGAAAAATCGGTATGACTCAAGTTTTTGCTGAAAACGGCGAACTTATCCCTGTAACAGTTATCGAGGCTGCTAATAACGTGGTTCTTCAAAAGAAAACTGTTGAAACTGATGGGTATGAAGCAGTTCAAGTTGGTTTTGAAAACAAACGTGAAAAGCTTTCTAACAAACCTGAAAAGGGACATGTTGAAAAAGCAAATACTACTCCTAAGCGCTTCATTCGCGAATTCCGCGGAACGGATCTTACTGAATATGAGATCGGTCAAGAAGTCAATGTTAGTATTTTCGCAGAAGGCGATTTAGTAGATGTATCAGGAATTTCAAAAGGTAAAGGTTTCCAAGGCGCTATCAAACGTCACGGACAATCTCGCGGACCGATGACTCATGGTTCTCGTTACCACCGTCGCCCAGGTTCAATGGGTCCTGTAGCTCCAAACCGCGTATTCAAAGGTAAATTATTACCAGGACGTATGGGTGGGGAACAAATTACTGTTCAAAACTTAGCTATCGTTAAAGTTGATGTTGAACGTAACCTACTATTGATCAAAGGTAATGTACCTGGTGCTAGAAAAGCATTGATCAAAGTTAAAACTGCTGTTAAAGCAAAGTAATTTCTGAGAAAGGAGGAGCAATAGAATGCCAAAAGTTACATTGTTCAACCAAACAGGTTCACAAGTTGGCGACATCGAACTAAATGAATCCATCTTTGGAATCGAACCTAATAATCATGTATTATTTGAAGCAATCATTATGCAACGAGCTTCCTTACGTCAAGGAACTCATAAAGTTAAAAACCGTTCTGAAGTTGCAGGCGGTGGACGTAAACCTTGGAAACAAAAAGGAACTGGACGTGCGCGTCAAGGTTCTATCCGTTCTCCACAATGGCGTGGCGGTGGCGTTGTTTTTGGACCAACTCCAAGATCTTACGCTTACAAGCTACCTAAAAAGGTACGTCGTTTAGCTATTAAATCTGCATTGTCTGCAAAGGCATTGGAAGAGAACATTTTGGTACTTGAAAGCTTGTCTTTCGAAGCTCCAAAAACAAAAGAATTTGTAGCAGTACTTAAAAACCTTTCTGTTGATACTAAAACGTTGATCGTTACTGACGGGTTAGATGAGAAAGTTGCTCTTTCTGCACGTAACATCCCTGGTGTTACTGTAGTTGAAGCTGTTGGTCTTAATGTTCTTGATGTTGTATCACACAACAAATTGATCTTGACTAAATCAGCTGTCGAAAAAGTAGAGGAGGTGCTTGCATAATGGATGCACGCGATATCATTAAGCGCCCCGTAATCACTGAACGCTCTTCAGACATAATGGCTGAAAAAAAATATACTTTTGAAGTTGATGTTAGAGCTAACAAAACTCAAGTTAAAGATGCTGTTCAAGAAATTTTCGGCGTTAAAGTTGAGAAAGTAAACATCATGAACTACAAAGGTAAATTCAAACGTATGGGCAAACACGCAGGCTATACTAACAAGCGCCGTAAAGCAATTGTTAAATTAACTGCTGACAGCAAAGAAATCGAGCTATTCGAGGCTTAATTCATTAGAGAAGGAGGGAAATACAAATGGCGATTAAGAAGTATAAACCTACCTCTAACGGTCGACGTAATATGACAACTTCCGATTTTGCTGAGATCACTACAGACAAACCGGAAAAATCATTACTTGCTCCTTTACACAGCAAAGGCGGCCGTAATAACCAAGGTAAGTTAACAGTTCGTCATCAAGGTGGCGGCCACAAGCGTCAATACCGTATCATCGATTTCAAACGGAATAAAGATGGTATACCAGGACGCGTTGCTACTATTGAGTACGATCCAAATCGTTCTGCAAACATTGCATTAATTAATTACGTTGATGGAGAAAAACGTTATATCCTAGCTCCAAAAAACCTAGAAGTAGGTTTGGAAATCATGTCAGGTCCAGAAGCTGACATTAAAGTGGGTAACGCACTTCCTCTTATTAACATCCCAGTTGGTACAGTAATTCATAACATCGAACTTAAACCAGGAAAAGGTGGACAATTAGTCCGTTCAGCAGGAACATCTGCTCAAGTACTTGGTAAAGAAGGTCGTTATGTACTTGTACGTTTAAACTCAGGTGAGGTTCGTATGATTCTTGCTACTTGCCGTGCTACAATCGGTCAAGTTGGTAATGAACAACATGAACTTATCAACATTGGTAAAGCTGGCCGTAACCGTTGGTTAGGTAAACGCCCAACAGTTCGTGGATCAGTAATGAACCCGAATGATCACCCGCACGGTGGTGGTGAAGGTAAAGCTCCAATCGGACGTAAATCACCAATGTCTCCATGGGGTAAACCAACTCTTGGATTCAAAACTCGTAAGAAGAAAAATAAATCCGATAAATTTATCGTACGTCGTCGTAAAAAATAACGGGATTGACCTACGGTTCATATATAGAACCGTAGAACAGTCACGAAGGGAGGTACTCGCATGGGTCGTAGCTTAAAAAAAGGGCCTTTTGTTGATGATCATTTATTGGTAAAAGTTGAAAAGTTAAATGAAGCTGACAAGAAACAGGTAGTAAAAACTTGGTCTCGTCGCTCAACAATCTTCCCGCAATTCATCGGACATACAATCGCTGTTTATGACGGTCGTAAGCATGTGCCGGTTTATGTAACAGAAGATATGGTAGGTCACAAACTAGGCGAATTCGCGCCTACACGCACTTATAAAGGTCACGCAAGTGATGACAAGAAAACAAGACGTTAATGAGAGGAGGGCATCTCATGCAAGCAAAAGCTGTCGCTAGAACAGTTCGTATTGCTCCTCGTAAAGTGCGTTTAGTCGCAGATTTAATTCGAGGAAAACAAGTAGGTGAAGCAGTAGCGATTCTTCGCTTAACACCAAAATCTGCTTCTCCAGTCGTAGAAAAAATTCTGAAATCTGCTATCGCAAATGCAGAACACAACTACGAAATGGATATTAATAACCTAGTCGTTTCAGAGGCATACGTTAACGAAGGACCAACATTAAAACGTTTCCGTCCTCGCGCTCAAGGTCGTGCGAGTGCAATAAACAAACGTACTAGTCATATTACAATCGTTGTATCAGAAAAGAAGGAGGGGTAATCTGTGGGTCAAAAGGTAAATCCAGTCGGTTTGCGTATCGGGATCATCCGTGATTGGGAATCCAAATGGTACGCTGATAAAGACTACGCAGTTCTTTTGCACGAAGACATTAAAGTTCGTGAGTATATCGCGAAACGTTTAAGTGATGCTTCTGTATCCAAAGTTGAAATCGAACGTGCAGCTAACCGTATCAATGTATCTGTTCACACTGCTAAACCAGGAATGGTTATCGGTAAGGGCGGTACTGAAGTTGAAGCACTTCGTAAGGCTTTGAACCAGTTAACTGGCAAAAGAGTTCATATCAATATCATTGAAATTAAAAGAGCAGATCTTGACGCAAAATTGGTTGCTGAAAACATCGCTCGTCAATTAGAAAACCGTGTTTCATTCCGTCGTGCTCAAAAGCAAGCTATCCAACGCACTATGCGTTCTGGTGCACAAGGAATCAAAACTCAAGTTTCTGGTCGTCTTGGCGGTGCTGATATTGCTCGTGCTGAACATTACAGCGAAGGAACAGTTCCACTTCACACACTTCGTGCTGACATAGATTATGCTCATGCTGAAGCAGATACTACTTACGGTAAGCTAGGCGTGAAAGTTTGGATCTACCGTGGAGAAGTTCTTCCTACTAAGAAGAAATCTGAGGAAGGAGGAAAATAATATGTTATTGCCAAAACGCGTAAAATACCGTCGTGAACATCGCGGTAAGATGAGAGGGATGGCTAAGGGCGGCACTGAAGTTCATTTTGGAGAATTTGGACTTCAAGCTCAAGAAGCTTCCTGGATCACTAACCGCCAAATCGAAGCAGCTCGTATTGCGATGACTCGTTATATGAAACGTGGAGGAAAAGTTTGGATCAAAATTTTCCCAAGCAAACCTTACACAGCTAAGCCGCTTGAAGTTCGGATGGGTTCCGGTAAAGGTGCTCCTGAAGGTTGGGTAGCAGTAGTTAAACCGGGCAAAGTATTGTTTGAAATCTCTGGTGTATCTGAAGAGGTGGCAAGAGAAGCATTGCGCCTTGCAGCACACAAACTTCCAATCAAATGCAAGTTTGTAAAAAGAGAGGAAATTGGTGGTGAAACAAATGAAAGCTAATGAAATCAAAGATCTAACCACTGCTGAAATTGAACAAAAACTAAAATCTCTTAAAGAAGAACTATTTAATCTTCGTTTCCAGTTAGCTACTGGACAACTTGAAAATACAGCTCGCATCCGTGAAGTTCGCAAATCGATTGCTCGTATGAAAACAGTTGTTCGTCAAAGAGAGATCGGTGTCACTAATCGATAATGAATGGAGGTTTGCAGAATGAGCGAACGCAACCAACGCAAAATCTACACTGGCCGCGTAGTATCCGATAAAATGGATAAGACAGTAACAGTTGTTGTAGAAACCTATAAAAAGCATTCTTTATACGGTAAACGCGTGAAATACTCTAAAAAGTTAAAAGCTCATGACGAGCTAAATGAAGCTAAAGCAGGCGACGTAGTACGTATCATGGAAACTCGTCCACTTTCAGCTACAAAACGCTTCCGTCTTGTAGAAGTAGTAGAAAAAGCAGTAATCATTTAATATAGTTCGGATTAAGCTAATTCCGAAGGGAGGTACCGTACATGATTCAACAAGAATCTCGTTTAAAAGTCGCTGACAATTCAGGTGCTCGTGAAGTACTAACAATTAAAGTCCTAGGTGGTTCTGGCCGTAAAACTGCAAACATTGGTGATGTCATCGTTTGTACAGTTAAACAGGCAACACCAGGAGGCGTTGTTAAAAAAGGTGAAGTCGTTAAGGCTGTTGTTGTCCGTACAAAACGTGGTATGCGTCGTCCTGACGGTTCTTACATTCGTTTTGATGAAAACGCATGTGTAATTATCCGTGACGATAAGAGCCCACGTGGAACTCGTATTTTTGGACCTGTTGCTCGTGAATTACGTGACAATAGTTTCATGAAGATCGTTTCTCTAGCTCCAGAAGTTCTATAATGTGTAAAAATTGTATAAAGCCTTTCAAGGAGGTGCCAAGCTAATGCATGTTAAAAAAGGTGACAAAGTCGTAGTCATCTCTGGTAAGGACAAAGGCAAACAAGGAACAATTCTTGAAGCATATCCGAAACAAAATCGTGTGCTTGTTGAAGGAATTAACATCGTGAAAAAGCATTCCAAGCCATCTCAAATTAATCCACAAGGTGGAATTATCAGCAGAGAAGCTGCTATTCACGTATCCAATGTAATGCCACTTGATCCTAAATCAGGTAAACCGACTCGTGTTGGATATAAGATCGAAAATGGTAAAAAAGTACGCGTAGCTAAAATATCAGGTGAATCTTTAGATAAATAAGTCATAAATGAAGGGAGGTATACTAAGCAATGAGCCGCCTTAAAGAAAAATTCAAAAGTGAAATTACACCGTCATTGATGGGTAAATTCAACTATCAATCAGTAATGCAAGTACCAAACATTGAAAAAATCGTTATTAACATGGGTGTGGGTGACGCAGTATCTAACTCAAAAGCTTTAGATACAGCTGTTGAAGAACTTACATTGATCACTGGTCAAAAACCAGTTATAACAAAAGCTAAAAAATCAATCGCAGGCTTCCGTTTGCGTGAAGGTATGCCTATCGGAGCGAAGGTTACATTACGTGGAGAACGTATGTATCAATTCCTTGATAAGCTAGTATCTGTATCTTTACCACGTGTACGTGATTTCCGCGGCGTTTCAAAGAAAGCCTTTGACGGACGTGGGAACTATACATTAGGTGTTAAAGAACAACTTATCTTCCCTGAGATTGATTACGATAAAGTGAGCAAAGTTCGTGGTATGGATATCGTTATCGTAACGACTGCCAACACTGACGAAGAAGCTCGTGAACTACTTACTCAAGTTGGAATGCCGTTCCAAAAGTAATCTCTAAATAAAGGGAGGCGAAATCGTGGCTAAAAAGTCTATGATCGTAAAGCAAAAACGCGAACAAAAGTTTAAAGTACAAGAATATACACGTTGCGAACGTTGCGGACGTCCACATTCTGTATTACGTAAATTTAAACTTTGTCGTATTTGTTTCCGCGAACTTGCATATAAAGGACAAATTCCTGGCGTTAAAAAAGCTAGCTGGTAAAACCCGAGTTTGGGAAGGAGGTAAAATATAATGGTCATGACAGATCCTATTGCAGATATGCTTACTCGCATCCGTAATGCGAATATGGTTCGTCACGAAAAACTAGAAGTTCCTGCTTCAAAGATCAAAAAGGAAATTGCTGAGATCTTAAAGCGTGAAGGCTTCGTACGTGACTTTGAATTAATCGAAGACAACAAACAAGGTATCATCCGTATCTTCTTAAAATACGGTGCAAACAACGAACGTGTTATCACTGGTCTAAAACGTATCAGCAAACCTGGTTTGCGTGTATATGCAAAAACTGGAGAGGTACCACGCGTTCTAAACGGTTTAGGTATCGCAATTGTTTCTACTTCTCAAGGAGTTTTAACAGACAAGGAAGCTCGCTCTAAACAAGCTGGCGGAGAAGTTTTAGCATACGTTTGGTAATACATTTTCACAAGAATGGAGGTGCACAATATGTCTCGTATAGGTAAAAAACCTATTGAAATCCCTACAGGCGTAACAGTTACTGTTAACGGAAGTGAAGTAACTGTTAAAGGTCCTAAAGGTGAATTAACTAGATCATTCAGTCCTGACCTTACAATCGTTGTTGAAGAGAACGTGTTAACTGTTACACGTCCGTCTGACGAGAAGGCTCACCGTTCTTTACACGGAACTACTCGCGCACTTATCTCTAACATGGTTGAAGGTGTATCTAAAGGATTTGAAAAATCACTTGAACTTATTGGGGTTGGGTACCGTGCACAAAAGCAAGGTACTAAGCTTGTCCTTAACGTAGGATATTCCCACCCTGTAGAAATAGAGCCAGAAACTGGCGTTGAAGTCGAAGTTCCTTCTAATACAAAAGTAATCATCAAAGGTGCAAGCAAAGAACGTGTAGGAGCTCTAGCAGCTAATATCCGTGATGTTCGCCCACCTGAACCGTATAAAGGTAAAGGGATTCGTTACGAAGGCGAATTCGTTCGTCGTAAAGAAGGTAAAACTGGTAAGTAATGCCGCATAAGTAAACGAAAGGAGTGACGTAAATGATTACGAAGCTTGATAAAAATGCTACTCGTCAGAAAAGACATGCGCGTGTACGTGCTAAGCTTTCTGGAACAGAAGCTCGTCCTCGTTTAAATGTGTTTCGTTCAAACAAACACATTTACGCACAATTAATTGACGATGCACAAGGCGTAACATTAGCAAGTGCTTCAACTCTTGATAAAGAGATCAGTATCGAAGCTAGTAGCAATGCTGAAGCAGCTCAAAAAGTTGGCGAACTTATTGCGAAACGTGCTGTTGAAAAAGGTTTCAAAGCTGTGGTATTTGACCGCGGTGGTTACCTCTTCCATGGTCGTGTAAAAGCATTGGCTGACGCTGCTCGTGAAAACGGCTTAGAATTTTAATGGATAAGGAGGGACATAACAGATGCGTAGCATTGATCCTAATAAATTAGAACTTGAAGAACGCGTAGTTACAGTAAATCGTGTAGCTAAAGTTGTTAAAGGCGGACGTCGTTTCCGTTTCACTGCACTAGTTGTTGTTGGTGATAAAAATGGTCATGTTGGATTTGGTACTGGTAAGGCTCAAGAAGTTCCGGATGCTATCCGTAAAGCTATTGAGGACGCTAAGAAAAATCTAATTACTGTACCAATGGTTGGAACTACAATTCCTCACCTTGTGAACGGTCGCTATGGCGCAGGTCACATTCTATTGAAACCAGCTTCTGAAGGTACAGGAGTAATTGCTGGTGGTCCTGTTCGTGCAGTACTAGAATTAGGCGGAGTTAGCGATATCTTGTCTAAATCACTAGGTACTAATACACCTATTAATATGGTTCGCGCAACAATTGAAGGATTGAAGCAATTGAAACGTGCTGAAGACGTAGCTAAGTTACGTGGAAAATCAGTACAAGAACTGTTAGGATAAGGAGGGAAATCGAATTATGGCTAATAAATTAGAAATTACCCTCACTCGCAGCTTGATTGGTCGTCCTGAAGATCAACGTGTTACAGTTAACACTTTGGGTTTACGCAAAATGCATCAAACGGTTATTCATGAAGATAACCCTGCGATTCGCGGTATGATTACCAAAGTTGCTCATCTTGTTACTGTAAAAGAACAATAAAATAATTTTTAACTTAACAAGGAGGTGCCAACATGAAACTTCATGAGTTAAAAGCTGCAGAAGGTTCTCGTAAAGAACGTAAACGTAAAGGTCGCGGTATTGGATCTGGTAACGGTAAAACAGCAGGTAAAGGACATAAAGGACAAAACGCTCGCTCCGGCGGCGGTGTGCGTCTTGGATTTGAAGGGGGACAAACTCCTCTATTCAGACGTTTACCTAAACGTGGATTTACCAACATCAACCGTAAAGACTATGCTATCGTGAATCTTGATACGTTAAATCTTTTCGAAGACGGTACTGAAGTAACACCAGCTCTTTTACTTGAGACTGGAGTTGTAAGTAAAGAAAAAGCAGGAATCAAGATTCTTGCAAAAGGAAGCATTGAGAAAAAGCTTACTGTTAAAGCTCACAAATTCTCTTCTACTGCTAAAGAAGCTATCGAAGCTGCTGGCGGTAATACAGAGGTGATCTAATGTTTCGCACGATCTCCAATTTTATGCGCGTGGGTGAAATAAGGAATAAGATTATTTTTACCCTTCTAATGTTAATCGTCTATCGCATCGGTACATTTATACCTGTACCGCATGTGAATGCCGGTTTTCTCGCTGAACAGGACCAGCTGAGCGTCATAGGTCTTTTAAATACCTTTGGCGGCGGTGCACTACAAAACTTTTCCATATTAGCGATGGGTATCATGCCATATATCACGGCATCTATCATCGTTCAACTATTACAGATGGATGTTGTACCTAAGTTCACTGAATGGTCTAAACAAGGGGAAGCAGGGCGTCGTAAATTAGCTCAATTCACTCGTTACTTCACTATTATCCTAGGATTTATCCAAGCTTTGGGCATGTCTTATGGGTTTAATAATATGTCAGGTGGCCAGTTGATTGAAAATCCTGGAATTGCAACATACTTGCTTATTGCCACTGTCTTAACGGCAGGAACAGCTTTTCTTTTGTGGTTAGGGGAGCTGATCACTGCTAAGGGTGTGGGTAATGGGATTTCCATCATAATCTTTGCTGGTATCGTAGCTAGTTTGCCAACAACGGCAAATCAGATATACGCCCAACAATTCGAAAATGCGGGAGATCAATTATTCCTACGAATCATAACGATTATCCTCATTGTTTTAGCAGTATTAGCAATCGTGGTTGCTGTCATCTTCATTCAGCAGGCATTACGTAAAATTCCTATTCAGTATGCCAAACGTGCTGCGGTAGGTCGTACACAAATGGGTGGCCAGTCTACACATTTACCATTGAAAGTAAATGCTGCAGGGGTTATTCCGGTAATCTTTGCAATGGCATTTCTTATTACTCCTACTACAATCGCTTCTTTCTTTGGAAAGAACAGCGTGACTACCTGGATTACAGAAAACCTAACATATACCCATCCTATTGGAATGGTTATATATGTTGCTCTTATTATTGCTTTTGCGTATTTTTATGCATTCATTCAGGTTAACCCTGAACAAATGGCTGAGAATCTGAAAAAGCAAGGTGGCTATGTGCCGGGGATTCGACCAGGGAAGAGTACACAAGAATATTTAACACGTGTTTTATACCGTTTGACGTTTGTAGGCTCTATATTCTTAGCCATCATTGCCGTTTTACCGGTATTTTTCATTAAGATTGCTGATTTACCTCAATCTGCACAGATTGGTGGTACTAGTTTGCTAATCGTAGTGGGGGTTGCCCTTGATACGATGAAACAGCTTGAATCACAACTTGTGAAGAGACACTATAAAGGCTTTATAAAGTAATGAGTTTTGGGAACGCCTTGTTCCCTTTACCCATTATAGAGTTTGAGGGGGAAGAAAATTGAATCTAGTGTTAATGGGTCTGCCTGGTGCTGGTAAGGGCACTCAAGCTGAACAAATCGTAGAAAAATATAATATCCCTCATATTTCTACTGGAGATATGTTCCGAACAGCTATCAAAGATGGAACAGAATTAGGTCTAAAGGCAAAATCATTCATGGACAAAGGCGAATTGGTACCTGATGAAGTTACCATTGGCATTGTACGTGAACGATTAAGCAAGGAAGACTGCCTTAAAGGATTTTTGCTTGATGGTTTTCCACGTACTGTGGCACAGGCAGAGGCACTTGAAAGCATTCTTACTGATTTAGATCGAAAAATGAATTTTGTCATTAATATCGATGTTGATAAAAGCATCTTAATGGATAGATTGACAGGACGTCGTATTTGCAAATCATGTGGTGCGACATATCATCTTGTATTCAATCCTCCCGCTAAAGATGATGTATGCGACCGCTGCGGCGGAGAATTATATCAACGTGCTGATGATAATGAAGAAACGGTTCAAAATCGCTTAGATGTGAATTTGAAACAAACCAAACCACTTCTTGATTTCTACGGAGAAAAAGGATACTTGGTCAACATTAACGGACAGCAAGATATTAATAAGGTATTTGAAGATATTGATGTGTTACTTGGTGCTTTGCAAAATTAATCATTCGTATTGATTTATGAAATTCAAACCATTTTTACAACTTACTAGTTAAACTTGGTGCATTCCTTTAATACAAAGGGTATAATGGATTTCGCGAGAGCATTCGCACATTTATTAATCAGGTTCTTGTACTTGGTATTCCCTGAATTGGGCGATTACTTTCTAAGTGATCTTCATGGACATATCCGGTCGGCAAAATTGATGAAGAAATGCAGTGACTCTATTGGGATTCCTAAAGAGTCGTGATATAGAGGGTTGAAAGAAGCTATGTCAGGCGTGCGCCTTTCAAACATCTCCCATGCTATTCAAACCTATGTCGAGACTAATTGCTTCTCTATTTCGAGAGTATGTCGGTCACGGAATCGGTCAAGACTTACATGAGGACCCATAAAATCCTCATTTCGGTCCAACTGATAAAGGTCCTCAGTTAAAGCCTGGTTCTACAAAATGGTGAATACTTGATGCAGAATTGTAAGACTTATGAGGATAATTGGACTGTAGTAATGTTGACGGAAAGATGTGTACCTTTAATAGGTTCACGCATAGAGAAGGGAGAATCACTTTAATGGCGAAAGATGATGTAATTGAAGTAGAAGGCACAGTACAAGAGACTTTGCCAAATGCAATGTTTAAGGTAGAATTAGAAAATGGTCATACTGTTTTAGCTCATGTATCCGGTAAAATTCGTATGCACTTTATTCGCATTTTGCCTGGAGATAAAGTTACGGTTGAGCTTTCCCCGTATGATCTAACTCGCGGCAGAATCACATACCGGTTCAAATAATCCGGTTACGCTCCGATCTGTATAAGGAGGTTAGATAGCAATGAAAGTCAGACCATCAGTCAAACCAATCTGCGAAAAGTGTAAAGTTATCCGCAGAAAAGGTAAAGTTATGGTTATTTGCGAAAACCCTAAACATAAACAAAAACAAGGCTAAATAGAAGGAGGTGCACTCAAGCATGGCACGTATTGCTGGAGTAGATATTCCCCGTGACAAACGTATTGTTATCTCATTAACATATATATATGGTATTGGAAAACAAACAGCGATGAAAGTTCTTGCAGAAGCAGGCGTTTCTGAAGAAACTCGCGTTCGTGACTTAACGGAAGACGAATTGAATAAAATTCGTGATATCATTGACAAGCTTAAAGTAGAAGGCGACCTTCGTCGTGAAATCTCCCTAAACATCAAACGTTTAATGGAAATCGGTTCTTACCGTGGTTTACGTCACCGTCGTGGTCTTCCTGTTCGCGGTCAAAATACAAAAAACAATGCTCGTACGCGTAAAGGACCTCGTCGTACTGTAGCTAACAAGAAAAAATAATTAGTAAAGGAGGTTACTTTTCATGGCACGTAAAACTAATACACGTAAACGTCGTGTGAAAAAGAATATAGAAACTGGTATTGCACATATTCGTTCAACATTCAATAACACTATCGTTACGATCACTGACTCTCATGGTAATGCTATTTCTTGGTCAAGTGCTGGAGCTCTAGGATTCCGTGGATCTCGTAAATCCACTCCATTTGCTGCACAAATGGCTGCTGAAACAGCTGCTAAAACATCAATTGAACATGGTATGAAAACTCTTGAAGTTACAGTTAAAGGACCTGGTGCTGGACGTGAGGCTGCTATTCGTGCACTTCAAGCTGCTGGCCTAGAAGTAACTGCAATTAAAGATGTAACTCCAGTTCCACATAACGGATGCCGTCCACCAAAACGTCGCCGTGTTTAATTTTTCTGTATAGATTTTGTATTCCTGTCAATAATGGGATATAATACTGAGTTTGCGTTCTTACAGAAGATTAATTTTCAGTTGTTGCGCACAGCGGGAACGTATACATGGGGAATTTCGGTTTAAGTGACTTAGTTTACTTGCCGGGGTTTTGACGTTTTGAAGGAGGGTTTATTGATGATCGAAATAGAAAAACCAAAAATCGAAACGGTTGAAATCAACGACGATACCAAATTCGGTAAATTCGTCGTAGAGCCACTAGAGCGTGGGTATGGTACTACATTGGGTAACTCCTTACGTCGTATCCTTTTATCCTCACTCCCAGGTGCTGCTGTCACAGCTATACAAATTGATGGAGTGCTACATGAGTTCTCAACAATTGAAGGCGTCGTGGAAGATGTAACATCTATCATTCTTAATGTGAAAAAACTAGCTCTTAAGATTTACTCTGATGAAGAGAAGACGCTGGAAATTGACGTTCAAGGTGACGGAGTCATCACGGCTGCTGATATCACTCATGATAGTGATGTAGAAATTCTTAATCCGGATTTATATATTGCTACAATTGGTAAAAACGGTCATATGCGTATGCGTTTATCTGCACGTCGCGGCCGCGGCTACACTCCTGCTGTTCAAAACAAGAGAGAAGACCAGCCAATTGGTGTAATTCCAATCGATGCTCTTTACACTCCGGTTTCACGCGTATCTTTCCAAGTTGAAAATACACGTGTTGGACAGTTGTCTAACTTTGACAAGTTAACGTTCGATGTTTGGACTGATGGCAGTACGGGTCCGCAAGAAGCGGTAGCACTTGGAGCTAAGATTTTAACAGAGCATTTAAATATTTTCGTTGGGTTAACCGATGAAGCTCAAAATGCTGAAATCATGGTTGAAAAAGAAGAAGATCAAAAAGAAAAAGTTCTTGAGATGACGATCGAAGAATTAGACCTTT
>NZ_JBNNOR010000020.1:48225-65387 GCF_050274955.1 Peribacillus sp. NPDC006672
GATTTGGAATCCGTTGACAAACGCATCGACCGTGTTGGAAAAATGGCCAAGCAAAAAGATAAAGGCGCAGTGGCTGAGCATGAAATTCTTGAAAGTTCTTGAGATGACGATCGAAGAATTAGACCTTTCTGTTCGTTCTTACAACTGCTTGAAGCGTGCTGGAATCAATACCGTTCAAGAGCTAGCTCATAAAACGGAAGAAGATATGATGAAAGTACGTAATCTAGGCCGTAAATCACTTGAAGAAGTGAAAGCGAAACTAGAAGAACTAGGCTTAGGTCTTCGTAAAGACGACTGATAACATGGCGGAATCAATCCATTATGTTGTGAGCCTTGTTTTAGACACACAATATAGAACTTCAACAAAGGAGGGAATCTCTAATGGGTTACAGAAAGTTAGGACGCACTAGCGCACAACGTAAAGCATTACTTCGTGATTTAGCTACGGATCTTATTATCCATGAGCGCATTGAAACTACTGAAGCACGTGCAAAAGAATTACGTTCTGTAGTAGATAAAATGATCACTCTTGGTAAACGTGGTGACTTGCATGCACGCCGTCAAGCTGCATCATTCATCCGTAACGAAATCGCTGACGCTGAGAAAGGCACAGATGCCCTTCAAAAACTATTCAGTGACGTGGCTCCACGTTATGAAGAACGTCAAGGTGGATACACTCGTATTATGAAAGTTGGTCCACGCCGCGGTGACGGTGCACCAGTCGTGGTTATTGAATTAGTTTAATAACAACGATGAAAAAGGGCGGGACAAATGAATATACTCACTTGTTCTATGCCCTTTTTCTTTTTTTAAATAGAAATTCTGTTTTTTAGAAATTCGCATTGAGTGTTACGATGGCTGGCGGAACCTGTTTGTACAGGGAGCCTTCACGTCTAGCTCAAGCATCCCTTCCCGCTTTTTTGATAAGCGATTATAAGATAACCTGTTTTTCGTAACAGGCCCGCTGTAAGCTGCTCTTAATTTACCGAAAATTCTTTCGGTGGAAGGGGTGCAGCGTTTTTTTATATTTTCAGAAGAAATACTACTATGTTTATATTGATAGAGCAAAGTTTAGATTAGACGAGTGCAGTCGAGGATGAGGAGGGCCACATGGTGAAGAAGCTGGTTTCTTTAAATAATATTATTTATAAATATGAGGGTCAGTCTCGAAACGCTTTGGATGATGTTTCTTTTGATATTCATCAGGGGGAGTGGCTTGCGATTGTCGGACATAATGGTTCTGGCAAGTCGACATTGGCGAAGTTACTGAATGGTCTTCAGTTCGCTAACTCAGGTACCATTACGATTAATGATCAACTTTTGACAGAAGAAAGCGTTTGGGATGTACGCCAGAAAATTGGCATGGTTTTTCAAAACCCAGATAATCAATTTGTAGGCACTACAGTTCAGGATGATGTGGCTTTTGGTTTAGAAAACGCCGGTGTTTCTCAGCAGGTTATGGTGGAGCGTGTTCATGGTGCGTTAAATAAGGTTAAAATGAATGCCTTTCTTAATCAAGAGCCGCACCATCTATCCGGCGGTCAAAAGCAGAGAGTGGCCATAGCAGGTGTAATAGCCTTGCAGCCAGACATAATCATCTTAGATGAAGCAACCTCCATGCTTGACCCAAGAGGCCGTGAAGAAGTGCTTGAAACAGTTAGGGAATTAAAACAAGAAAACGAGATTACCGTCATATCGATCACCCATGATCTTGAGGAAGCTGCGAAAGCTGATCGAATGATAGTCATGAACCAAGGCCGGTTATATCGTGAAGGACCGCCTCAGGATATTTTTGAATTAGAGGAAGAATTAATTGCTCTTGGTCTGGATATTCCCTTTTCAGTGAAACTAACCAAAGAGTTACAAAAAAATGGTGTTCGTGTGGTTGATGGGCATTTGACAGAGGAAGAGTTGGTGAAGGATTTATGCGAATTACACTCGATGATGTAGAATACCGCTATCAGGTGAATACTCCTTTTGAACATCTAGCCCTTCATGATGTCAATATTTCAATGGAGCCTGGAACCTATACCGCAATCATCGGGCACACAGGGTCCGGAAAATCGACGCTACTGCAGCATTTGAATGCTCTTTTAAAACCGACGAAGGGCAGGGTCTTCATTGGTGACCGGACGATTGAGGCTGGTCGAAAAGAAAAGGCATTGCGGCCGATTAGACAAAAGGTCGGAATTGTTTTTCAGTTTCCGGAACATCAGCTGTTTGATGAAACGGTTGAAAAGGATATATGTTTCGGACCTATGAATTTTGGGGTTTCTGAAATCGATGCAAAGAAACTGGCCAGGAAAGCTATCGCCCAAGTGGGTTTGAGTGAGGAAATTCTTGAAAAATCTCCATTCGACTTATCCGGTGGTCAAATGCGACGGGTTGCCATTGCTGGGGTACTTGCCATGGAGCCGGAAGTATTGGTACTGGATGAGCCCACAGCAGGACTGGATCCACGAGGACGCAAAGAAATCATGGATATGTTTTATGATTTGCATAAAATTAGGGGCATTTCTACAATTCTGGTGACACATAGCATGGAGGATGCAGCCAAGTACGCGGATGACATCATTATCATGCACCAGGGTACGGTGTTCAAAAAAGGAAATCCCCAGGAAATATTCTCCGAGCCAGAACAACTGTTGGAGCTTGGCCTGGATGTACCTGATACGGTCCGTTTTCAGCTCAAGCTCCAGAAGGAACTTGGGGTTCGGTTTGATCATCCATGTCTAAATATCGGTGATTTAGCGGTAGAAATAGATAAAGCCATGAAAAGGGGGAACCGCTGATGCTGGATAAAATGATTATCGGGCGTTATGTCCCTGCAGACTCCCTGATACACAAGATGGATCCAAGGGCTAAATTGCTCCTTGTGTTCCTGTTTGTTTGTGTCATCTTCTTGGCGAATAATGTCGTTTCTTATGGTTTACTTGCGGTATTCACCATCCTTTTGATAGGCCTTTCGAAGATACCGCTTCGTTATCTTTATAATGGGTTAAAACCTATTTTTTTCTTAATCGTATTTACATTCCTTCTCCATATATTGTTTACGAAAGAAGGGGAATTGCTTTTTGAATACGGTTGGTTCGAAATCTATGAAGGCGGTTTGATTCAAGGTTTATTCATATCCGTAAGATTTACTTTGCTAATCCTTGTTACGTCTCTATTAACTTTGACGACAACCCCGATATCCATTACAGATGGGATGGAAGAGCTGTTGGGACCCTTGAAAAAGTGGAAAATGCCTGTTCATGAACTAGCATTAATGATGTCCATTGCCCTTCGATTCATTCCAACGCTGATGGAGGAAACGGAAAAAATCATGAAGGCTCAAACGGCAAGGGGAGTTGACTTTTCATCCGGTCCAATAAAGGACAGGGTTAAATCGATTGTACCGCTGCTTGTTCCTTTATTTGTGAGTTCGTTCAAACGGGCAGAAGAATTGGCAACTGCCATGGAATCAAGAGGATACCGTGGCGGGGAAGGCCGCACGAAATACCGCCAATTGGACTGGAAGACGAGTGATAGTCTTTTGATGGTCTCAATAGGTCTTCTTACGGTCATGTTATTTTTATTACGTTCATAATAAGGAAGAGTACTATGCCAAAATATAAATGTGTGATCGCTTATGACGGCACGGATTTCGCTGGTTATCAGGTGCAGCCTGAGAAACGGACCATCCAAAGTGAATTTGAGGCAGTCTTAGCCCAAATGCACAAAGGCACAATTATAAAGATCACTGCTTCAGGCAGGACAGATTCAGGGGTTCATGCAAAGGGGCAGGTCATTCACTTTGAATCACCCCTTACATTTCCTACTGAAAATTGGGTAAAGGCGTTCAGCGCCCTTCTTCCGACCGATATTATCGTTTTGGAAGTCGATATCGTGCCTGACGATTTTCATGCCAGGTTCCATACGACTGGGAAAGAGTACCGATATATCATAGCCCGATCCAAATTACGTGATCCGTTTAAGCGGAATTACGCCTATCATTATCCCTATCCATTAGATGGGAAGGCGATGAGGGAAGCAATTTCCTATTTGATAGGGACACATGACTTTACAAGCTTTTGCTCGGCAAAAACCGAAGTGGTCGATAAGGTTCGAACCATCCAAGAAATTGATTTTGAAGAGAGCGATGGCTGCATGGTTTTTCGCTTCGTTGGGGAAGGGTTTTTGTATAATATGGTGCGTATCTTGGTTGGAACGCTCCTGGAAGTCGGCAGCGGCAAGATGGACCCCCGGGATATGATCGGGATATTGGACAAAAAGGACCGCAGTTTTGCAGGGAAAACGGCACCTGCCCAAGGCTTGTATTTATGGAAAGTATTTTACAAATAAAAATATTTTCGGTGTGATACCAGTTTTTTTACAAATGGCAAACAGGATGAAATCAGTAATGGAGCGGTTTGATGCCATACTGACCTTTTCATGGAGTTGCAAAGAGTGTTCTATAGACAACTTATCCTAGTGTAACATTCCCTTGACAATGAATCTGGGAGAAGTTAATATAATATGGTATGTATTTTAATCCCACGATAAGCCCCGGAAGTTTATTGTGATTGAAAATAAATATAAAAAATTAAAAAGTTTTTTAGGAGGTTAACCATGCGTACGACATTTATGGCGAAAGCTAATGAAGTAGAACGTAAATGGTATGTGATTGACGCTGAAGGCAAAACTTTGGGTCGCCTTTCTACTGAAGTAGCATCCATCTTACGTGGTAAACATAAACCAACTTTTACACCTAACATTGACACTGGTGATCATGTAATTCTAATCAATGTTGAAAAAATCCACTTGACTGGTAAAAAATTGACTGACAAAATTTATTACCGTCACACTATGCATCCAGGCGGTCTTAAAACTAGAACTGCTCTTGAAATGCGTACAAACTACCCTGAGAGAATGCTTGAACTTGCTATCAAAGGTATGCTTCCAAAGAATTCTCTTGGTCGTCAAATCTACAAAAAATTACACGTATACGCTGGAGCTGAGCACCCACACGCTGCTCAACAACCAGAAGTATACGAATTACGCGGATAATTACTAAGGAGGTTACTATCTTGGCACAAGTTCAATATTATGGTACTGGTCGCCGTAAGAGCTCAGTAGCTCGTGTACGTTTAGTACCAGGCGAAGGTCGCATCGTTATTAACGGTCGTGACATTAATGAATATATTCCTTTCGCAGCATTACGTGAAGTTGTTAACCAACCACTAGTTGCTACAGAAACTACTGGAAATTACGACGTTCTAGTAAACGTTAGCGGTGGTGGATACACTGGTCAAGCTGGAGCAATCCGTCACGGTATCGCCCGTGCATTACTTCAAGTTGATCCAGAATACCGTCCATCTCTTAAAACTGCTGGTTTGCTAACTCGTGACCCACGTATGAAAGAACGTAAAAAATACGGTCTTAAAGGCGCACGTCGTGCACCTCAGTTCTCAAAACGTTAATTCTATTATCGTTTCAAAGGCTCTCAACCATTTTGGTTGGGGGTCTTTTTTGTGCACGGAAAATTTGTGTAACTGAAATATTAAAAAGCATATCTGGGATGTTCCAGATATGCTTTATTCACTCTATTGTTAACAATTTTAGTTATGTGATTCACTTTTTGGGATTCCGGCTTTTTTAGGCATAAAGCATACAAAAATTAAGGCCACAAAAGATAAAATTAACATAAAAACATAGGCATCACTTGAGCCAAAGATAGAAGATAATGCATTTAGTTGAACAGCTGTAATGTTTTCATTTTGCATGGATAGCTCAGAGGCATGTGCAGTTGCTTGCATTGTATACACTGTGATGACAACTGCTGTGCCAATAGCACCTGACAATTGGCGAATGGTATTATTTACAGCTGAACCATGGGAACCCAATTCTCTTGGTAAAGCATTTAACCCTGCTGTATTTAAAGGCATGGTAATAAAGCTTAATCCAATTCGCAATATAATGGTGCGAACCATTAAATAGGTATAGGTTGTTGATTCGTTTATATCTATGACTCCCCACATCGAAACAATGATAAATAGTAAGCCTGTAATAAAGAGTGGTTTGGCACCGTATTTGTCATACATTTTACCTGTGACAGGGGATAAGAAGGCATTAATCACAGCCCCAGGTAATAACAGTAAACCTGCTTCGAATGCTGTAAAGCCGCGTCCGTTCTGCAAGTAAATTGGCAGAAGAATTAAATCCGCATACATGATCATTGTAATTAGTACATTGATGAAAGATGTCAGAGCGAAAATTTTATACTTAAATACAGATAAATTTAATAATGGATCGTTGGATTTCATTTGACGTATACAGAATAGCGTCGTCACGATTAACCCGACAATTATTGTAGTAATGACAACGAGATTATCCCATCCCTTGCTTCCTGCACTGCTAAATCCAAATAATATGCAGCCAAAACCAACCGTTGATAAAATGACACTTGTGATATCTAATTTTGCTTTTGTTGTCTCTGCAACATTCATTAAATATTTGAACGCTAGAATAATGACGATTAGAATAAATGGGGTTAACCCAATAAATAGCCATCTCCATGAAACATATTCAATGATAAAACCAGATAATGTAGGAGCTATAGCTGGAGCGAAAATTATCGCAAAGCCAATTGTCCCCATGATACTTCCACGCTTTTCGCTAGGATATAAATATAAAATAACTGTCATCATTAAAGGCATAATAATCCCAGCACCAATTGCTTGAATCATTCTTCCCGTTAACAGCATGCCGAAATTCACCGCACATGCACAAATTACAGATCCGATGAACAAAAAGAACATCGAGCTAATAAATAGCTGCCTTGTTGTAAATCGTTTCATTAAAAACGCCGTAATCGGCACTAAAACACCGTTTACTAGCATAAATCCTGTTGATAACCATTGTACAGTTGCAGGCATTACATGAAATACTTCCATTAAACCGCTCAATGCAACATTTAATAAAGTCTGATTTAATGTTGATAAAAAACATCCAGCAATCAGGACAAATAATAAAACTTTTTTATTTCTTTCTGTTATGTCCATTCGTAAACCCCTTCATTTTTGACTTGCATTCTCAACATTGTGTCGATAAAATCGATGGTAACAAAAATATATGTTCCTTGCCATGAACAGTTTTCATGAAAATGTTCACTAATCGACATAGAAATACATGTTGTTGAGAAAGTCAAAGAAAAATCTATAAAGGAGTTTAAAATGTCTATACCTAAAAAAGAAGATCCTCGTACAATTCGTTCAAGAGAAATGTTTAAAAATGCTGTCATTGCTCTCTTATGCGAGGATCCCGCAATTTCAAATTTAACGGTTCAGAAAATCGCAGCCAATGCAGGCTTAAATCGGACCACATTTTACTTACACTTTCAGGATATTCAAGATTTACTAACGCAAATCACCGATGAGATATTAAATGAGCTTTCCGATAAAATTGTTGCTTTAATACATGCGAAAGATTTATCAGAAAAACAACAACTAACACAATTACTTGATTATTTATATATCCATCGAAATTATTTACTTATTTTATTTAATACGAATCAGTTTGAGGAACAATTGTTTTTATTATTAAAGCAATTAGTAGAAATAAGAAGGAAGAATACCAAGAAGGATTTACCTGCTGATTATGTTGCCATTGATATTAAAACAGCCTCTTTGGTAGGTATAATAATATGGTGGTTAAGAAAGGGGCTTCATTTTAGTTCAGATTATATTGCCAATCAAATTTATTTGATGTACAGAGTGCAATGAATCTAAATTAGTTTGTATGAACTTTTTCATTAGGACGCATTTTTGTTAATTTGGTTGGGGGTGTTTTTTATGCCCGGAAAAGATTTGACCAACGTGCATCGGATGCAAATGAAACGCCGCGTAGATGTTGGTGACAGTTATGTTCCATTTTTGTGAACATGAGTTTATTTATAAGATAAAGATTTATTTGTAAAATCCATATTTATTAAGTTTCTGATTAGGAGTATGATAATACTTAAAAAAAGAAAGAGGACTTCATATGAATTCAACATTATCACCGATTGAAACAACTAAAACAAAGGCCTTGGTCATCAATGCACTATTCATTGCATTAACCCTTGTAGCGACAATGATCAACATCAAGCTCCCAATAATGGGTAACGGAGGTCTAATCCATCTTGGTAACGTTCCCCTTTTTATAGCCGCTTTGGTTTACGGCAAAAAAACAGGGGCCATAGCAGGCGCCTTTGGAATGGCCTCTTTTGATCTTCTTTCTGGTTGGGCAGCATGGGCACCGTTTACATTCATCATCGTAGGTTCAATGGGCTTTTTTGCCGGCCTCATCTCCGAAAAGGTTCCCGGCAAAAGAGAACTGGTATATTCACTGGCCGTTGCCGTTGCATTGATTATAAAAGTCGTGGGCTACTATTTTGCCGAAGTTATCCTTTACGGTAACTGGATACTGCCATTAGGCTCCATCCTTGGTAACGTTATGCAGGTTGTATTAGCGGGTATAATTGTAGTGCCGCTTGCAGGACGCTTAAAGAAAAGAGCTGCTCAGATATAAGAGCGGAATATATTATTGGAAAAAGCACGGAACGAAGGACAAGCTCAGGAAGCTGCCTGAGCAGGCAGTGAGATAATAGACCATAAAATAAGAAGCACAGTCATCGAGACTGCGCTTCTTTCGTGCGCCCGGCATGGGTGCAATCTATAGGGTGTGAGTCCCAAACCATGAAGGCAGAAGTAATGATTAGCTAATGCAAGGGTGTCCACGGTGAAGTGGAATATGAAGGAAACAAGCGGAAAAACTTCCGGTCTGAGGAACACGAACTTCATATAAGGCTAGGTATCATTGGATGAGTTTGCCAAACAAAACAAAGTCCATACTGCCGAAGGTGTACAGAGTAAATGAAGCAGATAGATGGAGGGAAAGATTGCACCATTTCCCGGGGAGGTCTGGTGACAGCCAAGTACACTTGGTAACCTGTCCAGTGATGGACAGCTGAATCATCAGAAGTCAGCAGAGGTCATAAGTCCTTAACTCCCGAGAAGATAAGGAAGGACTGAACAGATTAAGGAGGACGGATACTAGGCGTTCGTTATTCTGCAAAGAAGCAAATATATAATATAAATATAGTTCACTATGCCGTGTACATCTTTAATATTGACTACCACCTTAAATAATACAGAGTCTTTTGTGTGAAGATGCTCCCGCTTATCTTCAATTTTAAGGAGTTCTCCTAGCTACTATAGGTATAATCATGATACGGTAAAGTAGGTTGATGAATGGTGTCTAAAATATACGAATAACTTCCACGTCCGCATTATACAAGAAAAAACTTTGAAAGCTGGGTGTGATAGGCATAACAGGTCATAAGAATGTTGTTTTAGGATTTAAAAATATTTAGCAAGAGTATTATTTGACGAGGTTTTTGGTCATATAAGCGGTGCTGAGTTCTTATTTTATTAAAGTTAAAACTGTTCCGGTTAATGCAAAAGTTGGTTGATATTCGAGTTTGGACCTTGCTACAGCATTCAGCCGTTCTGAAAGCATTTGGGGGACCTCATACGGGCAAACATTTTGAGGCATTGAGTTTCCTTGTGCTCCTCCGGTGTATCTAGTAATATTAGTCTATTGATATTGGGAGGTTTAATGAATGTTTGAAAACAAAGTTTTTTTAGTTACTTATGGAATATCACCTGAGTCAGGTGGAGTTACGGTCGCTACATTAAATCAGTCCAAGATGTTTGCTGATGCAAACTATGACGTTTCTATAACGACATTTGATTATCAACCTCATTATAAGCAAATTTTTAATGAGCTTAAATCAATGAACCGGGTCTATCCTGATGTTCACCATTTTAATAAGTACGAATACTACGCTAAAAAAAATAACAAGGAAGGTTTAATAGACACCCGAATTTATGAAGAAGAATTTAGTACTGATCAAGATGGTTATATAAATATTATTAGCTCTAATGATAATCAAACGATTCATTATTTTAAAGACGGCGAATTGAAAAAGACAAAATACTATGATTACGATAATAGTCGTCTTATGGCGATTGATTATTTCAATAGTAGTAGAGAGCTTGTACAACGAGTGGAATTTAGTGAAGAAAAATTTGTTCTTCGCAAGCAATATTTTAGTGTCCGAACTCAAAATATCTCAAGAGAATCATACTATAACTCAATGGGATTCTGTTTTATGACTCGATACCATAACGAGGAAGGGGATCCAGGGGAAGTCTTTTTATTTGAAAGAGAAACCGGAAATATATTGCAGTTTTCCGGAAATAAGGCCCATGATAAACATTGGCTTAATGAACTTGCAGAGATTTATAAAATAGGAAAGCGTCTCCCTCTCTTTATTTCAAATGGCCAGGGAAGCGGACCTAAAATTATGGGTATTGATAAGAAAAAGGCCAAAAGAGCCTATTTCGTTCACAATAATCACTTTGAATCACCTTACTCTTATGGGAGTAAAGTTAAGAAGAAGTATGATTTTGTCTTTAATCGAATCGATAAGCTAGATGCCTTAATTGTACTGACGGAGAAGCAAAAACAAGATATTCAAAAGCAATACGGTCAGCATAATAATATATACGTAATACCTAACGCTATTACAATTACTGAACATGAACCCAGGAAAAAAGCGGATGACACAATTATTATGGTTACTCGATTAGAACCACAAAAGCATCTGGAACGTGCCATTTCAATGTTCCATTTGGTTGTGGATAAAATTCCAAGTGCAAAGTTAAATATATTTGGTAAAGGAAGTCAATTGAAAAAACTACAAGAAAGTATAATAAAACATGAGATGCAGGATCACATTTTTCTTAAAGGATATTCACGAAATATAAAAGAAGAAATAAAATCCTCAACGCTAAGTTTACTAACATCTAATTATGAAGGATTGCCACTAGCTGCGGTTGAGTCGCTTGAAAATGAAACACCAGTTGTATCATACGACTTTAATTATGGTGCATCTGATATTATTAATGATGGTAACTCAGGGTTTGTCATAGACCTTGAGGATGAAGAAAATCTAGCGGATAAAATTGTGTATTTGTTGAAAAATAAGGAAGTAGCTGCTCAAATGGGGGCTTTCGGTAGACAAGAAATGATTAGCAAATACTCAAATGAGGTTGTGCATCAAAAATGGATGGACATGCTAAATGCAATTTCATAAAAACCACTTAAGCTTCACGAGTGATTAATGTCCTGACTAGTATCTTTTGATATACGAGCAGTGAGCGACCCGAGGCAGCAAGAACATCCTTGGGAAGCAACCTGAGCAGCAAGTTATCGGGGGAAAGGCGTTTTGCTTTAGCGCAGCTCAAAGGCTGCTCTTCAGTTTGTAGACAAAAGGGGGTACGGAATATAAAAATTCCGTACCCCCTTTTGAAATTCGCTTTGATTTTGCCCATTTTTATTAGCTGGGGCTTTACAAGACACTATTTTATGCCATTTTTGGACCTTTCAACGACCAATTGGCCATATCTTCTTTAAATTAATGGCAGTGAAAGCTTTGCATCCGCGGATATACACTCATTCGTTTATTTGCGTTTCGCATATATAGAAGAATTCTGTTATCAAATCGCATCCTTCATGTTTCTTCTTCAATACGTCTTCCGAACCTATCCTCATTATATTTTGCCAATAGAATAAATGAATGGTTCAAAATAGAACGCAAAAACTAAATTATGTCTTGGGAAATAATTTGGGAAATGGGGAATTGCCCCGGAGGTGAAATATGGCTGTGATATTAGGTTTACAGGAGTTGCAAAGGGAAAGGCAATTGAAGTTCGAACGTAGATTGCTTAGGGATCTTTCTATCGAAGATATGAAGGGAAGGATTCAGCGTTACTTTGGACAGGATTTCATGGATGTTTTGGAGGAAGGCTACTTCGATGTTGCCATCGAGGCTTATTTATTAGGAGCGAACTATAGTAAGTTTGGCTATTACGGTGAGTCAGAAGAAGATGTAAGGGCCAGGTGTTGGAAGGAAGAGAAGTTTTTGACCGATACTCTTTTTAACTTTATTTTGTATTGGCGAGAAGTTACAGCGAATAATGCTTTCGATGAAGGGCTGTTTTATTGCTGTGAAGGGTTTGTAGGAGAGTGGTGGCTGGACGGCTTTAAGACTGGTGAAAAACGATATAAAATGAAATTGCATTAAGAAGGCAAAAATCCCATACCTTGTTCTAATTCCATGGTTTGTCCCATACCTTTTAGTATAGGAATCATGGAAGGGGAACGGTCATGCGTAGAAAGCTGAAATATACAGGAATCGCTATGGGATTGTTTGTCCTTTTTTTAATTGTAACTTTTAAATTTGTTGAAGATGATTCTTGGGACTCCTGGAACCTTCCGTTGTCGGGTAAGGTAATCGTGCTGGATGCCGGTCATGGGGGAATGGACGGCGGGGCAAATATTCAAGAGGTAATGGAGAAGGAAATTGCCCTTTCCGTTTCATTAAAGGTCCGGGACTATTTACAGGAACAGGGTGCCCTTGTCATCATGACCCGTGAGAAGGATGAGGATTTGGCGCAGGGAAAGACAAAAGGGATCCGCCAGCGGAAACGGGAAGACTTACGGAACCGGGTTGAAATGATCAATGATTCGGAAGCGGACTTATTTTTAAGCATTCATTTGAATTCTTTTCCGTCAGCGTCATCGAAAGGAGCCCAGACCTTTTATACAAGCAGGTTTGAGGAAAATGAACAGGTAGCAAAATTCATTCAGACTGAAATCATTAGAAACCTTGAAAATACAAAGCGTGATGCAAAAACGATAAATCATGTGTATTTGATGAATTATGCTAAGAAACCGGGAGCTCTTGTGGAAATTGGTTTTCTTTCCAATAAGGAGGAAAGGGAACGCCTAGTTAGTGATCGGTATCAAGAAAAGGTGGCCAGTTCGATTTATATGGGTATTTTACGTTACTTTACAGAGGGAAAACTATCGCAAGAAGAGTGATTTCTGGGTCTTGTGACGTACAAGGCCCTTTTTACTATGGGGAAATAATCAGGTTTCGCATACGGGCAGATAATAAGCTTTATTTCAGTAATATGTTATACTGAAAAATGGGAAAATAAAACGAATTCAAAGGGGTGGTCGACTTGTTAACAGAAGAGAAAGTACTGAATTTATTAAAGGATCTTAAAGACCCTTTTCTACATAAAAACCTTGAAGAGACAAATGGGATTATAGAAATCAAAATAAAACCTGAAAAGAATCATGTAAGCGTTAAACTTGCGATTGCCAAAACGGGGACTGCCGAGCAAATGCAAATGCAATCGGAAGTGGTGGACTTGCTGAAAACGAACGGAGCAGAATCTGTAGGCATCCGTTTCACGGAGCTTTCTGAAGATGAGTTAGCCAAGCACCGGGAAAGCATTCCGCAGGATGAAGCGGACCAAGGTTTGCTTGGACCTAACAGTAAGACACAATTCATTGCGATTGCGAGTGGTAAAGGCGGAGTGGGAAAATCTACGATTTCAGTGAATTTCGCCACTTCACTTGCTCGTTTGGGTAAAAAGGTCGGATTGGTTGACGCTGATATTTATGGATTCAGTGTACCTGATATGATGGGGATAACAAAAAGACCGGTCGTCCGCGGGGAAAAAATCATTCCTGTGGAACGGTTTGGCGTTCAGGTTATCTCAATGGGCTTTTTTGTGGAGGATAACGCGCCTATTATCTGGAGAGGGCCGATGCTGGGTAAAATGCTTAACAGTTTCTTTAATGAAGTGGAATGGGGAGAATTGGACTATTTAGTCCTTGACTTACCACCGGGTACAGGCGATGTTGCATTGGACGTGCATACTATGCTTCCTTCATGTAAAGAAATCATTGTTACGACTCCGCATCCGACTGCTGCCTTCGTTGCTGCAAGAGCAGGTGCAATGGCCATCAAGACAGAACACGAAGTCATTGGTGTCATTGAGAATATGTCATTCTTCGAAAGCAAAACGACCGGTGAAAAAGAATATGTTTTTGGAAAAGGCGGCGGCGCGAAGCTTGCAGAAGAGCTTCGAACAGAAGTTTTAGGTCAACTCCCGTTACAACAGCCAGATTGGAACGAAGAGGACTTTGCTCCATCCATTTACGCTGCAGACCATAGGCTCGGTAGGATTTACGAGGATATTGCTAAAAAGGTCATTGAAAAGCTACAATAAAATAAAGGCTGATTCCAATGGAATCAGCCTTATTTTATTATTTTGCCTTTTTATCCTTATTTTCCTTCTCTACCGCTTTAGTAGCTGCTTTATCCAATCTCTCCTGCATTTTCGCTTGAACGAGAGGACTCTCCATGGTTTCTATGATCAGCTCTTTATAAACGGAACGCATTTCCTTCGTTTTTAATAATTTATTCATTTCTTTTTCCATATCCGGTTCTTTCAATATATCCATGATCATTCCACGATACTGAGGATCAGCAGTTAAGTCCTTCAATACCTTTTTATGTTCGTCTTCTAAAGCTTTAGCATAAGCGGAAGCGAATTCAGGATCATTAAATGTCTTTTTCCAAAATTCCTTTCCTTTATCTGAAGTGACCATATCTTCAATGGATTTCTTAATGACATCCGAGTCCATAATAAGTTCAGCTTTCGTTTTATCATCGGAAATGATATCCTGGATGGCTTTTTTTCCATCATCTGTCTTCAAGATATCGACGACCATTTTCTTTGTCTCTTCATACTCCATTTTATCTGCGCCTGCTCCATTTTGAGCACAACCGGAACAAACGAGTAAGAATGACGTGAAAAGCAAAGCAACTCCCACTCTCATACGCAGGGCCCCTTTCATCCTTCTTATTGTTAATATGGTTCCAAACGGCGATATTATTCCTTGGTGGAATAAGTGGATTTTTCCAAATTTGGTTGGTACAATTAAGGAAATTAAATACAAATGTATGGAGGAAAACAATGAACAGCCGTAATTTAGTTAAATTGTTTTTAACAACATTGCTTATCGGTGGTGTAACGGGCGGAGTTGTAGGGTTTTTGGCTCGATGGAGTGAGTTTGAACCTTATTTTTCTTCTTTTGAAGTCAGTGCCATCCTATCAACGTTTATTTGGTTATTCGGTGTTGGATTAATTTTTAGTGTCATAAGCCAAGCTGGCTTTTTTGCCTATTTAACCATCCATCGTTTTGGTCTGGGAATATTTAAAAGCGCTTCTTTATGGAATGCCGTTCAAATTGTACTCATCCTTTTTGTTATATTTGATCTGGTTTATCTGCGATATCTTAATTTTGGTTCAGGCGAGGGGATTAGTTCCTATATCGTGTTAGCATTGGTTGTTTTAGCTGCAGCGATGATTACAGCTTATTTCAAAATGAAACAAACGAATAGACAATCATTTATCCCAGCCTTATTCTTCATGGTCGTAGTCACGGTTTTGGAGTGGTTACCTGTTCTAAGTGCCAATGATGAAAGCTGGCTTTATTTCATGCTGTTTCCTTTGATAGTCTGCAATGCTTATCAATTATTGGTTCTAAGCAAATTGATCGAACGATCACAAAAGGAATTGGCCAGTAAAAAAGCACGGAAGCAAACTCCAGCAAAGGAAATGAAAGCTGGCGAATTAGGTAAAGGCAGCAGCTAATCTATTGTAAGTCGGGCCATACATAAGGAAGTCAACATAAAAACTGCGTACTTAGGTTCATGAGGACCATTAGTACGCAGTTTTTTTAGTCAGCGGATTTCCTCACTGCTTGCCGATGAATTAGAAATCATTTCAGAAACGCTAACGAAGTTTAAATTTTTTGATTGTAGTTCCCCTAGTAACTCTGGCAAAGCCTTATTAGTTTGTTTTGCTGAGTCTGAAGCATGTAATAAGATGATATCACCCTTTTGGGCTTTGTTGATGTTCTGAACGATTTGATCAACACCTGGATTGGTCCAATCCTTTGAATCGATGCTCCAATGGACTACAGTATATCCGAAATTCTCGCTGATCTTTAAGAGGCGTTTATCAAAGTGACCGGTGGGCGCTCGTAAAAGTTCTATATTCTTTACATTCAGTTTTTTAAATGCTTCTTGAGCTTTAGAAATATCCCGGATGATTTCTTGATCTTCCATTTCGGAATAATCCTTATAATCGTAACCAAGCATACCGATTTCATATCCTTCTTTCCCAATTTTCTCTACTAGGTCCGGATGGCGCTCAGCCCAAGATCCCGAAAGGAAAAAAGTGGCTGATTTAATCTGTTCCCTTTTTAATGTTTCTATTATCGGAGCGGCTTTCTCATCACCCCAGCCAATATTGAACGTAATCGCGACATTCTTTTCCCCTTTATAAACCGCTTTGGGCCCATCCTTCGTGGAAAAAACAGGGGTGTGAAGGATGTTTTGCACAAAAAGGAACCAAGCGGTAAAAAGTGCCGTAAGTAAAATTAACGAATAATATTTGATGTTTTTTGCATGAAGCACCATGAAAAATTTCATTAATCCATCCCCTTGTCCAAAAGACTCTTGTCTTCCAATTTATGCGGGAGGATTATTGTTATGCAAAAAATCAGTAGAAAATTCATAAAAGGGATGTGAATGGGGAAAGATGTCTGGTGGAGGTGTGAATCATGCTCGGTTTATTGATTAATGACAAAGAAAAGATGGAATTGGAGTACCTGTTAAAAAGAGAGATGGATGAAATACTTTTCGATTTGCAGGATGACAGAATTGATCACTTAGTAAAAAGGGCAATAAACGAGAAATATAACATCCTTTTCAGACTGTTTAAAAGGGTGAGCACTGAGGAGGAATGCCTAATGTATATGAGGGTTAAAACGAACTTATCCAAGGGAAATCAGTCATGATATATAAATGTGAATTATATTCAAAAAATCTATTGACTATTAATTTATACACTGGTATATTATAAAAGTTGCTGCAACGTAGTAAAAGCTTTTTAAAAAAGAGTGAAAAAAACTTTTTAAAAAAGTTGTTGACGAAGCAGTAATAAGATGTTAAGATATTAAAGTCGCTAAGAGAGATAGCGAAAAAATTGCTCTTTGAAAACTGAACAAAACAAAGCGCCAACGTTAAATTTTAAGTGAGCACACACTATCAAAAAAGCAAAATGAGCAAGTCAAACATTTCTTCGGAGAGTTTGATCCTGGCTCAGGACGAACGCTGGCGGCGTGCCTAATACATGCAAGTCGAG
>NZ_JBNNOR010000021.1:0-62525 GCF_050274955.1 Peribacillus sp. NPDC006672
AAGACGATTTCCATTCAAGTATCGAATGAGAATCGTCTTTTTTTAATTTGATTTACCGTACTAGTTAGAAAAACGTGAGTTTTTCAGCAGCCTCCCGCAACGGCCATCCCTTTTTCCCAACTCATTCATCGACTACGATGTTTCCACCATAGAAAGTTACTCTCGTTAATGGAATCTCCAGTTCACGAGCCATTTTTTTCAACTCTCGCTCTTCTCTTTCCGTTACAATTGAAATAACAGTGCCATCTGCACCTGCACGCCCTGTTCTCCCTGATCTATGGATATATTGATCGATGTTATCAGCCATATCAATATGAACGACTGCAGTGAGGCCTTTTATATCTAGCCCCCTTGCCGCTACATCCGTTGCAATCAACATCGGGGATTTTCCGGAACGAAGCTTGCGCAGCGCCTTCTCCCGGTCGACTTTATTGGATTCCCCGTGAAGCACACCCATTTCAACACCTTTATAACTCAGCTTTTCATGTAAGACGCTCAGCTCTGCTATATCGTTGAGGAAGGCAAGGGCCTTCACATCTTTAAGTCTTGTGATTTTCTCAAGAATCTTGGATTTTTCCCGTCTCTCTACAACAAAGTAAAGATGGTCCACTTTCGATTCCATTTTTTCATGCTTATCGACCTTGATCATTTCTGGTTCATTCATGAATCCTCTGGCCGCTTTTTCAGTTTCCTCTGGCAGTGTTGCCGAAAATACCATGATTTGCCGGTCTTTTAACGTTGTTTTGATAATATTATTGATCGTTCCCATATGCTCTGGAGTGATCAATTGGTCACCTTCATCAAGTACAATCGTCTTAACTTCATGCATCTTCAATTTTTTTTGGGCAATCAATTCGTAAATCCGTCCTGGTGTTCCAGCAATGACCTGTGGATGCTTCTTCAGTTTGTCCAACTGCCTTTTTACATTAGCACCGCCGATGAATGCTGCACCAGTTATGCCGCTTCCCTCTGACCAAATGCGAATTTCTTCATTTATTTGCATGACCAGTTCACGGGATGATGCCAAAATCAAAGCTTGGGGCGATTTTTTTTCAGGATCTATCTTTTCTAGCAATGGCAGTAAATAAGCTAAAGTTTTTCCGGTTCCAGTCGGTGATTCAGCCATGATGTCTTTCCCCTCAACAATCACGGGAATCGCTTTCGTTTGAATCGGGGTAAGTTGTCCGAACCCGGATTTTTTCCAGACCTCTTGTATATATGGTTTTCTATCGTTCACTAATGCAGGTAATTCGCTCATATCGTTCTCCTTTTAATATAAAACTTTTCCTATCTTTCATAGTACCATTTATTCTTGTCCAGTAGCCAACGGAATACGAATAGTAACCGTCGTCCCTTTGTTTATCTCACTTTCAAAATGCATTTCCCCATCAAGGCGATGAACGATTTTCCGGCAAATCGCAAGCCCGATCCCTGTGCCCTTTTCCTTTGTCGAATAAAAAGGTTCACCAATCCGTTCGAGGCGCTCGGGTACCATTCCTATACCATTATCACTCACGCTGACTACAGCTTGATCATCGATGATTTGCAGCGACAAATCAATTTCCCCATTACCCTCAATCGCTTCAATGCTGTTCTTGACAATATTGATTATCAACTGTTTAAGTTCGATTTTATCAGCCATAATATAAATCGGTTCGGCGGTTTTAACCCTGAACCCCATCTCGATATTATTCAAATTCGTCTCTGCTTTCATTAACGTGAATACCTGTTGTAAACTGTCGGCAAGATCAATCCTTTGGAAAGCGACATCCTGTTTTTTTCCGAGAACCAACAGTTCACTTGATATTATATTTATTCGATCAATTTCCTTTAACATGATATCAGAATGCAGCGGATTAACTTCCTTCGTCATGTCCATTAACTGTACGAATCCTTTTAACGATGTCAGCGGATTCCTTATCTCATGTGCCACGGCGGCAGCCAGATGCCCGATTACGGATAGCTTTTCAGACATGATCATCAATTCCTCTTCGCGCCGCGATTCAGTAATATCCCTAACGATTGCATATACTCCAAGCAACTCCGCTTGAACGATGATCGGTAAAAAGGTTACACGGATTATCCGCTCTTCATCACTCTTATTCTGAATGGTCGTTTCGAATTTTACAGCTTCACCTTGAAGGGACTGTATAAAGAAAACAGATACCTTTTCCCGTTCATTCCAGTTGATGAGATGCTTCGCATTCTTGCCTTTCAAATTGTCGCTGTGATGACCTAGCAGCTTTTCAGCTTCTGGGTTAATCGAAACGACATTACCTTCGAGATTCAGTTCAAGGACACAATCCGGGTTATGGTTGAACAACGACTGATACTGTTCATCCTTCAGATTAAATTCCTGTTGGGACCTCAACATTTTCCCTGTCCAATACCTGATTATGAAGTATAAGAAAAGCCCGGTTATGAGAATGAACATCCACCCTTTGGAATGTTGAAACATTGCATATATCTGAACATCTTCCTTTGCCTGTGTCATAGAGATGTAATCCGTCACGATAATCCATAAGACCCCAATGATTATATATATAATAGCCACTTTACATGCAATTTTATGAGATTGGTTCATGTTTTATCCTTTGTATTGTTTTTTGGTTTATTATTCCCAAAACACTCAAAAAAAGCCCTCATGTTTTCAACATAAGGACTCTTTGGATATTGTATCATATATATTGCATTCATTGTTTCATATCTCTAAAAAATACAGCACCATTTTAACTGGACTGTTTCAAAAGATCAAGAGAGGTTTTTGATGGCCTGATTGAATTCCTTTTCTATATCTTTTGAAGGTTTGGCCGATAATAAGCTGAAGACAACCACCGCTATTGTACCAGCAATGAAACCGGGAATGATTTCGTATACTTCAGAGAACTTATCGATCATTTCCCAGACGATCACGGTTGCGGTACCGACAATCATTCCCGCCAGTGCTCCCCATTTCGTCATTCGCTTCCAGTACAGGCTAAACAAAATGACCGGACCGAAAGCCGCTCCAAAACCAGCCCATGCGTAACCCACCAATTTAAGAATCGTACCACTGGGATTAAAAGCTAAAACAAGGGCTATGGCGGCAATTGCCAAAACGCCGAACCGTCCCACCAGCACTAATTCCTTATCCGATGCATTCGGCCGAATGAACTGCTTATAGAAATCATCCGTCAGAGCACTTGCCGAAACTAACAGCTGAGACGCAATAGTACTCATGACCGCTGCTAAAATTGCCGCCAACAAGAAACCTGTAATTATAGAAGGAAACAGTTCTTTAGCTAAAATGATGAAGACAGACTCTGCATTTCTTTCCCCTAAAGGACTGCTTGTCAGGTTAAAATATGCAATCGCCACCAAACCGGTGAACATGGCTCCTACGATAGCAAAAATCATCCAGCCCATACCGATTCTTCGTGCACTTTTCAAATCTTTAACAGATGAAACCGCCATGAATCGAACGATTATATGAGGCTGCCCAAAATAACCAAGTCCCCACGCCAGAAGAGATATGATGCCGATGGTTGATGTTCCTTCAAAAGCATGCAATAAATTCGGGTTAACCGATTTTATTTCATTAAAGGTAGGATCCCAGCCACCAATATTTACAATCGTGACAACTGGTACTAGAATTAAGGCAATAAACATAATTGTACCTTGTACGAAGTCCGTCCAGCTAACAGCCAGAAATCCGCCAAACAATGTGTAAAGAATAACGACGCTCGCCGTCAGCCAGATGCCCCACCGGTAATCCAAATTGAAAACCGAGCGGAAAAGCTCCCCGCCCGCTACCATACCTGAAGATGTGTAAAAGGTGAAGAAAATTAAAATGACCGATGCTGATACCACTTTTAAAATCCGGGATCCATCTTTAAAGCGATTTCCTAGAAAGTCGGGAATCGTAATCGAATTGTCGGCCACTTCCGTATATGTCCGAAGTCGAGGCGCCACGAATAACCAGTTTAAATAAGATCCTGCACACAGGCCGATGACAATCCAGCCAGCACTTAAACCGCTTATGTACATTGCACCCGGAAGACCCATCAATAGCCAGCCGCTCATGTCGGATGCGCCTGCGCTCAGTGCAGTTACAGCTGGGCCCAAGTTCCGTCCACCAAGCATATAATCTGTTAAGTTGGCCGTTTTCCGATAGGCTAAATAACCAATTAACAGCATACCTGCCATGTATATTCCAATTGATATTATAATTCCATAATCCAAAAATGAATCCTCCTATTACTTATTGGTTTTCTGATAAATATAGGTTAAATTTTCATCTTGTAAGCTTATCAGAAAAAAAAACATATGTTAAGAAGTTCTTGCACCTTTCAACGATTTCACTTTCAATATAATTAAGATATAAATGAGTTTTCGATTCATTTTATGAGATTAGATTATTAGGAGGAATACGCCCATGCAATCCTATATCGATCAGCCAGATGGAGTCTTTCCCTCTGTTTGCTCTCTTGACTGTCCTGATCAATGCGGTTTACTGCTGCACAAAAAAGACGGGAAAATCATTAAAGTCCTAGGAGATCCTAATCACCCAGTCACCAAAGGGAGTATTTGCAACAAAGTCCGAAACATGACTGCTCGTCTATATGACCCCAATCGCTTAAAGCAGCCATTAAAGCGCATCGGTCCGAAAGGAGAAGGGAATTTCACTCCAATCAGCTGGAAAGAGGCCCTTGACACAATCACTTCAAAGTGGAAAGACCTGATCGAAATGCATGGCCCGGAAAGCATACTTCCCTACAGCTTTTATGGGAACATGGGCAACCTCAGCGCAGAAGGTATGGATCGGCGTTTTTTTCACAAACTTGGTGCAAGCATGCTTGAGCGCTCCATCTGTAACGCGGCCGGGTCAGTCGGATACAGCTATACAATGGGTGGTTCTTTCGGCACCGACCCTGAAGAAACGATTCAATCAAAGCTTTTCATCTTGTGGGGCATTAACGCGGTGAGCACAAATATGCACCAAGTTACGCTTGCCCAGCAAGCCCGAAAAAACGGGGCCAAAGTAGTTGTCATTGACGTACATAAAAACCAAACCGGTAAGTGGGCAGATTGGTTCATACCGATCCTTCCTGGTACAGACACTGCCCTCGCCCTCGGTTTAATGCATATTCTATATGAAGAGAATCTAGTCGATCAGCCTTTTCTTGATGAATACACAGTGGGTGCTGCTGAATTGCGCGAACACGTCCGCCAATATGACCCTGCGACCGTCTCCGCGATCACTGGCGTTCCAATTGATGACTTATATGAATTAGCCAAGATGTATGGCACCATCACTCCATCATTCGTTCGAATAGGCAATGGCCTGCAGCACCATGACAATGGCGGCATGGCAGTACGTACCATTGCTTGCCTGCCTGCGCTTACCGGCCAATGGATGGTGGAAGGCGGCGGAGCCATCAAAGGGAATTCAGGATATCTTGCTTTTAATACAAATGCCTTAAGACGTCCTGATTTATTAAATAATAAAGCTACCCGGACCATTAATATGAACCAAATCGGTCAAGCTCTTTTGGAAAAGGAAAACCCGATTCGATCCATGTTTGTATACGGTTCCAATCCAGCACTTGTCGCTCCGAATGCAAATAAAGTGAAGCAAGGTTTAATGCGGGAAAATCTATTCACAGTGGTCCATGACCTATTCTTAACCGAAACGGCCATGTATGCTGACCTTGTCCTCCCTGCCACATCTTCTTATGAAACGGAGGATTTTTATAATTCATACTGGCATAATTACGTCCAAATACAAAAACCTGTAGTCAATAAATATGGCGAGTCGAAATCGAATGTTGAATTGTTCAAACTTTTGGCTGTTGGAATGGGCTTTGAGGAACAAGCTTTTAGAGATTCAGAGGAAGAAATGATACGGCAGGCGCTGAATTTTCCCGATAACCCGCATTTAGAAGGCATCACCTATGACTCCCTATCAAGGAATCAATTTGTCAAAGCAAAGATGCGCAGGATTTTTCCAGGCAAACTACCGACACCAAGCGGTAAAATCGAACTTTATTCCGTTCGGATGAAACTGGATGGATACCAGCCTCTGCCAACATATACGCCAATCATAAAAGACAGCGACCTGCCATTTTTATTCATACCGGCACCTAATCACAACTTCTTGAATTCAACCTTTTCAAATAATGCCAAACATATCTCCTTGGAGAAGGAACCGAAGCTGCACATGAATGCCGCTGATGCCAAAACATTAGGGATAGCTTCCGGAGATATGGTTAAAATCTGGAACGGACGCGGTGAATGCTTGCTTACCGCTGCTCCCGGTGAAAATGTGTTACCCGGCGTACTAGTCAGCCAAGGCTTATGGCAGAATACACCTGAGACCAAACAACACATCAATTCCCTTACCCCAGATCGCCTTTCAGATATGGGTAATGGCGCCGTTTTCTTTTCAGGACGGGTGGATCTTGAAAAAGTCCAACAAAAGTAAATCAATGTCTAGCACTCTTTGAATATATCTGCGACTTTTTGGATTATATCTACGAATCTGGTATTTTATCTGCGGTTTTCGGATGATATCTGCGGTTCTGGCTTTTTATCTGCGGTTCTGGCTTTTTATCTGCGGTTCTGGCTTTTTATCTGCGGTTCTGGCTTTTTATCTGCGGTTCTGGCTTTTTATCTGCGGTTCCACAAAAAAGGCTGTTCCATAAGGAACAGCCTTTTTTGTCCAGTTATTTACTCTTCATCAAACCAACCTGTTGGTTGAATATCCAAGTTATTATTGATTTGCTTCACTTCCGTATAAGCCTCGTAACCGAAAGTGCCGAGTTCACGTCCATTCCCGCTTTGCTTGAATCCTCCCCAAGGAGCTTCATTATAGGTCGGATGATATGAGTTTATCCACGTGATGCCGGCACGCACTTTTTTAATGACACGGTATGCTTTTGCGATATCATTCGTGAACACCGCTCCCGCTAAACCATATTTCGTATCATTGGCAAGTCGAAGAGCTTCAGCTTCATCCTTGAACTTTTGAACGACAAGCACTGGGCCAAAAATTTCTTCCTGTACAATACGCATATCCGGTGTCGTATCAACAAAAATGGTAGGTTCGACAAAATACCCCTTTTCCAAACCTTTTCCTTTAATTCGATTCCCCCCGACGATTAACTTGGCTCCTTCTTCCTTTCCAATTTGGATATACGATAAGATCTTGTTCATATGTGCCTCTGAAACTACAGGGCCCATTTGGCTCTTTTCATCAGATCCTGAACCTACTTTGATCTGTTTTGCCTTCGCGGTAAGACTTGCAATGAACTGATCGTAAATGGACTCCTCCAAAAGTAACCGAGAGCCCGCTGAACAAACTTGTCCTTGATTACAGAAAACCCCATATAGAGCATAATCCACTGCAGTCTCAAAGTCAGAGTCCGCAAATACGATATTAGGCGATTTTCCTCCGAGCTCCAATGTCACCTTCTTCAGGTTACCTAGTGAAGCCTCCATGATCTTACGTCCTGTTTCCGTTCCACCCGTAAAGGCTACTTTATCGATTTCCTCATGTTCGGCAATGGCCTGGCCGACAACTGGCCCTGCTCCTAACACAAGGTTTGCGACACCTTTTGGCAATCCGGCCTCTTCCATGATTTCAAATAGTTTGACCGCTGTCACTGGTGTAACCTCTGATGGTTTGAACACAACTGAATTCCCTGCAGCAAGTGCCGGGGCCAGTTTCCAGGCTGACATCATTAAAGGGAAATTCCAAGGAACGATCTGCCCGCATACACCGATCGGTTCCCTTACAACCATCGCTTGCTGACCATCAGGAACTTCGTAAGTCTGACCTGTCGGTTTTGTAGCCAACCCTGCATAATATCTAAAACAGGCGGCTGAATCATCTATGTCATAACGAGCCTCACGCAATGGTTTCCCATTATCCAATGTTTCCAACGCAGCAAGTTCTTCAGCTTTTTCTTCTATTTTGTCGGCAATTTTGAACAATATGCGAGCTCGCTCCACTGCCGGAGTACCCCACCATCCACCTTCATAAAAAGCATATTTTGCTGCCTCGACCGCTGCATCCACATCTTCCTGTGTACCTTCCGCAGCTGTAGCAATAACTTCTCCCGTGGCCGGATTTAATACATCCCTCTTTTCACCTGAAGTCGAATTCACCCATTCCCCATTGATGAACATCTTTAAGTCCAGTGCTCCCGTTCCTTCTTTTTTCGTGTTATTTTGTAAAGTTTCCTGCATGTAAATTCCTCCTCGGTTTTAAGTTATCTACCTATATATAATATGAGCAAGATTCATGCCAGTTTGAAATATTAGGGAAATCACGTTTTCTTCCCCTTTCCCGTCAAACATTTAAATTCAATCGTGAATTACCTATTCATTTTTGCATAGCACATGGGCTATCTTTCATCTCAATCTCTTTCAAGATTTATAGAAAAATAAACCCTTCAGTTCAAAAAAGAGATGAGCAACTGCTCATCCCTTTTCTGATTAATTTCGATTAAAAATGACCAATTTCATTTCCGTCATCTCTTCAATGGCATACTTTAACCCTTCGCGGCCCATCCCGCTTTTTTTGACTCCGCCATATGGCATGTTGTCGACACGGTAAGTTGGGATATCATTAATGATAACACCGCCGACTTCCAATTTTTCTGCGGCAGAAAGAGCAAGATTGATATTTTCTGTGTAAATCCCGGCCTGCAATCCGAATTCGGAATCGTTGACCAAGTCAATCGCTTCCTCAACAGAAGAAACCTTATTGATCAAAACAATGGGAGCGAAGACTTCCTGACAAGATACCTTAAGCACTGCATCCACTTCCAGCAACACAGTGGGGTGCAGGATATTCCCTTCAGATTTCCCTCCTGCTGCAACGATCGCACCGTGTTGTTTAGCCTCATCGATCCAATCCAGGCTTCGCTGTACATCACCAGCGCTGATTAATGCCGAAATATCCACCGACGGGTCCAAAGAATCCCCAAGTTTCAAGCCATTCGTTGCTTCTGTGAATTTTTTGACGAACTCATCATATACCTCTTCATGAACATATGCACGCTGTAAGGAAATACAGACCTGCCCTTGAAAAGCGAATGCTGCCGATACACAGCGCTGGATGATTTTGTCGATATTTATCCCTTTATCAACGATGACTGCTGCATTCGAACCCAGTTCAAGACTCACTTTCTTTAACCCTGCCTTATTACGGATCCCGATTCCGACAGCCGGACTTCCAGTAAATGAAATGCTCTTCACCCTTGAATCAGTTACTAATTTATCACCAATCACCGAACCGCTTCCGGTAACTAAATTAAACGCACCTGCCGGCAAATCCGTTTCGGCTAATAGTTCAGCAAGAAATAGCGAAGATAGCGGTGTCTGGCTCGCAGGTTTCAGGACAAGTGTATTTCCGGCAGCAATGGCCGGGCCTACTTTATGGGCAACCAGGTTCATCGGAAAATTAAATGGCGTAATCGCACCCACAACGCCTAGAGGCTCACGGACGGTGTATCCTATTCTTCCTTCTCCGTCAGCTGTAGCATCCATCGTCAATGTTTCTCCATGAATCCTTTTGGCTTCCTCTGCTGCAAATTTATATGTGGCAATCGTCCTAGATACTTCAACCATTGCCGTTTTAATCGGTTTCGCTGCCTCTTTAGCAATAATTTCAGCTGCCTCATCTTTGCGGCTTTCTAAAAGACTCGCGAGCTTTTCAAGTATGGCAGCACGTTTATGACTAGGTAAAGCTGCCATTGTTTTTCTAGCTTGATAGGCTGATTCTATTGCCAAATCTACATCTTCAAGGCTTGCTGAAGGAATCTCCGCTAGAACTTCCCCGCTATAGGGAGACTTTAGTGTCGTGAACTTTTCAGCTTCTTGCCATTTACCATTAATGAATAATTTCTTTTTCAGCGTTTCCGTCATGACCATCCTTTTCACCTCTTATAAGATTTCTTTTTCGATAGCAGTAAATGTCTCATCAAGGATTTCAATTATTCTTTCGACTTCTGATTTTGTAATGATTAAAGGAGGTGCGAATACGAGTGTATCTTGATCAAACGTAACAGACCGACAAATCAAACCATTCTTCGCAGCTTCAGCAACTAGTCTTGGAGCAAGCTGTTTCTCAAAGCCTTCCCCTGTTTGTTTATCCTTTACGATGGAGATGCCGCCAATTAGTCCAAGTGCCCTGACATCACCAACAATCTGATGTTTGCTTTGAAGCTTCTTGAAGCCAGCTAGCAACTCTTCACCACGCTGTTTCGAATTTTCTATCAGGTTTTCGCGTTCAATTATTTCAATATTTTTCAAAGCAACCGCGCAAGCCATAGGATGGCCGCTGTATGTGTAGCCGTGTAAAAGCGTTCCTTTTGAAAGGGCAATAAAATCCTGATGCATCTTATCATTCAGGACGACCCCGCCTAACTGTGCATATCCGCTCGTCACACCTTTCGCAAAGCACATCATATCAGGTACAACACCAAAGTGTTCAATCCCAAAATAAGTCCCTGTTCTTCCGAAACCTGTAATGACTTCATCCGTCACCATTAAAATGCCGTATTCATCACAAATCTCCCTTACTTCCTTAAAATAGCCTTCAGGAGGAAGATTCACGCCACCGGCCCCTTGAATCGGTTCAGCTATAAATGCCGCAATCGTTTCTGGTCCTTCCTGTTCTATGACCTTACGCAACTCCTCAATGGAGGAACCATCCACATGGTAAAAATCCGGTGCGATTGAATTCGTGAAGTCCCGGAACGGCTTCAGGCCAGTCGCACTTGTAGCTCCCATCGCCACTCCATGATAGGATTTCGAGCGGGAAATGATTTTTTGACGATTAGGCTGCCCTTTCAAAAGCCAGTAATGACGAGCAAGCTTGATGGCTGTATCATTCGACTCCGATCCACCTGAAGTGAAGAAAACTGCATTCAAATCCCCAGGCGCGATGGAAGCGATTTTGGCCGCTAAACGGATTGCCGGCTCATTGCTGAAAGTGGCGAAACTTGAAGTGAAAGCTAACTTCGCCATTTGTTCCTTCGCGACTTCTGCCAACTCTTCTTGTCCATGTCCAATATTCACATTCCAAAGTGAAGCCATGCCATCAATGACGGTCCTGCCCGTGACATCCGTAAGATATATTCCCTTCCCTTCCTTAAAGATGAAACTTGGACCATCTGCCTGCTGTTGTTCGATTGCCGTAGTCGGATGAATAAAATGCTTTTTATCCAAATCGATTAATTCCTGAATACCCGTCGTTTCTTTGATCATGTAAAAAACACCCTTCTCTTGTAGTGGATTTTTTCAAGCTAGTTTATTTTTTTATTTATATATTTAGATATAGCAAGATGCATGCCAAATTATATGAGCCTTATATTAAAGGTATTTAAGGTATAACGATTCACAATCAAATCATCATGAGCATGTATTGATTCATATACAAATCATTCGATTCGTATTCAAATCACTAACACCCCCTACATTACATACGTGCTAAATTACAGGCATATTGTCGATTTCGACCTTTAATTTCTTATAGATGTAAAATAACCTGACATAAAACATTGAATTTTCGGAAGATTTGTATTATTATCACATTAATAATATTTCATTCATTTTGTGCCACTAGGTTAATCTAAACGAAAGCAGTTGGTATATATGCAGGTAGGTTTTGAACTGTACCAAAAACAAACCATGAAATTGTCATTAACTCCTGAATTACAGCAATCGATCAATATCCTTCAATATTCGACCTTTGAACTAATAGATTTCCTGTATCGACAAGCTAACGAAAATCCTGTTCTCGAAATAAGCGAAGCATTTAAAGAACCCCTCGCACTTTCTGAATCTAGCTTTCGTACACATAAAATAAGTTCTCATTTAAGAGGATCCTCCTCTAAAAGTAAAAGTTTCAACGGAGACACAGATTACAACCCTATCAATAATTATTCCGTCAATACAGAAACACTAGAAACCCATTTACTGGAACAAATAAGTATGCTGAGGGCATTCAAAGCTATCGAAAGGAAGATTCTCCAATTTTTGATAGGGAACTTAAATGAATATGGATTCCTTGAATTGGATGCAAATTGGACTGCCTCGCATTTTTCCGTGTCCGCGGAAGAAATAGAAGATATGATTCAAGTATTGCAATCCCTTGACCCCATTGGAGTCGGGGCTAAAGATCTGACTGATTGTTTACTCATTCAGCTGCGGGAGCATGAGGATTACAATGAATTGGCATATACGATCGTTAAAAAGCACTTACCGGATTTAGCAGAAAAACGCTACAGGAAAATAGCGGGCATATACAAAGTGACCATTCAGGAAGTACAAGAGGCCTCTGATTTCATCCGTACTTTAAACCCTCGCCCCGTCAGTCACTTTTCCAATGATATGACTCATTACGTCGTTCCGGATGTTTACGTGGAAAAAGAAGAAGAAGGATATCTGATTACAGTCAACGACAGCTACACACCCAAACTTTCCATCAATCCTTACTATAAGAACCACATCGCTATATATCCGGGTAATCCTGCTAAAGATTATGTCAAAGGTCACATAAATGATGCCCAATTACTTTTAAAAGGACTCTTACAAAGGCAAATGACACTTTATAAAGTGACAGCAACAATCGTGGAGGAGCAGCAAGAGTTTTTCATGAAGGGTATTGCTGGATTAAAACCTATGACACTGAAAGACATTTCGGAAAAACTCCAGCTTCATGAATCAACAATCAGCAGGGCGACGAGCAATAAATATATCCAGACTCCGCATGGCCTCTTTAAATTAAGGAACTTCTTTACTAGAGGATTAAACCGCGTAAACAGTCAAAAAACGGAATCAACGACGACCATCAAAGAAAAAATAAAGGTCTTGATTGCCGATGAAGATAAGATAAAGCCTTTTTCAGATCAGAAACTTTGTCAAATATTCGAAAATGAAGGGATGAAAATTTCCCGTCGTACTATTGCAAAATACCGTGAAGACCTCGGTATACCGGGATCTTTCAAAAGGCGCAGGTTTTAAAATCAAAAAGCTGACCATGTTAAACGTACAGCCAGTTTTTATTTTTAGTTTATTGTGTTCACAAAGCCCCCCCTTACCAGGATCAACGGAAATTATTGAATACGTACATTTAAAAAGACTCTTACAAAATATATACCATTCGAAAGAGTCTTCTATATTTTTACTGTTTCTTTCATTTACGACCACATTCGTGATGACTTCTGGTGCAGGTCCGTTGCCTTCCCACCAGGATTAATTCTTTTTAATCGCCCATAATGAGTGCCTTCTGGTTTTTTATCAGAAAACCATTTCCTTACAACAAAAACCCCTGAACCAGGGGCTTTATAACTTTGTTAATTCCCAATACCCGTGTAACTGATTTTCCCAAGTCCTCCCCGGTTCACTCGAAGAGAATTCAGAATCCATGTCCTTCATTATTAAAAAAGTTTTATCTTTTACCCCATTTATCCTCGAAAATAAGTTCATCCATCGGCCTTCTTTTTTCCCAATTGGCAAGTTCAAGAATGGGTTTATCCGGATATTGATCCGTATAGCCAATCGACATGAGTGCAATGGGTTCTACATGCGGTGGAATCTCCAAAATGTCACGAATATCATTTTTCTTATAAAAGCTTACCCATCCCATTGCTAATCCTTCCGCACAGGCAGCCAGCCACATATTTTGAATTGCACAGGCCGTGGATAGGATATCCGTTTCCGGGATGGAGTTCCTCCCCAAAACATGGGAGCCGCCACGTGTCGGGTCACATGTTACACAAATGGTGTAAGGTGCTTCTTTTAACCCTTCCACTTTCAAACTAAGAAACTTATTTTCTTTACCTCCTTCATAATGAATAGCTAGTGCCCTTCTTTCTTTATCCGCTGCCCATGCCAAACTGTTCTTGGTTTCCTGAGATGAAATTACAATAAAACTCCAAGGTTGCATGAATCCTACAGACGGCGCATGATGTGCAGCATCCAAAATTCTGCGGAGTATATCCTTTGAAATGGGCTTAGGCAAAAAACTCCTGATATCCCTTCGGTTATAAATGGCTTTATATACGGCAGCTTGTTCTTCATTAGTAAACATAATTTCCCCCTATGCTTCCGGCTCCCCAGAAATTTATCTAAAAATTCAATATGAATTTTACAGGTAAACCCTTACAATTAAAAGTGACTTTCCAGGTATCCCTGGATTCAGCTCGTTCCGTCCACAACAAGATTCGCTCTTTCTTGCGGCCTTTGCGCGTCAACATATAAATCTTCATGAACCATCCAATTATCCTCCCACATTTGACGCGCATTTTCACCATCCCGCTCGAGGCCACGTTTCAAACGCTGATCGCGGGGACATTCCACCCATATCATGAAATCATGGGACCCTGCCAATTCTTTACGGATAGAATACGTCCCTTCAATAATGACAAGGCCTTCAGCATGAACGATATGCCATTCGGCCATAGTGTCCGTTTCCCAATCATACCTTTGATACCTTGCATCTTTCCCCACAGTAAGTGGTTTTAGGACTTGGTTAAAAACCCGTTCCCAATCACAATCCGCTCCAATTTGTTTTTGGGCTGGGGGCAGCTGGATCCTTTTCGATGATGGCAAATAAAAATCGTCCATATGAACGACTGCGGTACCTGGACACTCCGCTTGGATACGGGAAGCGAGTGTACTTTTTCCAGACCCGCCCCGGCCATCAATGGCCATTATATATGGAGATCTTTTTTGGAAGATTTTGTGAATTTCAGCAATAAGATTTTTAAACGTATACTGTCCATTAAGTGTTGGAAAGTTCATAAGCATTCCTCCTATACTACTTATTTCTATTCGTCCTCCCTTATATTCCTTCCTAGAGGGGATAAAATGAAAAAAACTAAGAAGAAGGTGCTAGTAATGAATAAAATCCAATTTGCCGCCATTTTCGATATGGACGGCACCTTGTTTCAAACAAACAAGATATTAGGTTCTTCACTTGAAAGAACGTTTGAGATACTTCGGTCTGAAGGGAGCTGGACAGGGAATACCCCGCTTGCCACGTATCAAAAGATTATGGGCGTCCCCCTGACAGTCGTTTGGGAAACACTATTACCAAAGCATCCCGATCATATTCGCCGACAGGCTGACCAACTTTTTTTAGATTGCTTGATTCAAGAAATCAAACAAGGAAATGGTCAGCTTTTCCCTCTCGTCATGGAGACCTTGTCAATGATCAAACAGCTTGGAATTTCCATTTTTATTGCTAGCAACGGTCTAGTAAAGTACCTGGAAGAAATCTGTTCTTATTTTGGGCTGCATGAATTTGTTACGGACATATATAGCGTGGAAAGGTCCTCGAAAGGCTCAAAGACCGACTTGGTGCAAATGTTGTTGAAAGACTATCGAATTGAAAGCGCCATTGTGATTGGGGATCGAAAATCCGACATCGAGGCAGCAAAGAAAAATGGCTTATCGGCTGTTGGCTGCCAATTTGGATTTGCCGAAGAAAATGAATTGGCTGATGCAGATCTGTTCATCGCAGATTTTTCTGAACTTCAAACTTACCTTTCAAAATGGATACTAAAGGCCACTCACCAATAGCTTTTCCTGTTCTGCAAGCATCACGGCTATCTTATCCTGGATTGCCGTAATGCCTTTTTCTTCCACAAAATTATTCACGATGATCGAAAATATGACTCTTTCCCCTCTTTTGGTCGTCACATAACCTGATAGAGAGCTCGTTCCTGAAATGGTCCCTGTTTTCGCACGAACGTTCCCAGCTGCATTTGTCCCTTTCATTCTCTTTCTTAGTGTACCGCCTACCATCCGCTCTTCATCTCCTGCAATCGGCAAAGCCTTCAAGTAAGCAGGAAACCACGTTTTTTCCTGTACGGCATATAGCAGTTTCGTTATTTCATTCGCTGGAATCATATTGACTTGGGATATGCCAGATCCATCACGCATCTTGATCGTTTGCATATTGAGACCCATACCCTTCATTTGATTTCGAGCGACCTTCAAACCATCTTTCCAGCTTCCCTCCCCTTCTGCTTCTTTTCCCATTTCTTTCACCAAAACCTCAGCATGGCCGTTATTGCTCAATTTCATGAAAGGAATAAGCAGTTGTGAAAGTGGCATGGACTGATGAGTGGAGATCAAGTCCGCTCCTACAGGCGTTTTCCCTTTCTTCCTTTTTCCCAACACTTTAATTCCATATTTCTTCATTGACTTTTCAAATAGGCTCAGGGCATATTTTGTGGGATCTTTAACTGAGATCCATTCTTCGGTCACCCCGGCATGCTCCGGAATGGTCCCGGTCACCGTAATGACATCTGTGCCATGAGACCTTTCGACTTCAATTTTCTTTTTGCCGTCTGCCGCTACTGTTTTCGTTTTGTTGATGATCTTCACGTAATCCGTTTCCGGCTTCAGCTTCACTTTCGCCATTTTACCAGCCTTTCCCCCGGGGGTTATCTCCACGATGATGGTACCGGTATCGTAGTCATCATTCGGGGAAGCGGTTAAAGCTGAAACAGCTGCTCCGTAATATTCCTGTTCATCGCTCCAGACCAAGTCTCGGGAATAACGGATATCATCATACCAAGAATCATCCCCTATAAGATCTCCATGAACGAGCTTAACTTGCTTTTGCTTCAGTGATGATGCCAGTTCATCAAAATCCTTTTCCAATAATGTAGGATCTCCTTTTCCCTTAAGATAAACATTCCCCTGCAGAACATGGCCAACCTGCACCCCTTTTATGTATAGTTCAGTTTGAAAAACATGATCTTCCCCTAATGTTTCCAGCGCAGCTGCTGCAGTTAAAAGCTTAAGGTTCGAAGCAGGCCGCAATCTCGTTTGCGACCCTCGTTCATAAATCATTTCCCCCGATTCCGCTGATCGGATGGAAATTCCCGTTAACGCCCCTGCCAACCCTGGTGAACCATCCAGAATTTGTTGAATTTCCTGTCCTAGGTTTCCATCATCATTCGCAGCCTGCATCGATTCTCCATTAAAAAAACAAATCAAAAACAGGAAGAATATAAAACTCAACTTCCTTTTATATGTCAAACCTATCACTCCCACTCTAAAAACTCACCACTTCTATCTTGTCCATTTTACGGTCATTTAAAAAAGAAAATATCCACTTGATGGTCCCTATTTATACATACTCAAATAAAGGCAGGATTATTCGAACGCCATTCAATGGAATCCAATTGGCCATCCTGACTTCATGATTCATTTACATGTACGATTACAGGGAACTTTTTTGAATGATAATCCGTATAAGTATAAAGAAATAGTTAGGAGTGAATATATGTATTCAAAGATACAGCCACCAACGAAGAAAATCTCCAAAGAATCCGTGAAGGTTTGGCGGATGACCGAAGCCATTACCAATTTTATTATCCTCGCAGTCTTTGGCATCCTATTATATGTTGATGATTATTTCGCTTGGAAAGAATGGATTGGATGGATTTTATACGGACTTATCACATTATCTTTTTTCCATGCAATCTGGTCCATTTTCATTGAACCAATCTTGTTACAAAAGTATTGGCGTTACGACGTGAACGAAGAATTCATTCAAACAAAACACGGAGCTTGGAGTGAAACGCATGAACTCATTCCGATGACGAAGGTTCAGTCCGTCAAATTGAACCAAGGCCCGTTTTTGCGAAAATATAACCTTTATTCACTAAGTATCGGAACAATGGGGGACTCTCATGGCATACCTGCCATCCCCGAGAAAGAGGCGTATGAATTACGAGATAAAATTGCCCATTTCGCTAAAATTAAGGAAGTGGATTAACGATGGAAGAACATGCAAAACGATTACACCCTTTCAAAATCCCCTTCGAATTATGGAAATTGCTGAAAGGGAATGTGTTTTTCATAATCTTGCTTTATGTCCTGAACTTCGGTTCTGAAAAGATGTATATGAAGGTACTCCAAATCGCTTTTTTAGTTTATCTGATTTGGAATGTCCTTTCTATCATCCTTAAATGGTATACGTATAAATATCAAATCAAAGATGGAACCATATATATTACCTCAGGGCTTATTTCAAAATCTTATCGAACGGTCCCGCTTCATAAGGTACAGAATGTTCAACAACGTACGACGTTATTCCATAAGATTTTCCGCTTAACCTCTTTAACATTCGAAACAGGGATGACTGGTGATCAGGGTACCGTACCTTTTGAGGTTATTTCCCGAAAAGAGGCTGAACGGCTTGAGGTGGAATATTCTTCAAAACAGGAACTTCAGGTTATCGAATTGGATAGCTCCGAAGAACGAACAGCGGAGGATATGGAACCAATCAATAAAAAAACAATCCATTTCACGCCAACTAAACAGGAGGTTCTGAAAGCTTCCTTTACATCACTCAGCTTTTTGGCTCTTATCCCAATTCTGGCTACGTTATATAATACACTCGATGATTTTATCAATTTGGAGAATGCCGAAGGGTTCTTTGCCAAGTTATTGGATACGTGGTGGATCATAACAATCGTTCTAGTCGGCCTCATATGTATAGCCGTTGCCTTCGGAATCATTTCCACATTCGTTAAATATGGAAAGTATGAAATTTCATCCGATCACGATCGTATATATATCAAGAAAGGTGTACTGGATGAATCTGCTTTTTCCATTCAGAAAGAAAAAGTACAAGCTGTCGAAATCACCCAATCAATCATTAAAAGATTGCTAGGTTTGGCAGAAGTGAAACTAATCAGCGCAGGAAGTACGGGTGATGAAGAGCTTGAAACGAATACTCTCTATCCTTTTTTATCGATTGAACGGGCATATGGAATGGTAGAAGAGATTTTACCCGCTTACAAAGTGGAACGGTCAATGGAGTCGCTATCAAAGCAGGCCTTCAAAATCCGAATGCTGCGGCCCAGCTTTTTCTGGATTCTCACAACAGTGGCAATCTATTATTTCAAGCCCTCCCTATGGTATATATCGCTGATTTTACTTGCCTACATTTATACATTGAGAATTCTGAATTACAAAAATAGCCGTTACTTGTTAAATGATGAGTTTATTCAGTTTAAGTCCGGGAGTTTGGAAACATCACTATTCATTACCAAAAGAAGCAAGGTCATTCAAATTGAGGTGGAACGTACGAAGTTGCAAAAGCTTTTCGGGCTTGCCTCAATCGAAACAATCAACCGCTCCAAGCCTGTGCACCATACAAAGCTCCAAGATGTATCCGTTGAATGTGCTGACGAATTTTACACATGGTATACGGGCAGGACAAAAAATATCCAAGTCGAGTAAGATTCAATGATTGGAAGAGTTGACTATAGTCAGCTCTTTTTTATCATCTATATTCCCCTCCATGCCAACCGCATCCCATCCCTTATATATATGTTGGCGATTCACAAAATTAATATTGGCAATTTTCTAACTTCAATCTTCAAAAAAGTGAAAACAGACCGAAATATCTATAGAAGCCAAAATTAATTAGAGGTATATAAGGAGGATTGTCCATATGAAAAGTCTGAAAGACTGGTATTTTAATTCGCTGAAAAAACAAATATTGATTCCCTTTTTAGCTTTGATCATGATAAGCGGAATGGCCATCTCCTACATGAGTTATAAAAATAGTATCGATATGACGACCCAGGTATTTACCGGAACGACGGAAGAGCAAGTAAAATCAATGAACGATTCTTTCGAAATCTTCTTTCAAAAAACGGAGAATCAATTGGATAGGATCGGTAAGTACCCCATCATGAGTAATTTTGATAAGTACCCAGAATCCATAATGAATGAGTTTTCCAACACACAGTCCAGCAACTCTGAAATAAATAGTTTATATATTGGCACAGAGAAAGACGGAAAAATATTAATATTCCCAAAAGCTGAATTACCAGCTGACTTCGATCCAAGACAAAGGGATTGGTATCAATCCGCATTGAAACAAAAAAACAAGACCATTTGGACGGAACCTTATACAGATCAGGCGACGAATACACTTGTCATCACGGCAGCAAAAGCCAAATATGATGGTGATGAATTAATAGGCGTGATCGGCGTCGACATCTCGATAAATACATTGATCACGATGGTTAATCAAACTAAATTCGGAAAAACTGGTTATACGGTTTTGCTGGATAAGAAAGGGGTATTCGTTACACATCCAGACAAGAAAAAAATTCAACAGGATATATCAAAGGAAAATATCTTCAGAAAAATGAAAAGTGAATCCGGTTCAATGATCGAGGAATATGAAGGGCAAAGCCGGATCATCGGATACGCCACCAATCCAACCACTGGATGGCGAATAGCTGGAGTAATGGATAAAAATGAAGTGATAGTCCATGCAAGCCCGATGATAATCGGTAATATCATCACAATGTTGATTGTCTTTACTGTCACTGCACTATCTGCCATCTTCATAACCCGTTCTTTAACGAATCCCATTAAAATGCTGCAAGAATCCATTCGGAAAATGGCTGACGGCGATTTCACATCCACGACTTCCATTTCCAGGAAGGATGAGATAGGGCAACTTGCGGAAGACACCAACATAATGACCAGGAATATGAGCCATATGTTAGGGGTTGTCAACAACCTTTCCGATAAAGTATCCGATTCATCCATGACACTAGTGTCTAGTGCAGATGAGAATTCAGCGGCGGCTAACGAGGTGGCCATGACGATGGAACAAATAGCGTCCGGTGCCATCAACCAAATTGAAGTAGGGCAGAATAACGAAAGGGCTGTAAAACTTTTGGCTGACAAAATCAATAATCTTGAAGCGCAAGCTAGCAAGATGGCCACGGAATCCGAAAATATGTTCAAGGCTTCCGAAAACGGAATCACTCAAGTGCAAGACCTAAAACAGCAATTCAATGAAACTTCCCTGATATCCAGTAAGATGAGTACGGCAGTCAAATCTTTGGATGCACGGTCAAATGATATCAATGTGATTGTAAAGACCATAAGCGGAATTGCTGGACAAACTAATTTACTCGCTCTGAATGCTGCCATCGAAGCAGCCAGGGCAGGTGAACATGGAAAAGGGTTTGCAGTTGTTGCCGATGAAGTGAAAAAATTGGCCGAGCAGACGGAAAACTCACTGAAGGAAATCTCGGAAATCATTCAAGCCATGCAAACCGATACAACCAATACAGTTGATTTGATTGACCAAGTCAATCAAAAAATCCATCATCAAGATACTTCTGTAACGGATACTGAAAATGCCTTCAGTCACATTGCGTCAATTATCGCTAATACATTCAGCAATTTTGACGAAATAAAAAAGATGATGAACGAAATGGTATCCGAGGTCACACGGATGGCGGGTAATGCAGAACAATTAAACTCGATCAGCGAGGAAACTGCGGCAGGAACTGAAGAAGTATCTGCTTCCGTAGAACAAACGAATGCTTCCATGGAACAGTTAAATGCCCTGGCTAGTGAATTGGATGCCCTATCCCAGGAAATGCACAAGGAAATACAGAAATTTACATTCTAATCAAAAAAAAAGGACGGGCCCAAAAGGCTCCGTCCCTTTTCAACTTACAATTTATAGAGGTCTCCTACTGTTCGTTAGCGTTTCATCGGTCTCTGTAATTCCTGAGTAGGAAGAATTGGGTTTACTCGCATCCGAATCGACTAACACAAGCAGCTTGCCACTCTTAACATCCGCTTCATAACGATTCGCCTCTTCTTCAGGTATGCCCATACCGATTAATGTACCGGCCAATCCGCCAGTACCGGCTCCTACAGCCGCTCCGGCTAATGTGGCAGCAAGCGGGCCAGCTGCAAGTACCGGTCCTATTCCCGGAATCGCCAATGCACCCACACCTGCCAATAATCCGGCAGCGCCGCCCAAAATACCTCCGGTCGCCGCACCGGCTGCGAGCCCCTCTTCAACCTTTGTACCCGTTTCTTCATTCACTGTCTTTAATTCTTCTTTATCTTTCGCTACTACTGAAATATCTCCACGGTTATATCCTTGTGCCTGCAATGACTCAATAGCCTTAATGGCTTCCTCTTCAGTTTCATATACACCAATTATACGTTTATCCATATCTATCATCCTCCTTAAAGAATGTAAATTGTCGCTCTCCCTTTTCATACCCCAGGGGAAGAACAGGCTAAACGTTATTTAACAGGAAAATATTTTTGAGTTAACCCTTACTAAGAAAGGGTATATATAATAATAGTATGCATATTTTTAGGAGGTTTTCTTATTGCTAATCGAGTTACTTAAAGATTTAGTATCTATTGACAGTTCATCGAAAGAAGGAGCTAACGAAGCAGTTGAATACTGTGCGAACTGGCTTAAAAAACAAGGAATCACCGTAAATGTGATCGTTAATAACGGTTATAAAATGCTTGTTAGCGAGATTGGCAGCGGGGATAAAACCGTAATTTGGAATGGTCATGTCGATGTTGTCAGCGGGACGCCGGATCAATTTTTCCCTGAGGTTCATGAAGGAAATTTATATGGACGCGGGGCAGCCGATATGAAAGCTGGGGTTGCAGGGATGATGTGTGCATTTACCGAACTGAAAGATAAGGGCTTAGGTTTGAAAATCCAGCTTCAGATTGTATCAGATGAAGAAATTGGCGGGCTGAACTGTTCTGGATATTTAGCGAAACATGGTTACAGAGGGGACTTCGTAATCTGTGCTGAACCGACACAATTAGGAATCGGACTCCAGGCAAAGGGTGCACTTCAACTCGATATTGAAGTATCCGGCAAATCCGCACACGGAAGCCGACCATGGGAAGGCGTGAATGCAATCGAAAAGGCCTATGATCTCTATCAAAAAATAAAGGAACTTCCTTTCACCCGGGATCATACTCCCCTTTACTCTTCACCTTCACTTAACCTAGCAAAAATAAAAGGCGGGGATGTCTATAATAAGGTACCGGATGCCTGTTTGCTCAGTCTTGATATCCGCTATCTTCCTACGCAAACAATGGAAGAGATCATTGCTCAAATCAAAAGTGTGACAGGAAAGAATCTCCACCTTAATATGTACAGTAAACCTGTAAAAACAGAAGAGTCAGACCCATTCATCACACTGCTTCGTCCAATTATCGAAAAGAACACCAATCGAGATGCTGTCATTTTTGGACAACATGGCTCTGCAGATACCGTCTTTTTTGCGGCATATGATATACCGGCCATTGAATTCGGACCTAAAGGTGAGAACTGGCATGGAGATAGGGAATACGTTAATCTTGAATCTCTAGCAGTATATCAAAAAATGCTAGTCGATTTTGCTTCTGAATTTTCTTTAACTTAATCCATTTGGATGTTAAAATCTGGCATCGCTTAGATGTCGGATTTTTTTCATTTCCTGAAAATCCTCTCTCACTAAAATATACAGCAGGTAAATGTCTTTTATTGCGTTGTTTTTTTACAAAATATACGGGACTTTAAAACTAAGTATCAGGTAACCAAATTTTATATAATTAAACAAAATATTCCACAGCGTCAACACTATTAAACAAAAAAAGTGCTCATACTGACATAATAAATATATATTTCCATTTAATGAATAAGTCCTTTAGACCTAGTTTACATTACATTTATTTATCAACGGAAACGTTTTTGTAACACAATTACTATTCCACCGAAACATTATTGTCATATATACCTGTTATTCTAAGTCTACGATTTAAAACAAAGGAGACTATTCATTTTGAAAAAAATACTACTTCCACTATTCACTGCTTTCTTGCTGGTATTTAGTTTTTCCGGAGTTTCATCGGCTGCTACTACTACATACAAAGTTAAAAGCGGCGACACACTATGGGGTATCGCCAATAAACATAATATAACAGTCAATCAACTCAAAGGTTGGAACAACCTGAAAAAAGATAACATCCATCCAAATCAAGTTTTAAAGGTTAAGAAAACTTCGACCTCTGCTAAACCTAAAGCTAAAACAACTTCATCCAAGAAATATAAAACGATCACCGTCAATGCGACAGCTTACACAGCGAACTGCAAAGGTTGCAGCGGTATTACAGCATCAGGTCTTAACTTAAAGAAAAACCCTAACGTAAAAGCAATCTCAGTCGACCCTAAGGTCATTCCGCTAGGAACTAAAGTTCATGTAGAAGGATACGGGGAGGCCATTGCCGCAGATAAAGGCGGCGCAATCAAAGGGAATAAAATTGACGTCTTCTACTCTTCTCATTCAAAAGCAATGAATTGGGGCAGAAAAACGGTTAAAGTAAAAATCTATAAATAATGATAAGTGCCAGCCTGATATCTTTCAGGCTGGTCTTTTGTTTTTTCCACTTACACACTTTAAACAGCTAGTTCACCCTCAAACGATAAACATTTACCGAAAATTCAGTCAATGTTATGATTAGTACATCTTAACTAAAAGAGAGGTGTGCACTTTGAATATTGTCATTATAGGGGCCGGAGCACTCGGCTCCTACTTTGGAGGCAGATTGCAGCAGGCTGGTCAGCATGTTCAATACCTTGTCCGAAAAAAACGTGCCGAACAATTGAAAGAAAACGGTATCAGCATAACCAGCCCACATGGAAACTATCAATTTAACGACCTGCATATCACAGAAAATGTAATTGATATAGACAAGGTTGACCTTGTGATTCTCGCCGTAAAAGGCCAGCATCTGCAAGGTACCCTCACAGATTTAAAGGCCCTTGTTGAAAAGGGTGCAAAGGTCCTTCCGCTTTTGAATGGATTGGAACATATATCCATTTTACAGGAAGAACTGGGCGATGAAGCCGTCTTGGGAGGAAGTGCCTTCATCATTGCCACCCTTGATGAAAAGGGTCATGTCATTCACTCCAATGATAATCACGATTTAATCTATGGCCCGCTTCACCCTTCACAGAAAAAGATTTGTGATGAATTTGAACAGGCGGTCGGATCAGTTATCATGGAGGTAAGCAGGACGGAAAACATATTAATCAGGATGTGGATCAAATACATGTTCATCACCGCTTTCTCGGGTGTAACAACCGCCTCCAACCTCCCTATCGGCACGATACGGAGGTTCCCGGAAACCAATGGATTGCTGGAAAATGTCCTAGTTGAAATGAAGGAACTTGCAAACGCTTATGACGTCGGGATTACCGGGCAGAATATTGCTCAGGCTTTGGAAAACATGGCAGGTTTACCGGATGAATCAACCTCTTCCATGCATCAGGACCGCCGGAAGGGCCAAACCCTCGAAGTGGAGCATTTACAGGGCGGAGCACTGCGCCTTGCTGACAAGGCCGGTTTGAAACTTCCTGTGATTGAAACCCTTTATGCACTCATAAAACCATTTGAAAATTGATTTTCCCTAATACCGGAGCTCCGCCGGTATTTTTTTATGCTGCTCAGGAATACATATTTCCTCCTCTACCCATCATTTGAAATCCACAAGACCAAAAAGACCAAAAAGAACAATATCACCAAAAGAATATTCTGATTCTTCCTTCTGTTACACTATAGTCAAGTTAAGAAAGCGCTATCATATAGCAAAGGAGAATGTACCTTGAAAATATTAAAAAATCTAACAGTTCAGGTCATCATCGGTATCATATTGGGTATAACAGTCGGTTTCTTCTTCCCTGCTTTTGGTGAACAGCTGAAGATATTAGCTGATTTATTTATTAAAATGATAAAAATGGTCATTGCACCAATCATCTTCTTAACCGTCGTAATCGGGATCGGCGGTATGGGCGATATGAAAAAGGTTGGCCGCATCGGCGGAAAGGCCCTGCTCTATTTTGAAATCGTTACCACCTTCGCCCTTGCTATCGGAATTATCGTAGTTAATGTGTTAGGACCTGGTAAAGGTTTCAACATTGATTCAGTCGAAGGCGGAGATGTATCACAATATACAACAGCGGCTTCCGAAACTGAACATGGCGCAATTGCCTTTATTTCTAACATCATCCCTGATAATGCTGTTGCTGCAATGGCTGGCGGAGACTTGCTCCCTATTTTATTCTTTGCCGTATTATTCGGATTATCCATGGCTGCGATGGGACCAAGAGTACAACCTGTCGTCTCCTTCCTTCAACATATTGCTGATATTTTCTTCGGCATAGTCAGTATGATCATGAAAGTATCTCCATTGGCGGCTTTTGGGGCAATGGCTTACACAATCGGTAAATTCGGCCTTGGTTCTCTAAGGTCCTTAGGAGAATTAATGGGTAGCGTTTACATCACGATGGCTCTATTCATTATTCTTATCCTTGGTACAATCGCAAAAATCTATGGCTTTAATATTTTCAAATTCATTGCCTATTTAAAAGAAGAGATCTTATTAGTATTAGGAACATCTTCATCGGAATCTGCTCTTCCAAGCGTGATGAAAAAACTAGAAAAATACGGTTGTTCAAAATCCGTAGTCGGTTTAGTTGTCCCAACTGGTTATTCATTTAACCTTGATGGCACATCCATTTACTTATCCATGGCAGCAATTTTCATCGCTCAAGCCTATGGTATCGATTTAAGCATCTGGCAGGAATTAACCCTTCTGGGAATCTTGATGTTAACGTCCAAAGGTGCTGCCGGTGTAACAGGATCTGGTTTCATTACACTTGCTGCAACATTAGCTGCATTCCCGATGATTCCAGTTGAAGGTATGGCTCTTCTATTAGGGGTAGACCGCTTCATGTCTGAAGCACGTGCCATCACTAATCTTATCGGTAACAGTGTTGCTACAGTGGTCATTTCTAAATCCGAAGGTGAATTCAATCCAAATCAGGCCATCTCAGGTGATATGGGTGAAGTGGCCGTCTCATCGGAAAAATAATCGAAACCAATGAAGAGGTGTGCAACTTGCACCTCTTTTTTTTAATGTCTTCCTCCTACTCCCTCTTCAATGAATAGTCGAGTTTCAAAAAAATAGCCAATCAAATTAATTTCAGTATCATTGAAAAGTGTTTATACTTTTATGTAACAGGTAAAGGTATAAAGTTAAAAGTTTTTTAGTAGTTTGATGGATTTAACCAAAATAGGAGGCTATATCATGAAGGATTACGGATTATTTATTAACGGTGAGTGGTCGGATTTTGGGTTGGATAAAATTGAAGTGAAAAACCCGGCAACGGATAAAATAGTTGCCACCGTTCCTAAAGGCGGTGCGACTGAAGCAGCCAAGGCTGCAGATGCCGCTTATGAGGCCTTTACGGATTGGTCAGCACTCTCAGTCTACGAACGTGCCGAACTAATTTGGAAATGGCATCGATTGATTGATGATAATAAAGAAGAACTTGCCAAAATCATGACTGAAGAGCAAGGCAAGCCCTTTAAAGAGGCTCTTGGAGAAATGACATATGCAAATGGCTTTTTATCTTGGTTTGCCGAAGAAGGGAAACGGGTCTACGGCGAAACGATTCCTGCTTCCGTGTCCAATAAGCGTCTTTTCGTGACTAAGCAGCCTGTCGGAGTTGTAGCTGTCATTACGCCTTGGAACTTTCCTGCAGCCATGATTACAAGAAAAGTGGCACCAGCCCTTGCCGTCGGCTGCACAGTCGTCATTAAACCGGCAAACCTGACACCCATAACAGCTTTAAAAATGGCTGAATTAGCGGAAGAAGCTGGGATTCCAAAAGGAGTCATCAATGTCGTGACAGGAAAATCATCAGAAATCGGTGAAACTTGGCTTCAAGATACAAGGGTCCGTAAATTGACGTTTACCGGGTCTACAGAAGTCGGTAAAACCTTAATGAGGGGCTCAGCCGACACAGTAAAGAAAATCTCGCTTGAACTCGGAGGTCACGCACCCGCGATCGTTCTTGAAGATGCCGACCTTAATAAAGCGGTTGATGGCATCATCAGTTCAAAATTCCGTAACGCTGGACAAACATGCGTCTGTTCAAACCGCATTTATGTCCACGAAGCCATTCAGGAGGCCTTTATCGAAAAACTCGTTGCCAAGGTCAAAGAACTAAAAGTAGGAAACGGATTGGAAGATGGCGTCGATATCGGTCCGCTTATCGATCAAAATGCAGTGGATAAGGTTCAAAAACAAATTGATGAAGCAATCAGCAGCGGAGCTAAGCTCGAAGCTGGCGGAAAATCAATCGGCGGCCTTTTTCTTCAACCAACCGTACTGTCCAACATTGATGACAGCATGCTCTGCATGAAGGAAGAGACATTCGGTCCACTAGCTCCGATTGCATCCTTCAAGACCGATGAAGAGGCAATCAAAAGGGCAAATGACTCCATCTTCGGTTTGGCAGCTTACGTATTCACTGAAAATATCACCAAAGGCATCAAATTCACCGAGGCACTTGAATTCGGTATTGTAGGATTGAACGATGGACTTCCTTCCGTTCCACAAGCTCCATTTGGCGGATTCAAGCAAAGCGGGCTCGGCCGCGAAGGTGGACACCAAGGCATCGAAGAATTCCTTGAAGTAAAATATATTTCGTTAGGTTTGTAATTATTAAGCATTCGTTCCTTCACTAAGAAAACGGGCCCGACTCAAATGAGTCGGACCCGTTTTTTCATTCCAATATATCTTCTCCAAGCTTTTCCTCTTTCCGGATCCTGATGAACTTTACGATATTCAATACAATCGTTTTAACAACGGAATAAGTAGGAACCGCCAAAATCATACCGATGATACCGGAAATGTTTCCGGCAACGAGTAAAAGGATAATGATGGTAAGCGGGTGGGTGTTCAATTTTTTCCCGATGACTAACGGTGAGATGACATTACCATCCAGTTGCTGAATGATCGTTATAACAAGAATGACCAAAAACGCTTCGGCCGGTGAATGAATCAATCCCACAATGACTGCAGGCGCTGCCCCAATAAAAGGACCTACATATGGAATGATATTGGTAATCGCACCAATCAGCGCAAATAAGAACGCGTAAGGTAGATCAATGATTAAATATCCAATGAACGTTCCAATTCCAACAAACATGCAGACAAGCATCTGTCCTTGTATGTAAGTAGTAAGCGTGTCTCCCGTTTCCTTAAGTACCGTTAAAGCTGGTTTTCTATAGCGAACCGGTACAAATTTCATGATGGAACTTGGAAGCTTATCCCCATCTTTCAGCATATAAAATAGGATGAAAGGAACCGTCACTACTACTAACGTAATATTCGTCACTACACTGAAAACAGAAGACAAGCTATTCGTTATATTACTCGGTAAATTCATCAAATATTTTTGAAGCGAATCTCCTACTTCTTTCAAAGGAACATAATCTTGTTCCACCGTCCACAAAAACCATTTTGACTCAGCTGAATCTTCAATGAACTTCCTTACTTGATTGAAATAATCCGGGAGGTTATTGACTAAATCCGTGACCTGTCTGGAAAGTGATGGGCCAACCAGACCGACCAACAAACTAATCAATCCAAGGAAAAATACGTAAAGCAATAAAATTGCCAATCCCCTTGGCACCCTTCTTTTAACAAGGAAATCAACTGTTGGGTTGAACAAAAAGAAGAGGAAACCTGAAATCAAGATTGGAAAGAACAAAGTTGAAGTAAAAATCACAATTGGTTCAAAAAGAAAAGAAATCTTTGTACCAACATAAAAAAGTAAAGACAATAATAATAACTCTAACGTCCAAAAATGCAGTTTGGTCTTGAACAAATTATCTCCTCCACTATAACCATTCTATTTAACTCCCCTAAGGAAACAACATCATAAACTCGGAAAATCCTATGTATGATAATCTTTCATTGTTAGCAGTTTACCATATTTCTATAACTTGAATGAATAATTATATACAAAAATAAAAGAAAAAATCCTTATGACGCCATTCCCTATCTTTTTGATGGTTAAGCTTCATTTTACACTTTAAATCCGTTATATGTTGAAGGAAAAAGAACTAATCGGAAACATCATACAAATTACTTAAGGAAATAATCTATTTATCTTTCAATATTATTGGAGCGATCGAAGAGTTTCTCCAATATCTTAAAGAGGCTAAATAGCAAGGCGAACCCAATAAAAAAACCCGCTGTGATGGCGGGTTTTTGACTCTTATTTTTGATCTTGAAGTACTGCTTCAAGCATCGTACCGTTTTTAGCTAGGTTTGTATGCCATGAGAATGCTTTTTCAAGAACATGTGGAGTTTGATGCCCTCCAGTTTTCGCAACAGCTTCAGTGAAGTATGCACGAAGCTGCGGACGGTAGTCAGGATGCGCACAGTTTTCGATGATTAACTCTACGCGCTCTTTTGGTGCCAAACCGCGTAAATCAGCGATCCCTTGCTCTGTCACTAATACATCCACATCATGTTCAGTGTGATCCACATGAGAAACGAAAGGAACGATACTGGAAATATTGCCGCCTTTTGCATATGATTTCGTTACGAAAATACCTAAGCGTGCGTTACGGGCAAAGTCTCCTGATCCACCAATTCCATTCATCATTCTTGTCCCAGAAACATGTGTTGAGTTTACATTACCGTAGATATCACACTCTAACGCTGTATTGATTGAAATCAAACCAAGACGGCGGATGATCTCAGGGTGGTTAGATATTTCTTGTGGACGAAGAACTAGTTTATCACGGTATTTATCAAGTTCACCGTAAACCTGTTTTCCTTTTTCTTCAGCTAATGTAATCGAACACCCTGAAGCGAATTTAACTTTTCCTGCATCGATTAAATCGAATACCGCATCTTGCAGCACTTCTGAATACACTTCCAAATCTTTAAATTCAGAATCAAGGAAGCCAGCGAATACAGCATTTGCCACTGACCCTACGCCTGATTGAAGCGGAGCCAGGCTTTCAGTTAAACGACCGGCCTTGATTTCTTCACGAAGGAAGTTAATAAGGTGGTTGGCGATGGTTGCAGTTTCTTCATCCGGCGGCACGATTGTAGAAGGTGCATCAAGATCTGTAGAAACGACGACTCCCATTACCTTTTCAGGGTCAACCTGAATACCGATCGATCCTAAACGATCGCTTACGCTAGTCATAGGAATCGGTTCACGTTCCCCTTGTTTAGCTGGTGTATATATATCATGCATCCCTTCCAATCCTTCTGGATGGGATACGTTCAATTCAATGATTACATGTTTAGCTTCTTGAACGAATATGGCTGAGTTACCTACAGAAGTTGTCGGGATGATTAATCCTTCTTCTGTAATCGCCAGTGCTTCGATGATTGCAAAATCTATAGGGCCGACAATGCCTTGACGAACTTGTTCAGCTGTATGAGATAAATGCTGATCTACATATGTGACTTCATCAGCATTGATTTTATTACGAATGCCTTTGTCCGCTTGGAACGGTAAGCGTTTGTTAATGATACCAGCTTCCGCCATATGTTGGTCGACTTCCGGTCCTAATGAAGCGCCAGTATAAACATCAACTTTAAATTTTTCAGTTTTAGCTCTTTCAACCAGAGCCATTGGAATAACTTTGGCATCACCAGCACGGGTAAATCCACTCATACCAAGTTTCATCCCGTCTTTAATCCATGAAGCTGCTTCTTCCGCTGTAACAACTTTCCCCTTAAATTGTTCGTTGCGAATTCTTTTGAAAACGCTTTCATTCATACAAAAGACCCCCATTTTTCGCTTTTCTTACACTTAATTTTACCAAGCTAGTGTAATTGTTACATTCATTTCCGAATGAAAAGCCTTAAATAGAGCATAAACCAGCATTTTTTTTACACAAAGGAGTAACACTAAAATCCTAAAGCCCTTCTGAATTGACTTGCATATGTTTGACTGACTTGGATTTTGGAATTGTCCTTCATTATTAGTAAAAATGTAGAATGAAAATCAGGAAGGATTTCTTGTATATAGTTAATATTGACGATGTACGAACGATGCACACGAATGAATAAATCACTAGGTAAAATGAATTCCAATTCACTTAAATTCATTTTATGAAATCCACTCACACGTTCGGACTGAATTTTAGTTTTCCTATTTTGAGCTTCCAAATACATAATTTCATCATAAGGAAGCGGTATCCAGCGTTCCTCTGTTTTAATGGTCAAGAATGATGTCGGTAAAATTAATGGCTTTGAAGGCAAAATGGCTGTTACCGCCCCTAAAGGATTGCCCTCGTCCATGATAGGAACACTCAGCCCATAGTAAGGTACGCCAAAAACATTACTTTCAACTTGCACCCCTATTTTTTTACGAACACTCAGAGCTTTATATGTCGCCGTGTTTTCACTAATTAAATCACCCGGTTTTATTCTTAGGTCAACTTGTTTGCTCGGTTGATAATAAATATATTTTTTGGAATCAGCCACAGAAATTGAAGCATCCTTCGGAACAAACTCCCTGATGATATTTAAAACGGATTCGACCGTAAATTGATCCATTTCCCTTCACCTCTTAAAAGAACATATTAATAATTTCCCCATCATTAAACAGGGCATTCGCAAATAATTTTTTTGAAGGACTTACATTTTTTTGAATTTACTTTTCGGAAATTAAAGAAAAAACGAATTAACTAAGCGAAAAGTACCAAAAAAAGCAAAAAAATCGGATTTAAATTTATGTCCTTATCCATTATAGTTGGAAAGCTCCTAGATTTCCATGGGGGATTCAAGAAAAAATCTTCCTTATATAATAAAATTCACCCCGAAGTGATCCTTAAAATGCCATTGCCGAGAATTGGCATTAAAACATAAAGAAGCCGTTTCCTCTATATGGAGGAAACGGCTGAAAAGTTATTTTTTAGATCGAGGATCCTGAAAAGAGGATTTTATTCGAAGTGATAAAATTTCTTCTAAATTTTTCAATGGTAATTCCAATAAAAGGGGTCGGTCATCAGGTTGATATACATCCTCTAAAATGAGCGTATTAACGATCTTTTGTTTTTTTGCATTAACAATTCGGACCAGCCTCCCCATTTTCAGCTCCCTTTATTTATTGGATCCGGCACATTTGGTCATTAAATCACTGCATCAAATCTCATTCTTTAACGCATCATGGCCTTCTTTTCCGGTACGGATATTCACAACGTTTTCCAATTCATAAATGAAGATTTTTCCGTCACCTGGTTTACCGGTACTCAAGAATTCCCTTGCTACATCCACAACATCCTGAACCGGAACTTCACACACGACGATTTCGATCTTCATTCGATCATGTAATGACATTTCATGATTTCTTCCTCTATATGTTTCCACATAACTTTTCTGAAGACCCGTTCCTTTTACTTCCGATACAGTCATTCCGCTTACCCCTATTTTTGCAAGTTCCGTTTTGAATTATTCAAATTTAATGGGGCGTGTAATGATTTCTATTTTCGTTAAAACCTCGGACATATGATCACCCCCCTTTTAAATTGATTCGTGATAGGCTTTTTCTCCATGAAGTGTAAGGTCAAGCCCCATGTACTCATCTTCTTCACTGACACGTAACGGAACGAAAAGGTTAATGGCTTTAGCGATGATATATGTGACCACGGCAACAAAAATATAAGTTACAACGATCGCTACGAGCTGCTTCCATAATAGGTTGAAATCTCCATAGAATAAACCATTTGCCCCGCTTTCATTGACGGAAGTGGTCGCGAATAAACCTGTAGCGATGCCACCCCATGTTCCACCGATCCCATGTAATCCGAAAGCGTCCAGGGCATCGTCGTAGCCCAGTTTATTCTTCAAGAAGAATACGCCCCAAAAACAAACAGCGCCTCCTATGACCCCGATAATGATGGATGATGCAGGCGTTACAAATCCGCAAGCTGGTGTAATGGCAACCAACCCAGAAATAGCTCCGGATACTGCCCCCAGCAATGTCGCCTTTTTATTAGCCATATACTCAACGATCAGCCAGCCAACGATACCAGCTGCTGCTGCTACAGCTGTATTTACGAATACGTTCATCGCCACATCGTTGATTGTCAGTGCGCTTCCGACATTGAAGCCGTACCAACCGAACCATATTAATGATCCCCCTAGGAATGTTAAAGGAAGATTATGTGGTGCACTGTCCCCCGACTCTTTCCTTTTTCCTAGCAAAATCGCTAAAACCAGACCGGCAACTCCGGAAGAAATATGAACAACGTTGCCCCCTGCAAAATCAAGAGTACCCAACTCCGCTAACCAGCCGCCTCCCCATACCCAGTGAGCAACAGGAGCGTATACGAATAAAGACCAAAGGATCGTAAAAATCAGGAATGCCGAAAACTTCATCCGCTCGGCAATGCCGCCTGCAATGATCGAGACAGTTAAAACGGCAAAAGTCATTTGGAATAACATGAACAAACTATGAGGAATTGTTTCGCTGTATGGTCCAGGTGCAAAGCCTACATCCTTTAAACCAACCCAGTCCAGACCGCCCAGAAGTGTATTACCAGGTGAAAATGATAAAGAATAACCAATCAGCACCCAAAGAATCGAAATGACAGCAAGTGGAATGTAACTATGCATTGCTGTATTCAGGACATTTTTACTTTTTACCATCCCTCCATAAAATAAGGCAATCCCTGGTGTCATTAACCAAACCATCATCGTCGCCAAAAACATGAATACTGAATCTGCCATTTGCATATTGTGTTTTTCCCCCTCGTTTGGTATATGTTATATTTCTTAACATTAAATGTTATATTTTTTATCATAAACTTAATTTTCTAATAATTCAACTTATTTTTCATACTCCATAATAAAAATGTCAGGTTACATGACATAACTTGAATAAAGAACCGGAAAATTGCACTAAAAGTTTTCGTCGTTATATTTCTCCCTCTACTCATGCCCGCTTCATAGAATCCATTAAAAAAGGCCCTCTTATTGAGGACCCTTCAAAAAATATTCAGTTAACAGCAACGAGACACTTTCCCACCCTTTGCGTTATAGCGTTCATCCTGGGCTTCGCAGAAAAATTCTTTCCTGGTTTTCACGGGATCTTCAGGATGGTGCATTCTCATATGTGCCACATAGGTATCATAACTTGGCACGCCGACAAGCAAACTGACGAACTGCTTTCTGTAGCTGAGAATCTTAACTAATCTTTTCAACATTTCCTTCCCTCCCTTATGATGACCTCGATACATAAGGTGATTCATGTAAATCTATTTTCTCGTTCTTCAAGACCTTGATCCATAACTTAATGGCAGAAATCAGGACAGTGATCACAACAATCATGAAGATGGCACAAAGGGCAGCATCCACATAATCATTGACGATAACCCGTTTCATCTCGGCTAGATTTGCTGCCGGAGCGAGAATTTCCCCATTATCATAGGCCGCTTTAAATTTATCCTTATGTGCCAAAAAGCCAATCGCCGGGTTTTCGTGGAACAGCTTTTGCCATCCAGCCGTCATGGTCACTATCAATAAGAATGTAGTTGGCACAAGAGTGACCCATGTGTACGCTTTTTTGCCCATTTTGAAAAGGACTGTCGTCCCAAGCAGCAACGCAATGGCGGATAGCATCTGATTCGCAATTCCAAACAATGGCCAAAGGGTATTGATTCCGCCAAGAGGATCAATGACCCCTTGATATAGGAAATACCCCCAACCGATTACACAAATGGCAGTCGCAATAATATTGGGCAGCCATTTATTCGTTTCGGCAAATGGCTTGTAAAAGGTGCCGATAATGTCCTGTATCATAAAACGCCCTACCCTGGTTCCCGCATCAATGGTGGTCAATATGAACAATGCCTCGAACAGGATCGCGAAATGGTACCAGAATGCCATCAAGGACGCTCCACCGATCACTTGTGAGAAGATATGGGCCATACCGATTGCAAAGGTTGGCGCTCCACCAGTGCGTGATAAAATGGTCTCTTCCCCAACATCATCTGCAAGGCCGGTAATCATTTCAGGTGTCAAAATGAAACCCCAATCGGATATCGTAGCAGCGACTTGAGCTGGCTCAGTTCCCACAACGGCCCCCGGGCTGTTAATGGCAAAATAGATCCCTGGCGTCAGTACACAGGCTGCTATCATTGCCATGATGGCTACAAAGGACTCAGTCAACATAGCCCCGTATCCGATTGGGCGCGAATGGGATTCACGTTCAATCATTTTGGGAGTTGTTCCCGATGAAACGAGAGCATGGAACCCCGACACCGCTCCACAAGCGATCGTTATGAATAAAAACGGGAATAAATTTCCTGAAAAAACGGGTCCTGTTCCATCAATGAATTGAGTGACGGCAGGCATTTCAAGGCTTGGCATGACAATGAAAATACCAAGCGCAAGTCCGATGATCGTGCCGATTTTCAAGAATGTGCTTAAGTAATCACGAGGCGCCAATAACATCCATACCGGCAAAACGGAGGCAACGAATCCGTATACAATCAGCATGATGGCGATCGTTTCCCCACTGAAAGTGAACAACGGCGCCAATGTTGCGGATTCGGATACAAATCGGCCGAAATATAACGCAAGCATCAATAGTATGATTCCAATAATCGATCCTTCACCAACCCGTCCCGGCCTTATATAGCGCATATAGATGCCCATAAGCACCGCAATCGGTATGGTCGAGGCAATCGTGAACATACCCCATGGGCTGCCCACCAACGCTTTTACGACAACAAGGGCAAGTACCGCCAATAAAATAATCATGATACCTAGAATACCGATCATTGCTATCAAACCTGTAATCGGTCCAATTTCCTCTTTGATCATCTCTCCCAATGATTTGCCGTTACGGCGCATCGAGCCGAAAAGAATGATAAAATCCTGTACGGCACCAGCCAATACAACTCCGACCACAAGCCATAGTGTTCCTGGCAAATATCCCATCTGCGCTGCAAGGATGGGGCCAACAAGAGGGCCAGCTCCGGCAATTGCTGCGAAATGGTGGCCAAACAGCACCCATTTATTTGTAGGCACGTAGTCCTTCCCATCATTATTCGCTTCCGATGGGGTCTGCCGATTATCATCTAGCTCAAACACTTTCTGTGCAATGAATTTACTATAAAAGCGATATGCAATTGAATAAACACAGAGTGCTGCAGTGACAATCCACATGGCATTGATGCTTTCCCCCCGGTTTAGTGCGACGAAACCAAAGCTCCCCGCCCCCACCGCAGATATGATCCCCCAAAGAATGACCGATTTAAGCGCTTTCATTTTTCCATCTCCTCTCAATGGTTTACTTAAAGAATCTTCATACATATGGAGTTTGGCTCTGATCCATTTAATTCAAAGAATTTTATGTATATTCAGAATTATATGTTATTATAAGGTTTTTTAGCAATAGTAATTAAGTCAATTTGTCATGTATTTACAAATATCTTGTCGATTAATCTCTCTTGTTCCCACTTTATCTTTTGGTCACTTCACGATATGAACGTCAATATCACCGCCAGTCCGTTAAATATTCCGTGAATCAAAACAGATGGCCAGATGGACCCTGTCTTTTCGTATGCCCAAGCAAATACCAACCCGCTTATAAAATTGATTATTAATGTATTATAAGTAGGGATATGAACAACCATGAAAAGGAAGGAGCTGATGAACATTCCCCAACTCTTTCCCGTTCGGACTCTAATCCAACGGTATATGAAACCTCGATAAAAGATCTCCTCGTAAACGGGAGAAATGATGGCGGCAGAAATGAAGCCTATGAAGAAATTAAAGACTGTGACATTCTGTTTTACACTTTCCGTTTTTTCATTTTCACACGTTCCCCCTACTGCCACCATCAGGGCAAGCACCATAATACTGCTAATTATCAATAAAATGGTCCAACCTGTTATCGGCCCCCAGTAAGACGCAGCAAATCGGCGAACCCCCACTTCCTTCCAAGATAAGCTACACGGCCTTAAGCATACGGAATAAACCCCCAGCATAAAAACGATGGCCATAATGAAGCCCATGGTCGTTCCTGCATATAAACCATTCCGAAAAAATAAATCGAACTGCTCTCTCAGCAAGATTTCAATGAAAACAGGCACAATGAAACATGATAACCCCAACATCCATACTCCTTCCTTAATGCCCCAAGGATCACCTTTAAAATACTCATTCTTGTCAAAATCCATTTTATCCCTCCTGTTCAGTTAAGCTATAATGTAAGTGTAGATGATGACGCAACGTCATCTTCAATATTAATTTGGAGGTAAGGCAATGGAATTTTGGACCGTGGGGCAATTGTCCAAACTTGCGAACGTTACGATTAGAACGATTCGGTATTACGACCAAATCCAATTACTGACACCTGAGTTCCGACACGCAAATGGCCGTCGGTATTATACGGAAACAGACCTCAAAAGGCTTGAAAAAATTTGCTTGCTTAAAAGCCTTTCGGTCTCTTTAGATGATATAAAGACCGTGTTGGATAAAAAGGCCTTCAAAGAATTGCTCCTTCATCAACAACAACAGACAATATCAAGCATAGGGGAAGCTGAAAACACTCTTATGAACATCCAAACCTTGTTAAATAGCATAGAAGTCGAAGGAGATCTTGATTGGGAGCTGCTTCTGCCGCTAATCAAAAGAAAAGAACATAATCGTGATCAATTCTTCAGCAAAGAAGAAGGAAAAGCCTTGGACAAACTGCCTAAAATGGAAAAAGATAATATCCAAACGAAACAATGGATCAACCTAATAAAACGTATAGAAATAACCATCAAAAAAGGATTTCCTGCCGAATCCGAGGAAGGAAGGCTTATCGCTGAAGATTGCCTGCTTTTATCCGAATTGATTTTCCAAGGAAACAAAGATCTAGAGGAGAAATTCTGGGAAGTTCGTAAATCTGCAGCTGACTCTTCCTCGGCAGGTTTATATCCGGTAAAGGAAGAAATCCTCATATTTTTAGAGGAGGCAATCGCCTCGTTAAGTGAAATGAAATGCAAGTCCAAAGTATAAGGTTTTGTGACCAACACAAAAAATGTGCGCCAGACGGCACACATTTTTTTCTTCATCCGGTCTGATTTTCCTTTAATGAACTGCGATAGAGTTCGTAATAAAAACCCCTTTGCCTCAGTAATTCATCATGTGATCCCTTTTCAATGATCCTTCCTTCATCAAGCACCAGGATTTGATCACTTTGCTGAATCGTATTCAATCGATGGGCAATGACAAAACTTGTCCTTCCCTCCATCAAACGATGTAATGCTTCCTGGATTTTCAGCTCGGTAATCGTATCTATGCTGCTTGTCGCCTCATCCAAAATCAATAGAACGGGATTGGCTAAAATAGCCCTGGCAATCGATAAAAGCTGGCGCTGTCCCTGACTGATTCCACTGCCATCCTGATTCAAGATAGTATCATATCGATCAGGCAGTTTCATGATAAAGGAATGGGCATTGGCAAGCTTGGCTGCATCCACCACTTCTTCATCATTCGCCTCTAATCGACCATAGCGGATATTTTCACGAATCGTACCTTGAAACAAAAAGGAATCCTGTAAAACAAAGCCCATATGCTTGCGGAGACTTGACCTCGTCACCTGCTGGATATTCTGGCCATCGATCAAGATCCGGCCGCTGTTCGGCTCATAAAAACGCGCAAGAAGATTAATGATCGTAGTCTTACCGGCCCCAGTGGGACCTACAAGCGCGATAGTCTCCCCTTTTTCTGCATGGAAACTAACATCATATATCGTTTGGTCCTCATCATTGTACGAAAAGGAAACACCCTCAAAGTCCACCTCACCACGTACATCCAGAAGTTCAGAGGCCTGTTTCTCATCCACTTCTTCTTCTTTTTCATCAAGTATGGCGAAAACCCGCTCCGCACCGGCAACGGCCGAGAGGAGTGTATTGAATTGATTAGCCAGGTCATTGAGCGGACGGGTGAATTGCCTTGAGTACTCGGTGAAAATGACAATGACCCCGATGGAAACCGTTCCTATGCCGCTCAGCGCCAAAAAACCGCCGACAGCGGCTATTACAGTAAAACTTAAGTTGTTCAGTAAATTCATCAGTTTTGGAATCAGCCCAGAGTATGATTGTGATAGGAATCCGGCTTTCTTTAAGTTTTCACTCCGGGTGATAAAGTCACGGATCACTTTATCTTCCTGCGAAAAAGCCTTTACGATCCGTTGTCCCGAAATCGTTTCTTCTATAAACCCATTCAATTCTCCAAGGTTCTTCTGCTGTTCCTTAAAAAGCTTGCCCGTCCTGTTCGTTATCCACCTCAGCCCGAAAAACATAAGAGGAACGATGAATAAGGTTAAAACAGTTAATAAAGGGCTTAAATACAGCATCACTCCGATCGTCCCGACCAGTGTCAGCACACTTGAAAAAATCTGGATGACGGAACTATTCAAAGTGGAACTGACATTTTCTATATCATTCGTGACCCTACTCATCAATTCCCCATGCTGACGCCGGTCAAAAAAGGTAATGGACAGCTGGTGAAGCTTTTTGAACAATTGATTGCGCATCGCATAGACCGTATCCTGCGCGATTCCGATCATCCAATAATTCTGAAGCCACATGGATAGTGAATAGAATATATAGACTCCGAGAAGCCCGATAAGAAGGCTAATCAGCCCCCCGCTATCCTTTGTGACAATATAATCATCGATGGCCATCCCTACAAGAAAGGGGCCAAGCAATCCCAAAACCGAGCTTATCAGCACCATGAACAGGACATAAAATAGCAGGCTTTTATTCGTTGCTAAGTAGGGGATGATCCTTTTTATCGTATTCCATGAGTTGACCGGTTTTGCCTTTGCCTTATCGAGAGATATTCTTCGACTCAAGAGAAATCCCCTCCTCCCCAAACTGTGAGTGAACGATTTTTCGATAAAGATCACTTGTTTGAATCAAATCCTGATGTTTCCCCAGCGCAAGCACTTGGCCATTTTCCAGCAGCAAGATCTTGTCCGCCTCCATGGCTGTACTGATTTTTTGTGTAATGATGAGTGTTGTACATGTATAGGCCTTTAAAGCGGCGAGCAATTTACTTTCCGTTTTCAAATCCAGCGCACTCGTACTGTCATCCAGAAGAAGAATCTTCGGTCTGCGCACTAATGCCCTCGCAATCGATAACCGCTGTTTTTGCCCTCCGGACAGATTCACCCCTTTTTGCCCTAACTGCGTCTCATATTGTTTCGGGAGTTTCATTACGGTCTCATGAACCTGAGCATGCATGGCAGCTGCCATGATTTCCTCCATCGATGCCCCTTCTTTTCCCCAAGCAACATTGTTTTTTATGGTTCCTGAAAAAAGCAAGGCTTCTTGCGGTACATAGCCGATCCTTTTCCGCAGCGAATTCAAGGGAATATCTTTCACATCCTGGTCATCTATTAGAATGGATCCGCTCTCAACTTCGTATAATCTCGGAATCAGCTGAAACAAGGATGTTTTCCCAGATCCTGTCGCTCCTATGATGGCAAGCGATTCTCCCGGATCGATAGAGAAGTTCAAGTTTTTCAATACCGGTGCAACTGTTCCAGGATAGTGGAAAGATACATCCAGAAACTTGATGCCTCCCCCTTTGACGGCATCACTCTTGCTTTCAATTTTACCTTCATCAATATCTATCGGGGTTTCAAATATTTCCGTCACACGTTCCGCTGAAGCCTTTGCACGGGAAATGACCGTGATCAGCCATGAAAAAACGGAAAGTGATGCCGCAATCCTTGTGGCATAGTTGACAATCGCCACAACTTCCCCTACCTGTATATCTCCCGTTGTGATAAATTCACTTCCAAGCCAAAGAATGATCAGAATCGCCACATTCATGACCAGCATCAGAACAGGCATCGTCGTTTCAATTAAACGAAGGGAAGTCACAGTCTTTCTTTTCAACTCTTCATTCGCATCGTCAAACCGTCCGATTTCATGCTCCTTACGAAGAAAGGCTTTGATCAAGCGCATGCCTATCAGGTTTTCCCTCATGACCCCATTGACATTATCGAGCTTTTTCTGCACGAGCTTAAACATCTTAGCCGCTCGTTTCATAACCCATCCCAGGAAGAAAACAAGAACCGGAATCGAAATGACCAAAACAAGGGCGAGCTTCAAATCGACCGCAATCGCCATTATCGCCCCCCCGATTACTATCAATGGCGCCCTTGCCATGATACGCAGGCCCATGAAAACCGTATTTTGAAGTTGGGTTACATCATTCGTCATCCTTGTAATCAACGAGGAAGTCGGGATATTATTCAAATTCGCAAAAGAAAACGCCTGTATCTTACCAAAAAGGCTTTTCCTTACATCATGTCCAAAGCTCTGACTTACATGTGATGCTGCAAAGGAATTAACGATCCCGCCAAGAAATGAAAAAATGGAAAGTCCAACCATGACGCTTCCCCATATAATCACTACCGATAAATCTTTCTGTAAAATGCCATCATCAATTATTTTAGCAATAAATAGAGGTTGTAACAGTTCTACACCGAGCTCGACAATCATCAAGAATAAAGCAAGAATGATCAAGAGCCAGTATGGCTTAAGAAATGAGGCCAGTTTTTTCATCTATGACACCCTTCGATTCTTCATATGTAGATAGCATCTTTTTATCTCTCATTATACATTTTTATACAGGTTATTTAAAAGATTTTAACTGATTTAAAGGATTGGTAAATATCTTGTTTTTTTAAAAATAATACCCTTGACAAATAACAGGAAATAGGAGAGAATTCTAATTGATAATGATTTTCAATTTCATTATTGATCTCTGAAATTTGATAAACAATTACGATAATCTTATATCGTACCCTTTTGATATTGTACATAGATACAATGTCGCCCCGGCTTCTCTGTGCCTAGTAAAAATTATATGCTCATTAGCGAATGCAAGTCACTAGAATATTGCCCCCTCTTTATTCAAGTAATTTATTCACGTTGGAAGCATATTAGGCAGCCGGGGATTATTTTAAAAAAAACTAAAAAACATACATATATAAAGGAGCAGGATGATCATGAAACTCGAACAAATCATTAAGGAACGACGCAGTATCAAAAGATTTAAGGATACTCCTGTGTCACTAGATACTATTCAATCCTTATTGGAAACATCGACATGGGCACCGAACCATAAAATGACTCAGCCATGGCGCTTCATTGTGGTGCACGGTGATAGCCGATTAAAACTTGCTGAAGCAACTCGTGCTTTTATGGCAGGCAAAGAAAAAGACCCTGAAAAGAAAAAAGAAGCCGGTCAGCGCGGATACAACAAGCTAATCGGTGTTCCGATGTTTGTTGCAGTCGTAATGGAGGAAAACCCAAATCCAATGACTCGCGAAGAAGATTATGCCGCTACAAGTGCCTTGATCCAGAATTTCAGCCTGCTTGCCTGGGAACAAGGAATAGGGATGATTTGGGAAACGTACGGAATGATTCACAGCAACGAATTCCGTGAAGCTTTAGGTGTAAAACCTGGTGAAAAAATCGTTGGAAGTTTGCACGTTGGCTATCCCGATATGATTCCAACCCCGCGCCCTCGTAAACCGATAGACCAATTATTAACAGTGATGAACTAAAAAGGAAAGCCTCCATTTTCTATTTGGAGACTTTCCTTTTTTTAACGCTAAATTTTTTAAAGTGGAGAATATACTTTGCACCAAAGAAAATTGGTTACAGTATCGCCGGAACTTTAATTTTCAATATAAATTCTTCACTTTTATAGGTGAAATCCAAATAGCCTTGATGTTTTTTCACTATATCCGCGATGATTCTCGTACCTATTCCTTCATGTTCCCCCCGCTTCATCGTTTGACCATATTTCTCAAACAATGAATCCAAGATAGAATTAGGAATCGGCAGACAGCTATTACTACAAGATAATAGATACACCCCACTCCGTTTGTAAAACTGCAGGATGACATGGGCCGTTTCCCCCTTTTCCTCCTGCCACGCTTCAGCTGCTTCAATCGCATTAGCCAGCACATTCCCAATCAACGCTACGAGTTCCTGATCCTTAATAGGTAAAGAAGAAAGAGGTACATCCAGATGATAAACAATTTGTACTTCATTTTCCTTTGCCCTCCGGTACATTTGATGAAGGATCCCGGCAATGACCCCTTTTTCACCTTTAATCGATAGATTTGTTTCTTCAAATCCCTCTACTAATTCATTCATATACACTTTTGCCGCTGCCACCTCATCATGCTCAATCATAAATTGAAGCGCGGACACATGTTTCAGAAAGTCATGACGTTGACTACGGACCACCCGGAAGGTTTCATTAACCTGTAATCGTTCCTCTTTCATTTGTTTTTGTTGATTTTCCAGACGTAAACCTTTTACCCCAATATTCACTCGCACCCACTCAATTCCTATAAACAGAACAAATAAACCAAAATAGGAAATTGAAGGATTTAATAATAAATAAAGGATGGCAACCACAAACTGCATTCCTAATAAAACGCCATTCAAAAAATTTCCTAGGTAGAGTTGTTTATAGAGATAAGAACATTTCCAGTAAAAGCAAATGACGAAGAGGCAAACCAACATCACTACTATGTATAGAGGCAACTGACAAGTTGGTACCTTAGTTAATTCGTAAAAATTCCATGCTCCTAATAGAGCGACAATAATCGATAATGCATTCACAAAATTCACACCTTAAAAGTATTGGGCTTGCAAAAAGTCCACTCTTTCCTTCGTGATCATCGCCTGCTCCTCTATGCCTTCGAAACTCACGAGATAAGAATTTTTTGCGTACAATGAAAAGTTTTTCACAAAGTGAATATTAATGATGAATGAACGGTGAGAACGGATGAAATCTCTTTCCCTCAACTCCCCTTCCAGTTCATTCAACGTTTGATAGGTTTTAATCGGTCCATTTTTCGTATGTATGGTAGTCGAACGTCCAGAGCGCTCGATAAAAATTATATCCTTCTTTTGTAGAATATGGATATCATTTTTCTGTTTTAAGAACAGCCTTCCCGCCACTTCTGCCGTTTTGGACTTTTCTAGAAAACGATCAATTGATTTGACCAGCCGATCTTTCGAATAAGGCTTCATGATATAGTCATGTACGTTTAGCTCAAACGCATGGACCGCATACCCACTTGTACCGGTCACAAAAATGACAGCAATGTTCAATGCATGAGAATGAATGATATCCGCTAATTCATACCCGGACAAATTTGGCATTTCAATATCCGCTATTAGTAAGTCAATTGTTTCCTGTTTAATCTGCTCATAAGCATATTCAGCGGAGTCCGTAGAAAAAACAAGTTCGATACCCGGTATCTGAATTACAATACCATTCAGCTTATCCAAATCGATTCTCCGGTCATCCACAAGTCCTACTTTCATTTTCAACTCTCCTTATCTAGAATTATATTTATTTTACCATTCAAATATGGAAAAATGACCTTTTCGCGACAGTAAATGGTATTTTCACGACAAAACTACAGCTTCTTCATTCGTTTATTTGTATGATTAATACATCAAAAAGAGATTGCAGGAGGTTCTGAAATGATTGAAATTCATGAAGTCACAAAATCATTCCAAGATAAAAAAATATTTATAACCGCCCTTAAACACGTTTCCCTTGATGTGAGAAAAGGCCAAATTGTCGGGCTCCTTGGAGAGAATGGAGCAGGGAAGACTACCTTACTACGGTCTATTGCCACACTTTTGACACCAACAGATGGCTATATCAAAATTGACGGATTTGATACATTAGATAATCCGAATGAAATAAAGAAAAGAATCGGTGTCTTGTTCGGTGGCGAAACCGGACTATATGATCGCTTAACCACACGCGAAAACCTTGCTTACTTCGCCACACTTTACGGATTAAGTAAACATGAAACCAAAGTCCGAATTGAAGAGCTTGCCGTCATGTTCGGAATGAAGGATTATCTCGACCGAAAAGTTGGCGGGTTCTCAAAAGGGATGCGGCAAAAGGTCGCTATATCTCGTACACTCATTCATGATCCTGACATCATACTTTTCGATGAGCCTACGACAGGACTTGATATCACGTCATCCAACGTATTTCGCCAACTAGTCCTTCAACTGAAACAGCAGGGGAAAACGATCATTTTCTCAAGCCATATTATGGAGGAAGTTACTTTATTATGTGACTCCGTTGCCATGATGCATAAAGGGGAACTGATTTACAAAGGAAAGCTTGAATCGCTTTATATAGAGGAAAACAGTCGTGACCTGAACTATATTTTTATGTCAAAACTTGTAAGGGGGAACAAATCTCATGTTTCTTAATATGTATGTGAAAGAAATGAAGGAAGCGTTAAGAGATCGCCGCACATTGATTTTGAGTGTCTTCCTTCCTATTCTCTTATTGACTGGGTTAACACTATTTTATGAAAGTTTAATGACAACGGATGAAAATGAAACCTATACCCTAGCGGTCGATCCATCATTCAGCAAAGACGGCAAAGCCCTTCTGAGTGATTTTCCACAAATAAAAGTTAAATCATTCGGAAACCCAACTGAAGCTGTCCAAGAAGGCAAAGCCGCTGCTGCCCTTCAAGTAAGCGACGGTTTCATGGACCAAATTGAAAAGGGTGAGCAAGTCACTTTCAGCCTTTCCGGTGACACGTATAGCCAGGATAGTTCTTTCGCTCTTTCACAGGTCGAGTCAGCTTTAACACTTTTTGAAAAACAAATCATTCAAGATCGTTTGCAAAGCATCAATGCTGATTCTAGTTTGATTAGTCCGCTGCAGGTCAACATTAAGGAAGTGGGACTTGATACCGATAACGGGGCTTCCCTTAGCATTCTTTCCATCTTTTTACCGATGATTATCACGATGGCCATCAGCACTGGTGCCTACCCGCTTGCCTCCGACTTATTTGCAGGAGAAAAAGACCGCAAAACAATGGAAGCCCTGCTAATGACTCCCGTCAGCCGTGGGAAAATCCTTGTAGCAAAATGGCTGACGATTTCATCAATTGGAGCGCTTGCTGGAATCGTCTCCATTCTAGTCGTCACCTTAGAGCTCATTTTTTTAACGGAAGAACTAAGAAAAGGATTTGATTTCGGTAACGACATATGGATGATCCTTCCTATTGCCCTATTAATTACAGTTTTATTTTCAATGTTCATGGGGGCTTTGCAAATGTCAGCAAGCATCATATCCAAGACCGTCAAGGAATCCCAAAACTATATATCACCAATAACAATGCTTGTCATTCTGCCTGCACTATTCTTAGGCGGAACTGGGTTACATGAATTAACAACTAAACATTTTCTGATTCCTATTTTCAATATCTTTGCTCTTTTTAAAGAATTGATTTATGGTGTGATTGATTACCAGAACATCTTCCTTACAGCAAGCAGCCTCATTGTCTCAATCGTCCTATTCTTTGCTGTATCAAGGTTATTATTTTTGAAGGACAAGTGGGTATTGAATTAAAAAAGACGCGCTGAATTCTCAGCGCGTCTCTTATTTATTCGAACTGAATTTTCCTCATTCCTATAAATAAAAATACAAGAGCAAACACGAGTAAAATGGCTACCGAATCAAAAGGAAGAGAGCCATTTCCGGCGATATCCTTCAATCCCTTCATAGCCCATGTCTGAGGCAGAAAGTCAGCCATTTTCTGCATATAGATAGGTTCTATCTCAAGTGGCCAGTAAACGCCTGCAATCATGCAGGTGGATACAACAATGAGATTACCTGCCGCTGATTGCTGCTCTACCGTTTTAGCTAGACCAGCAATCATGAGCCCCAGACCCACAATCGCAAACAACATTGCTGAAACGAGAATCATCAAAGCAAACGGATCTCCCCACCTTACGTCAAAAAAGAAATGGGTAGCGACAATTAAGATACCGAATTGAATCCAGCCAATCAAGAAAAAGGATAACAGGTATCCAGCCGCAACCTCAAACCTAGATGCTGGAGTTGCCATTAATCGGTACCACACCCCGTTGCTTCTTGCTTCTAAAATCGTACCTGTTACACTCATCATCGTAATCATCAAGAACATGATGGAAAAGCCTGCAGCACTGCCTGATAAACCAATCTGTTTCGAAACAGCTCCCCCATCTGTGACAACTTTTTTAAGCCCTGCGCCTTCTAAATCCGAATTTTTTAATTTTTGATACATGACTTGCCATTCTTCTCCGCTTTGTTCACTCCAGGCCAAAGCAGCCCTCGTTTCAATCTCCAGCTTCGAAAGCTGATTGGATACGAATGCAGTAATCGTTTGATGGGAGGTAAATTCAGGAATATGCTGAAAATTAATCTGGGGATCTTCCCCCTCAGCCATTTTTGTTTCAAATCCCTTTTTAATGGAGATGACTCCCACAATTTTTTTTGCCTCAAGTTCCTGAAGCGCTTTGTCATTCGTACCTTTTTCTATAGTGAACAACGAGTTATTTTCATGAAGCTGTTCAAATAGCGACTGTGATAAATTAGTACCATCTTCATCAACCAATACTACGTTCAGCTTCTTTTGATCCCCATCCCCAAGTAACGTCCCGAACAAGAGTGTAAATAGCAACGGCATGGCAAACATGATGAGATAGCTTTGTGGTTTTTTAAAAATCCTTTGCATTTCCCAGCGGCAAATATTCCAGATCTTTCTCAAACGTATCGCCCCCTTAAACGCCAAACCCCTACTAATAAAGAAACAAAACCAATAGCTCCCAATATAATCAACGACGATAAAAGCTCGCTCCATCCTACCCCTGACATGATGTCTAGAAAACTGGACAATGCCCAATTATTCGGGGTAAAAGCAGATATAGGTTTAAAACTCTCCGGAAACACATAAATCGGCAGCATCGAACCGCCAATTATAGCAAAAATTTGGATACCAATTCCGCTGATTAAATCTGCTGTTTTCTCTTGCGTAATAAAAGCTGCTAACAGCATGGACAGACCCGCAACAGCCAAAGAATAAGCAAAACCTGTCACGATTACTTGCCCCTTGTTTTCACCCCAGTTAACGTTAAAGAAGATGGAGGTAGCTATATAAAAGAGACAAAATTGAATAAAGGCAAAGTAGAGTGTGCCCAAAAACTTTCCAACAAGGATGCCGTATTTACTCGTAGGTGTACTGTTTAAGCGTGCAAGCGTCTCTGTATGACGCTCTTGGATGATTGACTTTGCTCCAAGAGTCACGTTAAAAAGCAAGAACATCGCAAGCATGGCTGCGGCATAATATTGCATGGAAGTAACCGACTTTGCCCCTATGGATTGGTCACTGACTTCGATATTTTTTTTCCCACTTTCCATTAATGCTTTGGATACCTCACCGATATTTTCACTGCCAGTTGAAGCAGACCGTGTTGCAGCCAAGTCTTCCATAACGATTTGGGAAACCGTCGAAATCGTCTGTACCCGATCTACAAAGGAAATGATGATGGACTCGACCACCGCTGCTTTTACCTGTTTATCTTGATCCGTGAAAAGAGCAGCTTCTTCAAGGTGCTCACTCCACTTAGCAGGGATGGAAATCCCCACCTCTATATCACCATCTTTCACCATTTTTTCAAGCATTTCTTCACTTTCTACACTTTTTACTGTAAGGAATTTCGTCTTATCTAACACATCCCGTTTCAATAGATCCGCCATTTCATCTTTTTCGGTCACGTACAAGCCGACTGAAGTTTCCTGAAACCCCTCATCACCTCCAACTATATCTTTCAAGGCCGCTCCAAGAATCAACGTTAAGACGAGTGGCATGATTAACATCATGATAAATCCACGTTTATCAGTGGCTCGAACTTTAAAATCTTTCCATGCTATCAGAAAACTTTTCATTTTCCGCCCTCCTAATCACGTAGTGAACGCCCTGTTAATTGTAAGAAGAGACTTTCTAAGTTTGGTTCTTTCCTTTCAAAGGACAGCACCCTCACATCAGCTTCCACCGCACAGGAAATAATATCTGACACGATGTTCGAATGATGACTAACGACTAATTCCAACGTGTTCTTTTGCGTATTTGCAACGACATTAAAGACATTCTCCATCTGTTCAAGTTCCTTAAGCCAATTACCCTCAACGGAGTCAACCTGCAATGTAATCACGATTCCATCCGTTAACGAATTACATAATTCTTCTTTTCTCCCCAAGGCAATAATTTTACCTTCGTCGACAATACCTACCCGATCACATAAGTATTCCACTTCCTCCATATAATGGCTCGTGTAAATCACAGTCATCCCTTCTCCATTTAGCCTTTTTACTGTTTCTAAAATATGGTTGCGTGATTGCGGATCAATACCGACGGTTGGTTCATCCATAATCAAAAGTTCTGGCTCATGCATCAAGGCAGCCCCGATATTAATTCGTCTTTTCATTCCACCGGAGAACGTCTCGATTTTATGTTTGGCCCTGTTGGTTAAACCGACGATCCCAAGCACAACTTCCGCCCTTTTTTTAGCCTGTGATCGTGTCAGCCCATACATCCTCGCCCAGAAAAGTAGATTGTCAAGCGCTGACATCGTCGGATATAAGGCAATCTCTTGTGGAACAATCCCAATTTTCTTTTTGACCTTACGTGATTCCTTTTTCACAGAAAGCCCATTGATAAGAATTTCTCCCGCTTCATAAGGTAACAAACCGCAAATCATAGCAATCGTTGTAGACTTCCCAGCTCCATTTGGTCCCAGTAGACCGAAGGCTTCCCCCTTTTTCACGGAAAAGGAAACAGCATCAACAACTACCTTCTTACCGAATGATTTTTTAACCCCTTTCACCTCGAGCACCTAGTCATTCCTCCTCATTTACTCATTTCTCTTAATCTTATGTTGAAAGTAAAAATAAACCATCTACCTCAGGACAGAACTTGAAAATAAAAATGACCTTTAGCTATGCTAAAAGTCATCTATCCTTTGTAAGGTTTTATCTTCACTCTGAAAACGTGGTAATCCCATACCGCACGGCAAAGACCGCAGCCTGAGTTCGATCACGTAATTCAAGCTTGCTAATTATATTCGAAACATGGTTTTTCACAGTACCCTCAGTGATTGACAAGGTTGTTGCAATTTCCTTATTATTTTTACCATAGCCTAGATTCAACAGAACATCATGTTCCCGTTTTGTAAGATCCTGGAGGACTGCTGGTTTAACACACACTATCGTTTCCCTTTTTCTTTTAATCTCTTGCAGCATTTGAGCCGTTATTTCCGGAGGAAGCACCATTCCTCCGGAAATAACGGTCTTTATCGCATTAGTAATCATGTCCGCTGACATATCTTTAAGTAAATACCCGCTTGCTCCTTCTTGCAACGCAGAGAAAATGAGCTCACTATCTTGAAAAGTAGTCAGCATCAGCACTTTCGTACTTGGAAGGCTGGATGTGATTAGCTTTGTACCTTCTACACCATTTGTCTGAGGCATTCTAATATCCATTAAGACAATATCAGGCTTCATTTCCAAAGAGCTCTCATATGCTTCCATTCCATCGCTCGCCATCCCAACCACTTCAATCTCCGGCCGCAAATTCAAAAGCGCTGCCAGCCCCTCACGAATGAGGGGTTGATCATCAGCAATCAATATCCTTATCATGATGTTCCTCCTATCGCCCATCTTTTCTCAGCTAACGGAAACTCTACAAAGATGCGGAACCCTTTGTTCCCTACACTCTCGTATAATAACTCTCCACCCATTTCAGCGGTCCGGTCCTTCATGTTTTTTAACCCGATCCCTGGAATAATCTCACTTGCACCTTTACCATTATCTTCAATTTCAATCCTTATCTTTTCTGGCAAACAATCAAGCTTTATTGAGGTTTCAGAAGCCTCCCCATGACGCTTTGCATTCGTTAAACTTTCCTGTATCAACCGAATAATCGTTAGCTGAAGTGCGATTTGGATATTGCTTGGATTTCCTCGAAGTTCAAGAGTCGACTGCAAGCCTGTTGATTGATAAAAACCATCAAGCAGCCTATGCACACTTGGTAAAAAGGCTGTCTCTTCTTCCTCCTTCAAAGCTCGGACGGAAAAACGCATCTCTTCTAATGCCCCCTGAGCTAAATCCATACAAACCCCCATCGTCTCCTTCGCTTTATCCAAATCATACTTGATTAGCTCATTCGCTAATTCCATTTGCACAAATAAAGCCGTCATTTTATGCCCGACCGTATCGTGAATCTCCCTGGCAATTCTATTTCGTTCCCTGATTTTAGCTGCCTCCTCAACTTGATGAGAATAAGATTGTAGTTGTTGATGGGCCACCGATAGCTCTTCATGAGCCACATTCAATTGCAAGAATTGCTCGTTCATAACCTCGCTCGCTTCAATAAGTCGCCTAATCAAATTACCCACCACAGCTGAAAAGGCTACAAACGAAATACTCATCAAGTTATCCAGGAAATCTAACTCTCCTGTTTGCAGATAAGTTGCAGCCATAACCATCAGCCATAGCAAAACAAAAAGCAGCCCATATATTCTATGCCTCTTAGATTCTGCGACAACTATAAACAAGGTGACGGCTACCACGCCAACTAGAATCAAGTATAAAGTTGAATTCGGAAATAAAAAGCCTAACCCAAAACTAAGCAGGCCATCCAGGTAGATAACCCACAGCTTATTAGCTGAAGATTCATTATGAAAAAGCAAATAATGATTCAGCATAAATCCTACAGCAGCCACTATGACTACCCCTTTTAATAACACATCCGAATCAAGAATTCTCCAGTAATAGAAAAAGCTAATCATAAGAAACATGAAAATTCGTAGATTTATTAACCACACACCCATTTCGTCCGCCCTCTTTCGTTTCCTCTTCCTTCATCATGCCTAAATTATTGTGGAAAATAAAGGGTCAAATTGCAAAGGATTTTTAAACGACAAAAAAATGATAAAATAAGCCATCCATATGAACTCATGTTAATATGAATATACATTTAATTTTTTCATTTTGTCATGCTTCAGCATCAATTCCTGATTGTTACAGTGGTCGCATTGCATACCATAGTTTTAATAGCTATTGACATGCGCTTTTAGTCGAACGTACTAATTTTAAGCAAGTCCCCTTATTATCGTAAATACGTTTTGTTTACGAGGTTTTGAATTCACGGTAAAAAACCCCCTTTCCCAAGGAGGCTCTACATTCATTTTCTTAAAAAAATTCGTGGTATAAGGCCTGAATGGCCGTCTCTTCACTGTGCCCTTTCACACCGAACATCATGCTTACTTCCGAAGAGCCCTGGTTGATCATTTCAATGTTCACCTTTGCTTCGGCCAACGCTTTTGACGCCCTTGCCGTTGTACCGACATTATGACGCATTCCTTCACCTACAATCATGATTAAGGCAAGATTATGCTCCACATTCACTTCATCGGCATGAAGCTCTTTCTTGATTCGTGAAATGATTTTCTTCTCGGTTTCACCCTCCATCTGGTCCTGCCTTAGAATAAGTGTCACATCATCGATGCCTGATGGAATATGCTCATACGAAACTCCGTAATCTTCAAGGATATGCAGCAGCTTCCGGCCAAAACCAACTTCCCGGTTCATCAAATATTTGCTAATGTAAATACTGCAAAATCCTTTATCACTTGCAATCCCAATAACCGGCCCATTCGTATTATCCCGTGTACTTACAATGCGGGTCCCTTGTGCAGTCGGATTGTTTGTATTTTGTATATGGACTGGTATTCCCGCACGGAATGCAGGAATCAGCGCCTCGTCATGAAATACCGAGAAACCGGCATAAGAAAGCTCCCGCATTTCGCGATAGGTTAATTCCCTGATTCCCTTCGGATTGGAAACCACATTTGGATTCACCGCATAAACGGCATCCACGTCCGTAAAGTTCTCATACAAATCGGCTTTGACCCCATTTGCAAGAATCGAACCTGTAATATCGGAACCGCTTCTTGAGAATGTTAAAACCTCACCATCTAACGTGTATCCGAAGAACCCCGGGAATACTACTATTCCAGGCTCATCACGCAGAGCATATAACCGATCATACGACTCAGGCATCACCTGGGTGAATCCATCTTCATCTGTTACGATCAAGCCAGCCTTCTTTGGATTTATATAATGAGCCTCTACACCACGGCTTTGAAAATAACCTGCGATTAGCTTCGCATTATTATCCTCGCCACTGGCCATTAAAGCATCCAAATAGCGCTTCGGGTTAGATTGGTCTGCATGCAACAGTGTTTTTAAATTTCCATGAATTCCAGTGATGACCTCCTCGGATATATTTAACTCCTCAGCAATGCTCGCATAGCGGGATACTACATCTTCTATCAAATGCTCCCCATTATCCCCGCGCAGCTGCTGTTCCGCAGCCTCAATCAATAAATCCGTCACCTTTATATCATTTGAATTGCGTTTCCCTGGAGCCGAAACGACCACAATCTTCCTCTCTGGTTCAGCAACCACAATTTCGAATACCTTTTTCACCTGTTCACCTGACGCAAGTGAACTTCCGCCAAACTTTGCAACTTTCATTACGACATCCCCTATTTTTGAAAATATTCTGTCAAAATTATCTCTTCCTATTATTACGTTTTTTTACGAAACAATCAAGCAATAATTCCATTCCGAGAGGACATTTGTATTTTTAAAAAGCACAAAACAGTGAGTTTACTGAATGAGAATAGCAAAAATAAAAAAAACAAAGGCATATGCCTTTGTCTACTTTTTTATGGCTGGTACAATTTGAACGTTGATTGGAACGTAGGGGCACTCGCTTTCCGCGGGCGGTCCGGGAGCCTCCTCAGCTTTCAGCCTGCGGGCTCTCCCTTGGACGCGTATTTCCCGCAGGAGTCTCGCACACCCGCTCCAATCAACTTTGTTTTAACATTTAGATAGAACCGCTTTTGCCTATAGTCTCAGTTTGTAGACAAAAGGGGTTCGGAATGAAAACGTTCCGAACCCCTTTTGAAATTCCCTTTGAATTTTGCTCAAGATTAAGTGCATTTGTCTTTTTCCAATCTTTAGCGATTATCCACGGTTTCCGGGTATAAGTCATGATTCATCAAGCGGAAATTCGCCATTTCCTCAAACTTCGTCCCTGGTTTACCATAATTTGTGTATGGATCAATAGAAATTCCGCCCCTAGGTGTAAACTTGCCCCAGACTTCAATATATTTCGGGTCCATCAACTCAATTAAATCATTCATGATGATGTTCATGCAGTCTTCATGGAAATCACCATGGTTGCGGAAGCTGAATAAATAAAGTTTCAAAGACTTGCTTTCCACCATCTTTACACTGGGGATATAGCTGATGTAAATGGTTGCAAAGTCCGGCTGGCCAGTAATTGGACATAGGCTTGTAAACTCCGGACAATTGAATTTGACGAAATAATCACGGTTTGGATGTTTGTTATCGAATGACTCCAGAATTTCAGGCGCATAGTCGAATGTATATTTTGTCCCTTGATTCCCAAGCAGTGTGATATCTTTTTTTAATTCTTCTTCTTTTCTTCCAGACATAAAAAGTCCTCCTCATCCACGTTTGTCAGGGGAGATTCATAAAATGGGCCTCTATATAACAAAAACCATATCTCCTCAAAGATATGGTTGATTCGCAAAAAAAATCAAAGCCATAGTTTTTTTAAGAGGGTGATGCTATGAACCTCTCCCGTTTTTCGGGAAATATTTTAAAATTGTCATAGTAAATATAGAAAAAAATATCTAATCTGTCAATCATACTTTTAAATTTGGTTTGATTCCTACATGTATACGGCTTAAAATGTAGAAGAAGTTTATCCTACATGAAGGAAGAGATAAAAGCAATGTGGATTTTTGCGGCTCTCATCACCAGTTTATGTTTCGGAATCAATAACAGCATTTTTAAATGGAGTAGCGGAAAAGGTTACTCAAAGGTACATATCCAATTTTTCTTTTATTTTTCAGCTTTTATTTTGTCCATTTTTTATGGAGCTTTTATGGATGGTTTGAAGCTTGACTGGCTATCTATCTTGCTTGGTGCAGCTATTGGTGTACTGAACGCTAATGGTAACATCCAGATGGCAAGCGCCTTTGAAAAAGGGCCGGCAAGTTTGACATCACCACTGATCGCGGCAAATGCAATATTTCCCATCCTATGTGCTGCATTAATTTTTCATGAGCATATTTCTTCGCTGCAGTGGAGCGGAATCGTCTGCATGTTTCTCGCTACCTTAGTCATTCAGTATACACCTAACGCTAAGGGCAATCATCAATATTTACCTTGGATGATGCACACATTATTCTCCATCTTATCTTTTGGTGTGCTCGGCATTCTTATGACGACATCAACACGTCTTCATTTAAACTCCCTTGATATCCTTGTATCAATGTATGGAGGCGGAATGCTTTATCTTCTTTCGGCCCTGGCCTTTAAAAATGAAAAAATCAAGCTAAAGGAAGTCAAAATCGGTTCCTTAGTAGGCTTTTTAAGCATGATAGGCTATGGGTGTTATTTCTTTGCGTTGAACACCGGGATCGCAAGCATCATTTTCCCTGTCGTCAGCCTGAATTGTTTAGTTGTCGTATTCGCTGGATGTTATTTATTCAAAGAAAGACTAAAAACCTATCAAATTGCTGGAGTACTTGCAGCATTAATCGGAATTATCTTAACAAAAATATGAATTGTTAATTTCACAAAAACAACCTGGCTGTTATGCGCACACAAGCCAGGTCGTCTTTATATAGCCACAAAATATGGTATGGCCTGACCCCAATACAACAATCCTCTAAACATAAAAATAAGTAAGGAAATGGAGTCTGTCGAAAAAAAAGTGTTGACATCCCTCTTTAAATATCAGATAATTTTGAATATTAAAACCCGCACTGTACTACTTCGCAATGTTTGAAAAATCTTTCCCCTCGGGTATAAAAGAAGTAGGCACAACCAACTCATATAATATTGAACCAGGAAAGGAATGATTCATAATGGTAAAAGTTACAGTAACAGTTGATTTCCAAGGAAAATCTTATCAAACTAACGTCCTTACTAAACCAGGTACCAATCAAGAAGAAATTTTACAACAAGCCCTTCATCAAGTGGAAAAACAATGGAAAGCATAAAAAAGCAGGCATCGCTTTAGATACCTGCTTTTTTTATTACCTTTTTAGATATAATCAGCAAAATTACTTTTCACATTTCAAACCGATTTATAATGTATTTTTGAATTTTTTCTATTCAAAGAACCCCACGATAAACGATTTTTCCCTTAAATTTACTTTTTATAGTTTTTTTCATATGATGCCAATTTAAATGCTTCAGTTTGTGAAAATTAAACTCTCAATCTGAACCATAAAAAAGAGCGTCTTTTTTTATGTTCCTTTTAAACTAATTCCCTTATTAATGGCATTGAACGTTCTTGAAGGCTATTGGAAAACAGGCTATACGCAACTACTTTCTTCTTGTACTGTTTAACTACATCCACGTGGTCGTTGTAAATGTATAAAAATAATCTTATATCCTTCTTGCCTTCTTTAGTATCAATGACTAATGGAGTCCCACTGTTCTCTGGATGTAAAAATAATTGTTCATTACCAGGGAATATATGATTCTTTTTCAAAAATTGAGCTTTGTTGAAATAATTAATAACTTGTATTTTTTCTTCACCTTCCAACCTTTTTCCGTCAAAGGTTACGGTGGCATTCGCGTCACTAAGTTCTGAATGCATTTTAAATTTGCTGATTATCCAATTCACTGCATCGGTTGGAAGACAGGTAACTAATAATTTGATCACACTTATGAGAATTGTCACAATCAAAACAGGTAATGTCATATTCATCATCTCCGCTAAGGCATAAGTTAACTACTATATCACTTATTATATCAAAAGAGCGGAAAGCTTTTCTTAGGAAATGTGTCTGTTCTATTAACGTTTAACTATTGGTGAATATAAAAACTTTATACTAAATCACAAAAATATAATGCAGGATACACAATTAAAATTAAGGAGCCACTAATATTTTCCATCACAGTATTCTCCTCTTCTTTCTTAAAAATACAAATTTCTATGCGCAGTGAATTGAATGTATGTAATCACCAAAATTTAAATACAAAAAACTGGGCGTCATCAAGACGCCCAGTTTTGCAGGAATGGATTATTGATATCCCCAGATCATTGTTAGCATTGTACCGAAAATTGTAACCAATGCAACAAACAATCCGTAGTAAACGTTTGTGTAAATCGATGCTTTATCTTCAGACTCTCCTGCATGCATGAACATAACAAATTGAAGTGCAGCTTGCATGAAGGCTGTAACAAGCAGGATGATCATAGCCATTTTAAGTGAGAGATCATACACTATAACCGATAGTGCAACCAAAGTCAGGACTAGTGAAAAAGCAAATCCCATAACTTGTCCCCGTGGGAATAATTCTTTCATATTACATCATTCCTTTCAGGTAGACGAAACTGAAGATGAAAATCCAGACAACGTCTAAGAAATGCCAGTAAAGAGAAAAGATGAACGCTTTGTTTGTAGTTTCTGGAGTCATACCGCGTTTTTTAATCTGCATAATGATGAATGCTCCCCAGAATAAACCAAGTGTAACGTGAGCTCCATGCGTACCTAGTAAAGCAAACAAACTAGATAAGAAACCACTTGTTTGGATGGTTGCTCCTTCATGTACATACTCCACGAATTCATAGATTTCGACTCCCAAAAAGCCTAAACCAAGAATAAGAGTGATAACGAAGAAACTAATCATCGCTTTCTGTCTGCCAAGTCTCATTGCATTGATTCCAAGACCAATGGTAAAACTACTGGTTAAAAGAAAAATTGTTTGAAGCATTAGGGTTGGCACTTTAAAAAGCTCATCCCCTGTAGGACCATTTCCAGTACCATGAATTAATACAAAATAAGTGGCGAACAGTGTAGCGAAAAGAGCTATTTCTGCCCCCAAGAAAATCCAAAACCCAAAAATCTTTAAGCGATTTTCTTCCGTACTATATTCTAGTGGCAGCGAGTTATCTATTTTCATTACTTAGCACCTCGCAATTTATTTTCAGTTTCTTCAATTTCTTCAACGGAGATATAACGTCCGTGATCTTTTTCGAATGAACGGTGAGCCATACATGCAAAGATACCTAGTGTTGCAATGATTGCAATGATCCACATGCTGAATACCATTGCAAAGCCCCAAACGAAGAAGATACAGCTCATGATGAACGGCACGCCACTGTTATTTGGCATATGAATCTTTTCTACTTTACCACCAAATAATTTAAAGCCCTTTTTCTTAGAATCCCAGAATGCTTCTGTAGAATCAACTGTAGGAACAACTGCAAAATTGTATTCTGGTATTGGTGTATGTGTAGCCCACTCTAGAGAACGTGCATCCCATGGATCTTTTGAAATATTTCTTGAAGCATAACGAGTACTCCAATAGATATTGTACACAATAAGCGCAAAACCTATTGCTAAGCCAATTGCTCCAACGAAAGAGAGCAAATTCAATGGACCATAGCCCGTTGATTCAGAGTACGTATACATACGACGTGCTTGCCCATCTAAACCAGTTATGAACATCGGGAAGAATGTTACATTAAAGCTGATTGTAATGAACCAGAACGACCATTTCCCTATCTTTTCGCTCAACATGAAGCCAAACATTTTTGGCCACCAGTACGTAAAACCAGCAAGTACGGCAAATACAGTACCAGGAATCAAAACGTAGTGGAAGTGAGCTACTAAGAACATTGTATTATGGTATTGGTAGTCGGCACTTGCCATGGCAAGCATAACCCCAGTTACCCCACCGAGAGTGAAAATCGGAATGAAAGCTAAAGAGTATAACATTGGGACGGTAAAAACGATTTTACCTTTCCAAAGTGTGAACAACCAGTTAAATATCTTAACACCGGTCGGAACAGCAATTGCCATTGTGGTAACCGAGAATATACCGTTAACCATTGCACCGTGACCCATTGTATAAAAATGGTGAGCCCATACTACGAAAGATAGTGTAGAGATAGCTACCATAGAGATTACCATCGAATTATACCCGTACAAGTTACGACGTGCAAAAGTCGAAATGATTTCACTGTAAATACCGAAAGCTGGAAGAATAACTATATAAACTTCAGGATGTCCCCAAACCCAGAACAAGTTTGCCCAAAGCATATCGCTACCGCCATTAGTCATCGTAAAGAACTGAGTACCGAATAGCCGATCCATTGTCATCAACGCAAGTGCCACCGTCAATACAGGGAAAGCGAAAACGATAATAAAGTTTGTAATCAAGATAGACCATGTGAACATTGGCATTTTCATTAAATTCATGCCAGGTGCTCTCATTTTCAAGATGGTTACGATAAAGTTGATACCAGTCAGTAATGTACCGATACCAGCTATTTGAATTGCAATCGCGTAATAGTTCGAACCTACTGATTCACTGAAATCGTTACTTGCCAGCGGGAAGTAAGATGTCCAGCCTGCATCAGGAGAACCACCGACTACGAAAGAGATGTTAAATAGCATTGCCCCCATAAAGAATAACCAGAAGCTTACTGCGTTTAGACGTGGGAATGCTACGTCACGTGCCCCTATTTGTAATGGTGTAACAATGTTCATTAACCCAATGATAAATGGCATAGCCATAAACAGGATCATGACAACCCCGTGTGTTGTAAAAATTTCATTATAATGCTGTCCATCTAACAAACCGTTATCTGGAATAGCCGTTTGAGCACGCATCATGAGAGCATCGGCGCCACCACGGAAAAGCATAAGTAGTGCTGACAAGATGTACATGATACCAATACGTTTATGGTCAACCGTTGTTAACCACTCACGCCATAAGTAACCCCATTTTTTAAAATAGGTAATTCCGGCAACAACCGCAATCATGGTTAAGCCAATGGCAACCATGGATGCATAAATCGCAGGACTTGGATGAGGTACGGCAAATCGATCAAAGTAATCCATACTTTTGTGACTCCTTTCAGGAAATAATCCTTATCGTGTAAAACTAATTGTTTAGTAGACTGTAAGTTAAACCCTTAATGATTCATGTTGCTGTGTTCTGAATGTTCCTCGTGTGAATCTTTGATAGATTCATCGGATTCTTTTTCAGTATCAGATGATCCGTGGTGATGACCTGAATTTTCACCTTCTGGAGCTGGAGAAAACTCTAAGTGAGTTCCAGTAAACGTGGATTGTCCCACATGACCAGGTTCTAGTAATTTATTGAATTTATCCTCAGTAATCGGTTTAGCAGTTGCTTTAATTTCTTTTACCCACTTATCATATTCTTTTGTAGGCATTACATTTACATTGAACGTTTGCTGAGCAAAACCTGAACCACTGAAGTTTGAATTTCGACCCATATACTCTCCTGGTACTTCAGCCGCTAAGTGCAACGTGGTAACCATATCAGACATAGCATATTTTTGTCCTCCAAGTTGCGGAATCCAGAAACTAGCAATTGGTCCGTATGAATAAAGTTTAAATTCAATTGGTCGGTTAGTCGGTAAAAACAGATAGTTAACTGTTTCGATATTTTCTTCCGGATAACTAAAGTGCCACTTCCAGTTAGAAGATGCAGCGTAGATAACTAATGGTTCCTGTTTTTCGTATCCTTTAGGTGTTGCCTCGACTTCATTTGTTGTTTTAACAGTAACAAATGAAAGGAAAGCGACGATTAAAATTGGGATTGCAACCCAAATTATTTCAAGAACCTTACTTCCTTCAATATGAGGTGGTTCATAATCATCACGCTGTTTGGAAGCACGATATTTCATTATCATGAAGACATACAGTACGATTACGACAAGAACAACAAAGGCCATTGTCCATATCGATATCATAATGACATCTGCTTGTGTTGCAGCTACTGGCCCTTTAGGGTCCAAGACCATTAATGGGTTATCGCAACCCGTTAGCACAGTGGCGATGGTAAAAAGTATAGTTAATAAAGCCCATTTTATTTTCATAGTACTACCCCTTTCTTACATAATAAAATTCCTTTTGGTAATTATTCGGACAAAGTGTTACCATGTTCACAAACCCCGACATAACAATATTAATCCCAAGTGAAAAAAAAGACAATACAAAGTGACATCTGTCACATAAAGTTCATTAAAACACAGTAAGAAGTTGGTAAATAAACTGAAATATTCGAAATTCTTAAGGAAATGAAATATAATAAGTGTTTAATTTCTTACTTATGGAGTCTAGGATTTACATGTAGTCCCACTTCATTTTCCATTTAATGTTACTTTAATATAATAAAATATAATTTTTACAATATATTCGCTACATACATAACCCCAAGAACAAATCCGAATTTTCTCAACACTGCGAATTCCATTACCTATCATGTTAATTAGGTAATTATCGATGGAATCGTGAATGATGACGATGTTAGCCAGGATTTAAAAACGAATTTTTCTAACTCGACCATGGACGTGGGTAACGGCATTGTTCACACCATGTCGTTTTTTTGCTTCAATACCTTTGCGGTCCAACACTGGTCACTATTATATGGAAGCAAAGAGTATAAAATGAACATTCCGCTCCATTATGATACTTATTTGATTGCCATTCCCACTTTGATTGCTAATTTGGTTCCTTCCCCAATAAATACTTACTGCCCTGGCACTATTCTTTAACAGCAGTTTAGGTCATTAATCCAATTATTATCCCAATATGAAAAAACACTTCACCTCAGTTGTCCTTTTTAGGAAAACTAGCATAAGAAACACACAAGCTAACTTCACTTCATCCCTTTTATTTCTTTTAGTAAACAGCATAAAAAAACACGAAAAAAAATGGACATTTTTAAGGAGGCTGCTGAAAAACTCACGTTTTTCTAACTAGTACGGTAAATCAAATTAAAAAAAGACGATTCTCATTCGATACTTGAATGGAAATCGTCTT